>CAYNRI010000001.1:0-17590 GCA_964399575.1 uncultured Rikenellaceae bacterium
ACAAAAATGAAAATCTGATGAATTTCAGGATAAATTTCAATATAAGCGGAGTTCTTCATTTGCTGACCTTAAAAATGAAGCTTTAATAGTTTATATCTTTCTGAATCTTTTACTCCCTTAAATTCTCTCCTTTCCGATTTGAATATTAAATTTCGGACCTATATTTTATATCTTTTTTATTATGCCCAAACGTAATGATATCAATAAAATACTGATTATCGGCTCAGGACCGATCATCATAGGACAGGCATGCGAATTTGACTATTCCGGAACACAGGCTTGCAAAGCATTAAGGTCACTGGGATACAAAATTGTGCTTGTGAACTCCAATCCGGCAACCATTATGACAGATCCTGAGATTGCAGATGCCACATATATTGAACCATTGAATGAATACGCTCTTACAGAAATAATAAAAAAGGAACGACCTGATGCCTTACTGCCCAACCTTGGAGGACAGACAGGACTAAACCTTTCTTCTGTTCTGGCCCGAAAGGGTATCCTTTCAAAATATAATGTTGAGGTTATAGGTGTCAATATTGATGCAATTGAACGCGGGGAAGACAGGATTGCTTTCAAGGAGACAATGAACCGCCTTGGCATTGGCATGCCTGAAAGCACTGCTGTTAACAGTGTCGAAGATGCAGAAAAAATAGCGAATGAACTCGGATATCCGGTTGTAATAAGACCTGCCTATACAATGGGAGGTACGGGAGGGGGACTTGTATATAACGTCGAGGAGCTAAGGACAATAGCCAGCCGGGGCCTTTCTGCAAGCCTTGTAAACCAGGTACTTGTAGAAGAATCTGTACTGGGTTGGGAAGAGCTGGAACTGGAAGTTGTCAGGGATGCCAAAAACAAGATGATCACTGTATGCTTCATTGAAAATGTCGATGCCATGGGTGTCCATACCGGTGATTCATACTGTACCGCCCCGATGCTTACAATAAGCGGAGATCTTCAGAAACGCCTGCAGAAATATGCTTACGACATTGTTGAAGCCATTGAGGTTATTGGCGGTACCAATGTGCAGTTTGCCCACGACCCGAAAACAGGCCGTGTTGTAGTAATTGAAATAAATCCAAGGACATCCCGTTCCTCGGCTCTTGCCTCAAAGGCAACAGGGTTCCCTATCGCTTTTATCTCCTCACTGCTTGCAGGAGGGCTGACACTTGATGAGATCCCCTACTGGCGAAAAGGCACCCTTGACAAATACACTCCTTCCGGCGATTATGTAGTTGTAAAATTCGCCCGCTGGGCATTTGAGAAATTTGAAGGACTTGAGGACAGGCTTGGTACCCAGATGCTGGCAGTAGGAGAAGTGATGAGCATCGGTAAAACTTACAAGGAAGCTCTTCAGAAAGCAATAAGATCTCTTGAGATCGGACGCTATGGTCTCGGGTTTGCAAAAGACTTCAATAAAAAGTCTCTTGAAGAATTGCTCAATCTGCTGAACCATGCTTCAAGCGAGAGACAATTTATTATGTATGAAGCTCTGAGAAAGGGAGCAGATACAGATGATCTGTATCGGAGAACATTTATCAAGCCCTGGTTTATTTCACAGATGAAAGAGCTTGTAGATGAGGAAGAGCTGATACTGACATATAAAGGGAACCTGCCTCCTGATGATATCCTTATAAGGGCAAAAAAAGACGGTTTCTCAGACAGATATCTTTCAAAACTCCTTGAGATACCTGAAAAAACAATAAGGACCCGGCGTATCAGCCTTGGAATTACTGAAGCATGGGAACCTGTTCCGGTAAGCGGTGTGGAGAATGCTGCATATTATTTCTCAACATACAATGCTCCTGATAAAGTAAAAGTATCTGACAGAAAAAAGATAATGGTCCTCGGAGGCGGGCCAAACAGGATCGGTCAGGGTATTGAGTTCGACTACTGCTGCGTCCATGCAGCCTTTGCAATCCGCAAAGCTGGCTATGAATCAATAATGGTCAACTGTAACCCGGAAACAGTCTCAACTGATTATGACACATCTGACAGGCTCTACTTTGAACCTCTTACAGCTGAAGATGTGCTGAGTATTTACGAGAAGGAAAAACCTGAAGGCGTTATAGTCCAGTTTGGCGGCCAGACTCCTCTCAACCTGGCAAAGGAGCTTGCAGAAGCAGGGGTCAGGATCCTTGGTACTACACCGGATACAATCGATCTTGCTGAGGACCGTGACCGGTTCAGGAATGTAATTGAAAAGCTGGGTATCCCTCAGCCCGAATCGGGAATGGCAAGCGATATGGAGCAGGCACTGTCGATAGCCGGAAGAATCGGCTATCCTCTGATGATCCGGCCCTCTTACGTTCTTGGAGGAAGGGCAATGAAGATCATTATTGACGAGGAGATGCTCTGGGAATATGTTACAAAAGCTGTCGGGGTGTCACCCGACCGACCCCTGCTGCTTGATAAATTCCTTGAAGATGCAATTGAGTCAGAGGCTGATGCAATATCAGACGGAACAGATGCCTTTGTCCCGGCTGTAATGCAGCATATTGAATATGCCGGGATTCATTCAGGCGACTCAGCCTGCGTAATACCTTCTGTTGTCATTCCAAAGGAGCATAAGAAGACAATATACGATTACACCCGAAGGATCGCCATGGAACTGAAAGTTGTCGGACTTCTGAATATCCAATACGCAATTTATGAGGATGTTGTTTATATACTTGAGGCTAATCCAAGGGCATCGCGTACCGTTCCTCTGGTGTCAAAAGTCTGCAACATATCAATGGCAAGGATAGCTACCCAGATACTTCTCGGGCAGAAGCTGTCAGAATTCGGGCTTAAGAACAGGTCTCTTAAACATTTCGGCGTTAAGGAGGCTGTATTCCCCTTCAATATGTTCCCTGCTATCGATCCCTTACTTGGGCCGGAAATGCGATCTACCGGAGAGGTCCTCGGAATGGCTGATACCTATGGAATGGCTTTCTTCAAATCGCAGGAGGCAACACAATCAACACTTCCAATTAAAGGAACTGTACTGATAACTATTGCTGACCGTGACAAGAACCGTATCCTGCCGGCCGCCAGGAATTTCTTTGACATGGGATTTCGTATAGTCTCAACAGGTGGCACCAGAAAATTTCTTGAAGATAACGGCATAAAGGCTGAACTTATCCTCAAGGTTCACGAAGGAAGACCTAATATAGTAGATGCTATAAAGAACCGTGAGATCGATCTTGTTGTCAACACCCCTGCCGGACGGCTAAGCGAATATGATGATTCGTATATCAGGAAAAACGCGATCAAATATAAAATCCCTTATATAACAACCACCTCGGCTGCATTGTCAGCGACACAGGGTATTAAGGAGAGACAGAACGGAGAATACAAGGTCAAATCCCTGCAGGAATATCATTCAGATATCAGCGAATGAATGAGTCGCTGATAAGTGAGTCATAAAAGAATGATCCTTCGGGTTACTCCTTTAGCCTTGCCTTAAGCCCAGTGATCTCTTTAGCCCTTTCTTTCAGGCTGGATTCCAGTTCACCTATTTTGCCGTTGAGATTATCAATCTGCTTATTAAGCCTTGATACATTATCTCTCAGGCCGGCAACTTCTCTCTCTAGTTCGGCTTTTTCTTCCTCAAGCTTCCTGATAACAGGAGTATAAACTGATTTTGCATAGAACCATGCTGTAAGGTATCCTATCAGTGCTGCAACAAGGAGCAATGCAACTATTGTGATAACAGCTCCTGCAACTGACATTGCGGGTTGTATAATTGATATGTTCATTACTTTAAAATTTTATTGATATTTCTGTCCTTCTGTTCTTTGCTCTTCCTTCTGCTGTAATAAAGCTGGCAACAGGTCTGCTTTCACCCGATGATTCAGTAATTATCCTGTTTGCCGGCATACCCTGATTTATAAGATATTGGGTAACTGCCTGAGCTCTTTTCAATCCCAGTTCATAGTTATATTCCGGTGTTCCCACAATATCGGTATGACCGGTAACAGAAATACTTGACCCGGGATATTTTTCAAGCCAGGCCTTGAACGGAAGAATATTGTTATTTGTCTGCGGATCCGGTTTGAATCTGGAATCATTGAATTCAAAATAGATCATGAGGTCTTTAGGCATAGATTCTTTGAGCTTTGCTAAAGAATCAGCCAACATTGTTTGTTTGTCGGGAATTGTCAGTCCGCTAACCGGTTTTTTCAGAACAGGTAATAACTTGTCATTATAAAGCCATGCTGATATAAAACACCAGATAACGAACGCAACAAGTCCTGTAATAAGGATTCTCATCGCAATAATATTGGTTTGGTTATCGATCAGATAATATCCTTACAATTTAGCAAAAAATTGTGTAATAAGGAAATAAATAAGAATATTAATTTTCTGACTGATAAGATATCAGGTGATTAATTTTAGCTTTCCGATCAAGGGTGAATATTGTTGTGATCAGCTAAGAAGGACTCTTCTGAATTTCCTGAAAAGCCTCTCTTCTTCGTAATTTGTCTTTACGCCCTCAATAAGCACATCTATCAGCGAATCTATTTTTGAATAGTCAAATCCTGCTTCAATTGCGAATTTTTTTAATACTTTCTTCTCGTTGTCCGTTACCTCACAATCAGCAAGTATCATCACAGCCATATTATATATATGACCGAATTTTTCTTCAAGCGAATAAGGCGGATGATATTGATGATCCTTTTCCGAGTTAATAAGATGGTCAATCTCTGGTTCGGTCAGCCCGAATTTCCTTCCTTCCTTGTGAAGCAGATTAAGTTCTGACTTCTTTATCTTACCATCTACTTTTGAGACCTGAACAAGATATACAAACGCATCCTTGTTTACCTTTTTTCCTTGATTTGTTATGAAATCTGAGAAACTCATATTGCCTTATTTCTGATATTACTATTTAAAAGATGTCAGATGTAAAATTATAAATTAATTTCACAGATAACGTAGATATAAGATAACAAATAAGCCATTCCGTTGTTTATATTTCTCATATTGAATAAGTCTCATTAAAAGTTAAAAGTTATTAAATACAAAATTTTAAGGATCCTGATTTTAAAGATGATCAGGAATAATCGCTTATATTTAGATGTCAATAATGAAAGATTGATGACTATCAGGAATCATTACAATAATGTAAAAAATCGCTCGAAAATCAATTTAATTACTCCAACCCCAGGGGGAGTAAATTGATTTTCTTCGCTCCCCCTGGGGTCGGGGTAGACGAAGAAAATCAATTAAACATTGGGTAAGATTACTGATAATCATAATTATAGAATTACAGTCAATAAATTAATACTGACAATATGAATGTAAGTAATATCATTCAGAAGCTGATGTTGACAACAACACTTCTTATATTTTTAATCCCCTTGAAATCACAGAATCTTAAAGAAAATCCGGCTCTCGATGAAAGGGTCAGGAAGTTTCTCAGTTCCCGGCGCTGGTACGACATGAACGTTCCTGAAGTGGATGGCAAGCTCCTTCATGATATAATCATAAGGAATAATTATAAAAGTGCCCTTGAAATAGGAACCTCCACCGGCCATTCAGGTATCTGGATTGCCTGGGCCCTGAGCAAAACCGGCGGTAAGCTAATTACAATTGATGTTGATGAAGGAAGGCACAGGGAAGCTGTTCAGAATTTCCGCGATGCCGGATTATCTGAATATATTGATGCGCGTCTTGCAGATGCCCATCAGCTTGTGAAAGAACTCAAAGGGCCTTTTGATTTTGTATTCAGTGATGCTGATAAGGAATGGTATAAGAATTATTTCATAGATATTGATCCAAAACTTAAGGTTGGAGGCTGTTTCACAGCTCATAATGTAAGTGAAAGAGGCAGGGGATATGGCGGCTATGGAGGCCAGGCACAGTTTCTGACTTATGTAAGAAGCCTGCCTAATTATGAAACAACCGTAAACAGTGCCGGAGGAGGTGTTTCAATAAGCTATAAGAAAGCTGATAAATAATGATTTATTTTGTTTATTACATTTATCCCTTTCATTAAAATAATATATTTTGAACAAAGGAAAACTAATTAGTCCCGTCCGTGCTACATCTATAGTTGTCTCAAACATGATCGGTACCGGTGTCTATACAAGCCTTGGGTTACAGGCTGCGGGAGTACATTCAGTTCTGGCACTTGTATTTATCTGGATAACCGGAGGACTTGTCGCTTTCTGTGGCGCTCTTACATACGGCGAGCTGGCTGTCAGGTATCCAAAATCAGGAGGTGAATACATATTCCTTACCAAAATCTTCCATCCATCTTTAGGATTTATGTCGGGTTTTATTTCAATGACAATAGGATTTGCAGCACCAATGGCAATTTCAGCCATTGCACTCGGAACATATGCCGGGAACCTGATCCCAATCGCTCCTGTGATTATTGCCGTAGTTGTAATTGTCATCCTTACTGTGCTCAATACCACAAGTTTCAGAACCGGCACAAATTTTAACTTCATTACAGCCGCCATAAATGTATCATTGATACTCGCATTATGCATAATAGGATTTGTTAAAGGTCACCATCCGGATTTTGAACTCAGCTTCAGACAATCAGACTTTAAAGAAATCATAAATCCGGCTTTCGCAGTATCTCTGGTTTATGTATCTTTTGCCTATTCAGGATGGAATTCGGCTGCCTACATAACACACCAGGTAAAAGATCCTGTCAGGAACCTTCCTTTTATTCTGATCTCCGGAACACTGATAGTACTATTCTTATATACTCTTCTTAATTTTATTTTCCTTTACACTGTTCCAATACAGGAACTGGAAGGACAAATAGATATAGCCTTCCTTGCTGCTAAAAACATATTCGGACAATCAGGAGGAAAATTTGTCGCCCTCCTTATTTCAATTGGTTTGATTGCTTCAATAAACTCTCTGCTTATAATTGGCCCCAGGGTTACTCAGGCTATTGCTGAGGATTATAAACTGCTCCGATTCCTTGGAACTGAAAACAAGAGCGGTTCACCTTTTTTTGCCACTATCCTTCTTACAATCGTTGCCCTCTTACTTATCGGAACATCAACCTTCGAGCAAATAATGACTCTTATAGGCTTTACTCTCAGCATATTCACAATACTATCGGTAACCGGTGTATTTGTGATCAGATACAGAATGAAAAAGAATAATGAAGAATTGTACCATACCTTCGGATATCCCTTTATCCCTGTATTCTTCATCCTGGTGGAGGGTTGTATGATGTTATATGTATTTGCCAACAGACCATTACAGTCTTTAATAGGAATAGGGATCACTCTTATCGGATTAGTGGTGTACTATATGTTAGTGAGAGCCGGGCGTACGAAGAAGCGCGGAGCTGTCAATGGCTGATCCCTGCCAGATCTCGGATAACTACCGAGGCACAGGCTATTCCGAATGCTGCCGGCATGTAGGAGATAGTACCTACCACTGATGCTTTATTTACCTCTCCGTTTGCAGGAAGGATCCTGGTCTTATCAGTAGCTTCAGGTGACCAGACAGCTGTTACTCCGCTCCTGACACCGAGCCTGTGCAGTCTCTTGCGGAGTATTCTGGCGAGAGTGCAGTCGGTTGTTTCGGAGATATCTGTAACTGATATCCTAAGCGGGTCAAATTTACCTCCTGACCCCATTGAGCTTACAACAGGATATTTCCTCTGCAGCGAATGATATATCAGAAATACTTTTGGCGACAGGGTGTCTATTGCATCCACAACATAATCATATCCCATGTCAAGGATCTCAACCATTCGCTCATCCCTGATATATTCACTTATTATCTCCAGGTTCAGATCAGGATTGATATCAAGCAGTCTCGATCCCATAACCTCAGCTTTTAATAAGCCTTCTGTACTTTTCAGGGAAATCAACTGACGGTTCCTGTTCGATGGCTGGATCCTGTCGCCATCGACTATTGTAATTGACCCTGTTCCTGCCCGGCATATCATTTCAGCTGCATAAGCGCCTACCCCTCCCAACCCTACAACAAGGATCCTTGCTGACAGAAGTCTGTTCAGGCCCTCTTCTCCAATCAGCATCTTAGTCCTGTCAAGCCAGTCAGTCGACATAATAAAAATCGGTTTTAGCTTTGTCTGATATTAAAGAACTGCATAAAATTTCTCAATATCTGATCCTTTAATTCATCCTGCTCAAGTTCAAGATCAGCAGCGACTTTTTTATACAGGTCCCTTATATCAACTTCAGCCCCGTCACTCTCAAGGAAGATCCTTTCACGGGGGAGGCTTTTAACCAATCCTGATGACTCCGGTCTCACAATGAAATCGAACCAGAATGAAAGATACATGTTCCTTGAGATAAGCTGCAGGGCAAGCTCTTTCTTACCCCTGAAGCCATGTACCAGCCATGGCATCTGCGGTTTTAACTTCTTATGAACCAAAAGCAGTTCTTCCCATGCTCTTACGCAATGTATTACAAGAGGTTTCCTGTAATCTTCTGAAATAAAAACCTGGGCTTCAAATGCCTTCCGCTGCATATCTGCTGACGGACCCTTTATTTTATCAAATCCTGCTTCACCGACAGCAATTATCAATGGATTTGGCATCATCTTAATAACCCTGGTCAGCAAATATTTATAATTTGACTCAGTAAGGTGCCATGGATGAATTCCGTAAGTATAGGCTAAACCCTGGATCCCTTCAGGAAGTCTCTGCTCATGGGCCATAAGAGTCTCGATTGAATAGATCCCTTCTGCCTGTTGAGCACCATGGGTGTGAATATCAATATAATCATCTGGCCCCGGAAGATTCATGATACCGATGTCCCTATTGTGGATATCCCTCTTTCAATCCTTTTGAGAGTCTCCTCTTTACCCAGCCATTCAATTATGTCAAAAATATGAGGTCCTCTTGATGCTCCGACTATTACAAGCCGTAAGGCATTCATTACATCACCTGTGTTATACCCTTTACCGGCAATCCAGGCCTTAACCGCCTCTTCAGTAACTGCGGCGTTCAGATCAGGTATAGCATCAAGTACCTGACTGATTTCCATTAGCTGAGCAGGAGTTTCGGTTTTCCATCTCTTGTTAATAACCGCCTTATCATATGATTCAGGAGCAGCGAAGAAGAAATCCGATTCTTTCCATATCTCCTTCACAAAATTCACCCTTTCTTTTACAAGCGAGACAAGTTTCTCAAGCTCAACAATATCATGATGAAAACCCTTGGCTCTCAGGAATTCCCTGAATTCAATTGCAAGCTGTTTGTTGCTTTTAAGCTGAAGATAATGATGATTGAACCATTTAGCTTTCTCCGGGTCGAAGCGTGATCCTGCCTTATGGACCCTCTCAATTGAAAATGAATCTATCAGTTCATCCATACTGAATATTTCCTTCTCCGTGCCGGGATTCCAGCCCAGAAGTGCAAGCATGTTAACAAAGGCTTCAGGGTAATAACCCTCTTCTCGATAACCTTTAGCTGTTTCACCATAGGGCCAGTAGAGCGGGAATACAGGGAAACCCATCTTATCTCCGTCCCTTTTGCTCAGTTTGCCTTTACCGTCAGGTTTGAGAAGAAGGGGCAGGTGAGCAAACTGTGGCCTGTTCCAGCCGAATGACCTGTACAGCATGAAATGAAGCGGGAGTGAGGGCAACCATTCTTCGCCCCGAATAACATGGCTTATCTCCATTAAATGGTCATCAACTACGTTTGCCAAATGATAAGTCGGCATTCCGTCTGATTTGAAAAGCACTTTATCATCAAGGGTGCCGGAATGAACAACAATATGGCCGCGAATGAGGTCGTCGCAATTGATATCTTCATCGAGTGGCATCCTGTATCTGATAACATAGGGCACTCCCTTTTCGATCAGGGCCCTGCAATTCTCCTCAGTCATCGACAGCGATGTCTGCATTTTATCCCTGACTGAAGCGTTGTAAAGGAATGTCTTCCCTTCCTTTTCAGCATTTGTTCTTGCCTGTTCAAGTTGTTCGGGTGTATCGAAGGCATAATATGCAGCCCCTGTATTGATAAGATGATCCGCATATTGCCTGTAGATCTCTTTTCTTTCACTCTGACGATAGGGCGAGAAGGGTCCTCCTTCCTTTATTCCCTCATCAATATTAATACCGCACCATTTAAGTGATTCAATAATATAATACTCAGCGCCTTCGACAAAACGACCCTGGTCGGTATCTTCAATTCTCAGGATAAAAGTCCCTTTATTCTTTCTGGCAAACAGATAGTTATAAAGGGCCGTCCTTACACCTCCTATATGAAGAGGTCCTGTAGGACTGGGAGCAAAACGAACCCGCACCTGCTGCATACTGATAATTTTCAAGTTAATACACAAATATAGGCAAACCGTCTCATAAAAACAGTATGGCTTATATCAGTTTTTGTGGTTCTGAATTATATTACATTTGTGTTACTTTTGTTAAATATTGTTAAACAGTTCTCCATGAAAACAATGAAAGCTCTTGTGAAAGCCAGGCCTGAAAGGGGTTTGTGGATGCAGGAGGTGCCCGTCCCTGAACCGGGATTGAATGATGTAATAATAAAGATCAAAAAATCTGCAATCTGTGGCACGGATCTTCATATTTACAGGTGGGATGAGTGGTCAAAAAAGACAATTAAGACTCCCATGGTGATTGGCCATGAATATATGGGCACTATTGAGAAAATGGGAGCTGGCGTTACAAACCTTAAGCCTGGGGAGAGGGTCACGGGTGAAGGTCACCTTGCCTGCGGTCATTGCAGGAACTGCCGCCGGGGTAAAGAACATGTCTGCGAAAACACTGTTGGCATCGGCGTACATGTCGACGGATCTTTCGCTGAATACCTTAAAATACCATCTTCCAACGTCATACCCCTAGATAGCAGGATCCCTGATGACTGGGCAGCTATAATGGACCCTTTCGGGAACGCAACTCATACAGCTCTTTCTTTCCCCCTTATCGGAGAGGATGTCCTGATAACAGGCGCCGGCCTCATAGGAGGAATGGCAGTGGCAATAGCCAGATTTGCCGGAGCCAGGTTCATTGTAGCAAGCGACCTTTCAGATTACCGCCTTCATATTGCAAAAAAGATGGGAGCTACCCTGACAGTTAACCCTTCAAAGGGAGAAAAGATATCTGATACAGTTAAATTATTGAAAATGAGAGGATTTGATATAGGCATGGAAATGTCAGGATCGCCCGCGGCATTTGTCGAGATGATAAGTAACATGTATAACGGGTCAAGCATTTCTCTTCTCGGAATCCTTCCATCAGATTTTGAAGTTCCATGGAGCGAAATTATATTCAAGGCTATTACACTCAAAGGTATTTATGGCAGGGAGATGTGGGAAACCTGGTATAAAATGGAACAGATGATAATCGGAGGAATAGATCTTGATCCGGTTATAACCCATCGTTTCAGTATAGATGATTTTCAGAAAGGTTTCGATATCATGGAGGAGGGTAAATGCGGGAAGGTGATACTTAACTGGGACTGACCTGCAACACAACACGGTTAAATTGCATCATTTAAAGTCAGACAAGTAAACAATAAAAGATATGTATAAGAACTTCCAGATCCATCTTGATAAAACTTTACAGGAGATAAGGGATGCCGGCCTTTACAAAAACGAAAGGATAATTGTTAGTCCTCAGGGTGCCGAGATAGAACTTGAAACAGGACAGAAGGTTATTAATTTCTGCGCCAATAATTACCTTGGTTTGTCTAATAATCCATATCTTATCGAAGCTGCAAAGTCGGCTCTCGAGGATCACGGGTATGGCATGTCGTCTGTACGCTTCATCTGCGGAACAACTGATCTCCACAAGGAGCTTGAAAGGAAAATAGCCAGGTTCTTCCGGACTGAGGACACAATACTCTATGCTGCGTGCTTCGATGCTAACGGTGGTGTTTTTGAACCACTTCTTACAGAGGAGGATGCTATTATATCCGATTCCCTTAATCATGCTTCAATTATAGATGGTGTCCGCTTATGCAAAGCCCAGAGATACAGATATGCCAACGCTGATACTGATGACCTTGAGAAGCTGCTTAAGCTTGCGCAGGCCCAAAGATTAAGGATGATCGTAACTGACGGGGTCTTTTCGATGGATGGCAATGTGACGCCTCTGAGAAAGATAGTCGAACTTGCAGATAAATATGACGCAATAGTTATGGTTGATGAATCACATTCTGCCGGTGTTGTTGGTGAAACAGGAAGAGGTGTTACCGAACTATACGACTTAATGGGCAGGGTAGAAATAATCACCGGTACTCTGGGCAAGGCTTTCGGAGGGGCAATTGGAGGATTCACTACCGGGAAGAAAGAGATTATTGAACTCCTCAGGCAGAGGTCGCGTCCTTACCTCTTTTCAAATTCAATTCCGCCTCTTGTAGCCGCTGCAGGAATAAAGATGATAGAAATGATGACAGGAACAAATATCCTTCAGGATAAACTGCACAGGAATTCAGAGTATTTTATAAGCCGTATGACAAATCTGGGATTCGACATAAAGCCCACAAAATCTGCAATATGTGCTGTAATGCTTTATGATGCAAGGCTATCCCAGGAATTTGCGGCCCGTTTGCTTGAAGAGGGGATCTATGTTATTGGATTCTATTATCCTGTGGTTCCGAAAGGTGAAGCAAGGATACGTGTCCAGCTCTCGGCGGCACACGAACTGGAACATCTCGATAAAGCTGTGGAAGCTTTCGGGAAGATCGGAAAGGAACTTAAAGTGTTAAAATAAGCTTAGCCGCACTTAGAAGAACCACAGTCCTTGCATATAAGGCATCCTTCTTCATATACAAGATTATGCGATCCGCACTCACCGCAGGTACCTTTTGCTTTTGTGCCGTTCGGGATATATTTCTTAAGCGCTCTTTCAACGCCGTTCTTCCAGTTATTTATAGATTCACTGTCGAGTTTGAGTGACTGTACAAGGTTCACAACATCTGCTATCGGCATCTCATGCCTGAGAACACCTGAGATCAGCTTGGCATAGTTCCAGAACTCCGGCTTGAACATATGCGAGAGCCCTCCCATTGTCTTCTTATAACCGTATTTATCGGTGTACTGAAAATCGTACCTTGTTCTGCCATCTTCATCCTTGATCTTGACAATCTGACCCTTTACAATACTTTTTGGTATAGGGAAGATCTCTTCATCGGCAATACCGGTAAATATTTCATAAGGCCTGTTTTCTTTCAGCCCTACAAAAGCAACCCACTTTTCTTCATTTATATTGAACCTTATAACATCACAATCGAGAACTTTCGGTCTTTTTGGCCTTTCAGTCCGGCCCTCCGGCTTACCGGTTATAAGAACGCCGTTACGTGATCCGTCGCGGTAGACTGTTGCTCCCTTGCATCCGCATTTCCATGCTGTGTGGTAAAGTTCACTTACAAGCTCTTCCTTCACATCGGCCGGAAGATTTATTGTTCCGCTTATAGAATGATCGACCCACTTCTGTATTGCGCCCTGCATCCTGACCTTTGCCACCCAGTCAACATCATTTGCAGTTGCCTTGTAATATGGTGATTTTGCAATTATTTTCTCAATCTCTTCATCACTTTGCCTTGTCACTTCATCGGGATCGTATCCGTTTATTTTAAGCCACTCGACAAATTTATGGTGGAAAACATTAAACTCTTCCCAGGAATCACCGACCTCGTCCCTGAAAGTTATCTTTACATTCTTATCGTTGGGGTTTACTTTTCTTCTTCGTTTATAAAAGACAGAGAAGACCGGTTCGATTCCCGATGTGGTCTGAGTCATGAGACTTGTTGTTCCTGTCGGGGCTATTGTAAGCAGGGCAATATTTCTGCGGCCGAATTTCTCCATATTGTTATATGAAACCTGATCAGCCTCTTTCATCCTCATAATGAACGGGTTATTTTTTTCCCTTTCTGAATCAAAGATAGTGAAGGGGCCTCTCTCCTTTGCAAGGTAAGTGGATGATTTGTAGGCTTCAAGAGCAAGTGTTTTATGAATCTCCACTGAGAAATTTATTGCATCCTCGCTTCCATACCTCAGACCCAGTGCTGCCAGCATGTCGCCCTCTGCAGTTATCCCTATTCCTGTCCTTCTGCCCTGTTCCGATTTCTTCTTTATGTTCTTCCACAGGTTCCTTTCAACCCTTTTAAGCTCATCGGGTTCGGGATCCGCATCGATCTTTCCGAGTATTGAGTCGATCTTTTCCATTTCAAGATCGATAATATCGTCCATCATTCTCTGGGCAAGACCAACATGTTCCTTATATAAATCAAAATCAAATTCTGCTTCGGGTGTAAAAGGGTTCTTCACATAGCTGAAGAGGTTTATAGCCAGGAGCCTGCAGCTGTCATAAGGACACAGAGGTATCTCACCGCAGGGATTTGTCGAGACTGTTGCAAAACCAAGGTCGGCATAGCAATCAGGAACACTTTCCCTGATTATTGTATCCCAGAAAAGTACACCGGGTTCAGCTGATTTCCAGGCATTATGGATTATCTTATTCCACAGCTGGACGGCATCAACATCATTAACGAATTTGGGTTTATCTGAGTTTATCGGATACTGTTGCCTGAATATTGTTTTATTCTCAACAGCCTTCATAAACTCATCAGTGATCTTAACAGAAACATTTGCGCCGGTAATTTTTCCGCTTTCCATCTTTGCATCGATGAATTTCCCGGAATCCGGATGTTTTATTGATATTGAAAGCATAAGGGCGCCTCTTCTCCCATCCTGGGCAACTTCCCTTGTGGAATTTGAATATCTTTCCATGAAAGGAACTACTCCTGTGGAGGTCAGTGCGCTATTGAGGACAGGTGTACCTTTTGGTCTTATGTGAGAAAGATCGTGTCCGACGCCGCCGCGCCGTTTCATAAGCTGTACCTGTTCCTGGTCGATCTTCATTATACCGCCGTAGGAATCTGATGATCCATCATTACCGATAACAAAGCAATTTGAAAGAGATGCTATCTGATACTCATTCCCTATGCCTGTCATTGGGCCTCCCTGGGGTACAATATATCTGAAGTTTTTCAGGACATTATAAATAAGTTCCTCCGGCAGGGGGTTCTTATACTTAAGCTCGATCCGGTGTATCTCGCGGGCCAGGCGATGATGCATATCGTCGGGAGTCTTCTCATACAGGTTCCCGTATGAATCCTTTAAAGCATACTTATTGGCCCATACCCTTGCAGCAAGCTCATCTCCGTTGAAGTAGACTACACTTGCCTCAACGGCTTCATCATGAGAATATACAATCTTCTCCCTCTCCTCTTTGCCTGTCTTATTACTTTCTTTCACACCGGCTTTCTTTTGCGTCTCTGATTTTTGCTTTTCATCTTTGGTTTGATCAGAAGCAATAGCTGGTTCCTGGACAAATAGATCTTCCATAATTTTGTTATTCTCTGATTTTAATGAGATTAAACGACCGTGAATTTTTTTTACGGGTATTTGCTAAATTAGACAAGGGTCATTCGTAATGCAAGACAAAAATTTTAAGTTTATTAACATTTGAGACCATATTTATTAACTATTTTCATTCGTCTCATTATCTGATACTTATGATTTTTAAATAGTTCCCGGGAGCCATTTGAGCGAATAAGTATTTAATACACCATCATTTAAATGTCGTCCACAGAAACATATTAAAAAAGGGCGCTGAAATCAGACGCCCTTTCATTATGCTTTTAATAATCTAAAGCTTAGTTAAATATATAACGTATACCCAATTGCATTGAATAGGTTGATGCATATGATACATTATCCCTGAAAGTTTTGGAAATCATCGCGTTATTGTATGGATTAAGCCTGAAAGTGGGAACAACTGCACCACCTGGTACGACACTGCTGTTATTTGTCATAACAAGAATATTATTCTGATTGTAATAAGGTACAATACCCCAGTTCTTGTTTATAAGATTCCCGACGTTCAGAATGTCGAGACTTAACTGGATCGTATTCCTTTTCCCGCCAACATTCACGAAGAAATCCTGCTGGATCTTGATATCGAATTTATTGACCCATGGCATAACAGTTCCGTTTCTTTCGGCATATTCGCCTTTCCTTGATGACAGGTATTTATCCTGTTCGATGTAATCGAAGAATGCATCACTTTGTTCCTGAGCAGTCCATGAAATGGGGGATCCTCCTGATGGGGTAAATGTATAATCAACGAAGTTTATCTCAGACGGATTCTTGGGAACATATATCAGGTTGTTTGATCCTGCTCCGTCACGTACTATGTTAGAAGAATACACATAAGAAAAGCGACCTGCCGAACCACCTTCATAGAAGAGTGATATTGATGTGCCCATGAATTTAAGGTATTCAACCTTATAGGAAAGAGCTCCGATAAGCTTATTAGGCATTATATAGCTTGCAAACCCCAGTTCATCGCTGTTTGCTCCGTTCACATTTGCATTTCCATTCCATGCAGAAGCTGCCTGATCGCCGCTGCCGTCAACAAGATTTTTTGCAGCACTGTGTGTATATGCCAGCATCCCGTTTAAACCACCCTTGAATGATTTTTCAACTTTGGCTGTCATCGACCAGTAATACCCGCCTTTTCTGTTTTCAAGTACTATAGGTGATACTCCCCTGTTTCCTGTAGGTGTAATAACTCCGGAAGAAGTAGCCAGATAATAATAAGTATCTGAAAGAGAGGCCGGATACATAAGGCGGTTGTCCGGATATCCTGCTATATTAAGATGCTGAGCGCCTTTAAGACCTTCATTTACAAAGAAAGCTGTGTTTAAATCTTTGTTGTAGATCCCTTCAATTGACCCTTTAATGCCCCATGGCAGTTTAGCATCCAGGGCAAGGCTTGTTTTCCATGTCTGTGGCATCTTAAAATCATCCGATATAATAGTAAATGTTGTAGGTACTATCGTCCCTGCAGCCGGCTGGGTTGGAGGATAATATGTATCAATCTCAGGACTGAATGGTCCGGGAGTATTTCCGGAGCCAGCATAGGTAAGTGTTGTCTGAAGCATGCCTGCATCCCCAGCCTGGCTTACTATCCATACAAAAGGAACACGTCCGGTAAATAGTCCTGTTCCACCCCGAAGCACAAGAGAGCGGTTATCTGAAAAGTCATAATTGAATCCAAACCTTGGCGAGAACATCAGCCTTTCTTTCGGAAGAGTCGCAGTATTATAGAACTTGCCGCCAAAATTAAGAGTCTCAACTATAGGATGACTTTTGAGAGGTTCCGGGTAGGTCGGAAGATCAAAACGCAAACCGGCTACTACCTTAAGTTTAGAGCTTACAGTAATCTCATCCTGGATATATGCTGCAAACTGACTGAATTTAAATGTCGGGAATGCCTGAGAGTATCCGGGTGTATTTGAAAAGGTTATACCAAAGTTATTCGGATTAACGCCGCCTGTAAAGTCTTCCCATGAATTAAACACATAATAGCTTGAACCAAATCTCATGAAGCCGTTTTTAGTATCATCAAATTCATAATTGATACCGGCAGTAAGGTAATTTTTTCCCCATGACCATGAAAAATCATCGCTTAAAGTGAGTGTTTTAACCTCCCTTGTATTACCATATGAAAAGAGTTCCGTTCCGAAGGATACATAAGGTTTGCCGTCAAGAAGTATATCGACAAACGGGAATAGTTTACCGCCTGTGCTTCTCGGCTCATCCTGGAATGAATATGTAGCCCTGAA
>CAYNRI010000001.1:17690-68766 GCA_964399575.1 uncultured Rikenellaceae bacterium
CTCTCATTTGAATAGTTTTGATAAGGACCAGTCTCATAACCATAGGTTTCACTCAGATATTGGCTGATCTGATCCATTCTCTCTGCAGTTGGTCTTGCTATATTATTCTGATAATCAGCTGGTGCTTCAGGAGTTGCTGCCACCCTTGATGGGCCAGGCACTTTTGACTTCTCGGTTTCGAAGTTTACAAAGAAGAACAGCTTATTCCTGATTATAGGGCCGCCAAGACGAAATCCCTGCATACTGTAGCTTGAGGGAGATTTAACAAATGTTTTGTCTCCCACCTTGTTGCCTTTGAATCTTTCATTTTGCATATAGGTGTATGCCGAACCAGAAAATTCGTTGGTCCCGGATCTTGTTACTGCGTTAACTGCTGCTCCTATGAACCCGCTCTGCCTTACATCATAGGGAGTGATATTCACTGAGATCTGGTCGAGAGCATCAAGCGAAATCGGTGAACCATTACCAGGCAGGTTCGTTCCAATACCGAAAGCATTGTTGAACTGAGCGCCGTCAACAGTAATGAAGTTCTGACGATAGTTCCCGCCGCCTATCTGATTTCCGTTTGACTGAGGTGTAAGACGGGTCACATCATTAATGCTCCTTGAAACTGTCGGCATAGTACTCAGCTGAGCTGTATTTATGTTAATTGAAGCGCCATTCCTTTCCGAGTTAAGAACCGGAGCTCTTGCCCCTACAACAACCACTTCACCAAGCTGGGCGCTTGATTCTTCAAGATTGGCATTTAATAGGAACGATTCTCCAAGCGACAGATTAATATCCGAAATTGATTTCTTTGCATAACCAACAAAGGATATATCAATGCTATAGGGCCCGCCCGGTCTCATACCCTGAATAGTGTAAAGACCCTCGGCATTTGTCAGAGCCCCATACTGTGCCCCGGAGGGAATGTGAATAGCCAGGACAGTCGCACCTGCCATAGCTTGTCCTGAATTGTCAACTATCTTGCCACTCATTGAAGAAGTTGTTGATCCCTGCCCGAAAACAAGGACGGAAATGAACATAAACAATAAAGTAAGATAGTGTCGTTTTAATTGTGTCATCATAGAAATAGAGATTAGGTTTAATAATTCATTTTATCAGTTTATCGTAAATTGTTGATTTCATGCCAACAAAAATAATCAGCCCTTTATTATAACGGGAGGCCTAAAATAAATCTCTTTATACTATCCCTCAGATTTAAAAAAGATTAGTTATAAACAAGTTTTCAGAGGGGCTTGTTAATATTTTTTTAGATGATTCCCGCCATGATTTTATGGGTAGCTCCGGCGTTTTCTTTCACATAATTGGATGCTGCTTCTGAAGCTTTTTTACAGATCGCCTGTTCATACATGAATTCATTAAGCAATTCTTCAAATTCAGTATAATTTGTAAAGGATTTCCCTCCCCCGTTCTCTTTCAGTTCAAGTGCTTCCCTGAATTGCTTATGATTCGGTCCGAACAGTACAGGGACACCCCAGCAGGCAGCCTCAAGTAAATTGTGAATACCTCTTCCGAAGCCTCCTCCGATAACAGCCACATGCGCATAACGATATGCTGAGGAAAGCATCCCGATATTGTCAATTATAAGCACTCTAGCATCACATTCTTCTGCCCTGAACCGTGAAAACCTCAGACACCTGACATCAAGGAGCTTCTCAAGCCTCTCGATATTCTCATTTTCTGGCTCATGCGGAGCAATGACCCATTTGATCCTTTCAGAAAAGTTGTTTATATACCTTGCTATTATTTCTTCATCTCCCTTCCATGTACTGCCGGCCACAACTAATTTTTCATTGCCCCTGAATAATCCGATCTCATTAATATTCCTTGCCTTTTCAGCTAACTCAATAACCCTGTCAAAACGGGTATCCCCCGCTACCGTAATATTTTTAAGTCCTGCTTCCCTTAGAACATCTGCCGATTGATGGTCCTGAACATAAAAGCCTGCTATCTTGTTCAGCAGCCTGCGAAAGAAGCCTCCATACCAAAGGAAGAAGTATTGGTCTTTCCTGAAGATAGCTGAAATAATGTATAAAGGTATCCGCTTTTCAGCCAATACAGTTATATAATTATACCAGTACTCGTACTTAATAAATACAACCTTTTCAGGACGGACCAGATCAATGAACCTTTCAGCATTCCTCCGACTGTCAGCAGGCATGTAACATATAATATCAGCCTGCCCGTAGTTCTTCCTTATTTCATAACCTGAAGGAGAAAAGAAAGTAACAATAATTTTATATCCGGCAGCTTCCTTCTTTATAGCCTCAATAACAGGCCTCCCCTGCTCGAACTCACCAAGCGAGGCACAGTGAACCCAAATATATCTTCCGCCCGGATCAACTTTATTCCTTAATTTCTGATACCAGCCCTTCCTGCCGCTTATCCATAATCTTGCTTTCCTGTTAAAAGGAGCTGAAAGCCATACAATGGCAATGTAAATTTGAATTCCGATATTGTAAATGAGCCGCATTTTCTTTAATAAGGCATCAAAGTTAGGAAAAAGGCACAAAGGCACAAAGGCACAAAGGCACAAAGGCGTTAGGGCGTTAAGGCGTTAGGGCGTTAAGGCCGTAGGGCCGTAGGGCCGTAAAGCCGTAGAGCCCTATTGCCCTAAAGCCTTAATACCGTAATAAAAAACTCCTATTTTTGTAAAATATAACCCTACTGCCATGATCCGATTAATCGCCCTTGTTATTTCTATAGTGTTTCAGATAGCCGCAGCTTCCATTGCCCTTGGCTTTATGAAGCTGACAAAATACCGTCTCTCGTGGATACTCCTGTCAACAGCCTTCGTCTTCATGGCCGTAAGGAAAATCATCCAGCTGTTTGAATACTTCAGGGGTACACCTTCTTACACCTGGCAGATGATAGATGAATGGACCGGTGTCCTTGTTTCTTTTATGCTGATCGTCGGTGTGACACTGATAAGGGAGATTTTTTATTCCCTTAAAAGAGCTGAGACAGACCGTCTGCGGACTGAACGAAAAGTCCTGAACGCAATAATAAACACTGAAGAGAACGAAAGGAGAAGATTTGCAAATGATCTTCACGATGGCCTCGGACCAATCCTGTCAACTATTAAAATGTCATTATCTTCCCTCACATCAAGAATAAATGATCCCTCCGGTACAGTCATACTGAATAATACAAATCATCTTATTAACGAAGCAATAAATACAATTAAGGATGTTTCGGATAACCTGAGTCCTCATATATTGTCAAATTTCGGACTGGCAAGTGCTATAAATAATTTCACAACAAAAATAAACCAGACAAAAGCAGTTGAGATCGACTTCAAATCGAATATGGAAAACCACAGGATTGAGAACGACAAGGAAGCTGTTATATACAGGGCAGTATGTGAATTGATAAATAATGCTATAAGACATTCAGGAGCTTCCAAAATTGATATCGAGCTGAACAAACATGAAAAATTCATTACCTTGCATTTTTCTGATAACGGCCGCGGGTTTGACACTAATTCACTTAGCAGGGAAGAGAATAAGGGAATGGGATTGTCAAATATTGAAACACGGGTGAAAACTGTTGAAGGGGTATTTGTCCTTGAGAGCACACCGGGGAAAGGAACAAGTGCACTGATAAAAATGCTCAAATGACCTTGAATAATAATCTAACCTTTTACATCTTTACGGACACCCAAAAATTTAAGATCAGCAACAACGACTATTGAGTACACACCCCTATGGAAAAAATACGTATCATAATTACGGATGACCATCAGCTGTTCAGAAATGGCCTTAAAATTTTACTTAACTCATTCCCTGATTTTGAAGTTGCAGGGGAAGCCTCAAACGGTCATGAATTCATTGAGATTTTAAAGGACACAAAAGCTGATATAGCCCTGATGGATATTAACATGCCGGAAATGGACGGTATTGAAGCAACAAGGAGTGGACTGAAAATAAATCCGGAAATAAATGTAATTGCACTGTCGATGTACGGTGAAGAGGAATACTATTATAAAATGATCGATGCCGGAGCCAAAGGCTTCCTTCTGAAAGATTCAAACATAAATGAGGTGAGAGAAGCCATTCTAACAGTTATAAAGGGTGGCAGTTACTTCTCCCAGGAACTTCTCTACAATGTCATTCAGAAAATAAAACATCGTGAAAATGAGATCAAGACGGCAAATCTCTCGAAAAGAGAAAAAGAGATACTTATAAAGATCTGTGAGGGACTTTCAAACCAGGAGATTGCAGATACACTTTTTATAAGCAAGAGGACTGTCGATAAACACCGGGCTAATCTTCTGGGCAAGACAAATTCAAAGAATACTGCAAGCCTTATACTTTATGCAATCAGAAATAAACTAATAGAGATCTGAAATGGCCGGTTTACCCGATCTTGGACAAAAGGGTGAAGACCTTGCAACCGAACACCTGAAAAAGAAAGGTTACAGGATACTGAAACGTAACTGGCGATCAGGAAGGAATGAAGTTGATATTATTGCCGAGAACCATGAATATATTGTTTTTGTGGAAGTAAAAACCCGTTCTGAAGATTTTCTTATGGACCCGGTTACAGCTGTTACAAAAGAAAAACAAAGAATCCTGATTTACCTTGCTGATAGTTATATCAGATGGTATAATATTTCAAAAGAATGCCGTTTTGACGTTATAAGAGTTATTAAGAAGGAAGACGATTTCGAGATTGATCATATTGAAAATGCTTTTTATCCAACCTTACGATAGTTTATAATGAGTAAAAGATCCATTCTTACATTCCTCCTGGCACTTGCCATTTTTCCTTACTCTTCTGCAGCAGGAGAAATAATCACGGGTAATCCACTGAGAACGGGGGACGATTTTGAGTTTACAACTATTATAGATTTGAAAACAACCCCTGTAAAGAACCAGTCGTCAACAGGAACATGCTGGAGCTTTTCAACCACATCGTTCATTGAATCCGAACTGCTTCGCATGGGGAAAGGGGAATATGACCTGTCGGAGATGTTCATTGTAAGACACAACTATATTAACAGGCTCAAAGATAACTATTTACGAAGGGGGAACGGAAATACGGGAGAAGGAGGAAATTTTCACGACTGGATAAAAGTTTTCAGGGAATGCGGGATAGTACCTGAAGAGTTTTATACAGGGCTTGACTATGACTCTCCCACTCATAACCATTCAGAGCTTCAGGCCTTCATTAATGCCGTGGCAGATGTGGCGGTAAAACAAAAGAAGGAAAGTGAACAGTATAATGAGATCGTTGATGCTGTACTGGATTCATATCTCGGAAAGGTCCCTGACTCATTCACGCATGAAGGTGTTAATTATACTCCGGTCTCCTTCGCTTCAAGCCTGGGAATTAACCCTGATGACTACATCGAAATAACTTCATTCACACATTTTCCTTTTTACAGCAGGAGTGTGCTTGAAATTCCCGATAACTGGGCAATGGCTCTCTTCTATAATGTACCTCTGGATGAGCTCATTGAGATTATTGATTACTCGCTCAATAATGGATTTACAGTAAACTGGGACGGAGACACAAGTGAAAAAGGATTTTTATTCGGTAATGGTTATGCTGTAATACCGGATGATGGCAAAAATCAACGGCGGGATAAAAGCGCCGGCTCCGGTGTTTTGAGTGCTCAGGCTCAAATTGATCAGGAGACCCGGCAGAAAGGATATATGAATTTTACAACAACCGACGATCATGCAATGCATATTACAGGACTTGTAAAAGATCAGAACGGCACAAAATTCTATAAGACAAAAAATTCATGGGGTTCTGTCAGGAATCCTTTGAAAGGGTATCTGAACATGTCTGAAAGCTATGTCAGAGCCAAGACACTTTTCATAATGGTAAATAAGAATGGAATACCACCGGCGATAAGGACTAAGATGGGAATATGATTGTCGTGCGGTCGTGAGGTCGTGCAGTCTTGCAGTCTCAGAGTCTTTAAGGTGACAGACAGGATTACACTGTGAGGAGGTTACAGCCTCGGATGTCGCTGCTGTCGAACCTGCCAAGTACTTCAAAACTTCCATCCTCATTGAGTCTGCCCAGATCTGATGCAGACAGAAACGAACACGAATTCAGATTAGCCAGATCGATAATATTGATCCCTCCTGTTCTGCCCGGTTCCGTGATGAGCGAAAAAGGATCCTGGGGCTCCCTCACCAGTATCTTCATCCAGGGCGGACAACTGAAAATGCCTCCGCCGGAGGAATAGGCCTGGCTTAAAAGTTCTGTCATCCCGTATTCCGAATGTATTGCCTGAACATTAAGTTTGTTCTTCAGAACCGAATGAAGTTCTTCGCGTGTTATTTCCTTCCTCCTCCCTTTCATCCCGCCGGTCTCCATAACAACAACACCCGAAAAATCCGGTGAATGATTCTCCGCAAGATCAAGCAATGCAAAGCTTACTCCTATCAGCAGTATTTTCCTTTTTCCCTTCTTACGGCGTTCAATAAGAGAAAGCAGATCCGGTACCCTATGATTATAGAAGCCGCCTTGCGGATCATCTGATGATCTGACAAGTTGTTCAATCATATATATAAGCGACGAGTTCTCTTTTTCAATATACGATGGCAGCAAGGCAGTTATAAGGTATTCTGAAGGATCGCCGTAGAACAGTTTAAAAGTTGCAAGAAGGCTCCTGTTGTAAATCCCTGTGTCTGTTACATAATGCCTGCTTAAATGCGAGCCTGTCGTGCCGCTGCTCTCAAATATCTTTTCAGGAAGCAGCTCTCCCGTAATTACCTTCTGTGTCCTGAAGAACCCCACGGGGAGGAAGGGGATCTCTTCAATCGCCTTAACTTTTTCTCTGTTAATCTTCAGATTATTAATGAATTCCTTATATACAGGATTTCTCTCCGACTGAAAACGGAAAATTTCAAGTGCTCTCTCCTGAAAGGAGCGTTCATCGGAGATATTAAATATACTGTCGGCAGTAACCGGTCTCATCTGCCCGGGAAAGTTAAGGTACCATCAGGCTGGTAAACCCATTCGAAGGTGCATTCAGCATAAGGAAATGTCAAGGTTGAACTTTCCCTTACTGTTGTACTTATTATTCGGATTTTTGCGTAATTCTCATTACTTGTCCTGAATAGCCAGATCTGGTTTTCCTTTAAATTGTCTCCAATACTTGTCCATTGGAGAGGTAAATTTATTGTAACTAGATTTTTGAAAGCCCCCTTGCACGTAGCCTCGTCATCATACTGGCCATAAAGGAAAAACGAACTTATATAGTTACGTGTATCAAAATAACACTTTAAAATGCTATTATCCTTTGTTCCCATTATCGTAATAACATCCAGCGGATCATTCTCTGTTGAGACTTTTTCCCCGGTAGTTATCGAAAACCCGTTAATAAACCAAGTGGTTCCAAAAGAAGCTTCATTATTTATTGTTACAGTCCCCGATGTATCAGGACTATCATCTTTATTGCATGATGTCAGAAGCAGAAAAATAAACAGTCCTGTCAGAACACTTCTTTTCATATCCTGCAAAGATAAGGTAATTTAACCAGAATTGACCGCTAAAACCCAGGCCATTAATGTTCTTGCCGTAACGCCGCAACGCCGTAACGCCTTAATGCCGTATTGCCTTTTGCCTTTCGCCTTTCGCCTCTTATTCGCCCCTTATTGCTGCAATACCCGGAAGCTTTTTCCCTTCCATATATTCAAGCATGGCGCCTCCGCCTGTCGAGACATAGCTCACCTTATCGGCAAGCTTGTTCTTGTTTATTGCAGCTACCGAATCCCCTCCGCCTATCAGGCTGTAGGCACCCTTTGCAGTTGCAGCTGCTATAGCTTTTGCAACAGCTGTTGTACCTTTTGAGAATTTCTCCATCTCAAAAACTCCCATCGGCCCGTTCCAGAGGATCGTTTTTGAATTCTCAATCACTTCTGAAAATTGCTTAATTGAATTTTCAGCTATATCCAGGCCCAGCCAGCCTTCAGGAACTTCATCAATCGCTGATATATTTGTATTAGCCTCGTTATCAAACTTATCAGCATTCAGACTGTCAACCGGCAGATAAATATTGACTCCTTTTTCCTTTGCTTTCTCAAGGATCCTGAGTGCAAGATCAAGCTTATCTTCTTCGCAGAGAGACTTGCCTATCTTCCCTCCTTTTGCCTTGATGAAAGTATAGGTCATTCCACCGCCGATTATCAGATTATTAACCCTGTTAAGAAGATTCTCGATCAGAAGGATCTTATCAGATACTTTAGCTCCGCCCATTATCGCAGTGAAAGGACGCTGTGCATTATTAAGCACCTTGTCCATTGCAGCAAGTTCGCTGTTAATAAGAAACCCGAACATTCTCTTGTCTGCCGGGAAATAATCTGCCATAACAGCTGTTGTACCATGGGCTCTGTGAGCTGTTCCAAAAGCGTCATTTACATAAACATCCGCATAGGTTGCCAGTTTTTTTGCCAGTTCTTTCTGTTTTGCTTTCAACTCGGCTTTTGCAGCTTTCTTCTCTTCATCTGTAGCTGTATCCGGAAGGACAGGTTTCCCTTCCTCTTCAGGATAAAAACGGACATTTTCAAGAAGCAGAACCTCTCCGGGTTTCAAAGCTGCCGACATTCTTACAGCAGATTCACCAAGGCAATCATCAGCAAAAAGGACTTTTGTCCCCAGATGCTTTTCAAGGACCGGGAGAACCGGTTTAAGTGAATATTTCTCCATCCGACCCACGGGTCTTCCCAGATGCGACATCAGTATTACTGATCCGCCATCCCCTGTTATCTTTTTTATCGTTGGCAGAGCACCGCGGATCCTGTTATCATCTGTTACTTCAAAAGTTTTCTTGTCAAGCGGAACATTAAAGTCAACCCTTACTATTGTCTTAATGCCTTTGAAATTAAAATCCTGGATCATTTTCATATATCAGCGTTTTTGTGAATCAAGTTTTAAAAGCATACAAACCTAATTATTTTTTAAATATCTGCTCCCCGTGAGATTTAAATTTTAAAAAAGTAAAATCGAACATACTGTTAAGTTGAAATGTTTTAGCGTTGTTAAAAGTTTAATTAATTTTGAAAAAAAAGTTATGGCAAAGATCACACTCAAAGGGAACCCTGTAAGTACATCGGGCGATCTCCCTGAAAAAGGCGCTGTCGCCCCTGATTTTACACTTGTTAAATCCGATCTGGGAACACTTTCTCTTAAGGAACTGAAGGGGAAACAAGTAATCCTCAATATTTTTCCGAGTCTCGACACCTCTGTATGCGCAACTTCGGTAAGAAAATTCAACAAGATTGCAGCAGAAAAACAAGGCATTACCGTCCTTGCAATATCAAAGGACCTCCCTTTTGCTCATGGCAGGTTCTGCTCAACAGAAGGCATTAACAACGTAGTTACTCTGTCAGGTTTCCGTGACATTTCGTTCGGGAAGGATTATGGTATTGATATAACAGACGGCCCTATGGCAGGACTGTATGCAAGGAGCATTGTTGTTGTCGATAAGGAAGGCAAAGTCGTTTATACACAACTGGTTCCTGAGATTGTGCAGGAACCTGACTATGATAAGGCACTTGATGCGCTGCAATAAAAATTAATCCTTCGCTCTGCTTATTCAATGAAGTTCTCAGCCATCCCGGGTCATAATAAGACTATTGAAAAGCTTATAAGGTCTGTCCGCTCCGAAAGGGTGAGCCATGCCCAGATATTTTCCGGGCCGGAAGGGTGCGGATCTCTTGCCCTGGCACTGGCTTATGCAACATATGTAAGCTGTGAGAACAGGACTGAAAATGATTCATGCGGGATCTGTAAATCATGCGTGAAATATGAAAAAATGATACATCCCGACCTTCATTTTGTATTTCCCGTGATCAAGATCAAGAATAAAAAAGAAGACCCGGTAAGTGATTCATTTATTGGAGAGTGGAGAGATTTTGTAAGGAAGTCGCCATTTTTTACACTCAACGGCTGGCTTGATGCCATCGGGGTGGAGAAAGAACAGGGACTGATATTTGCTTCCGAAGCAGGAGAGATAATAAAGAAACTGAGCCTCAAAACCTTCGAATCTGATGTCAAGATTATGATAATCTGGCTTCCTGAAAAAATGCATATCTCTACAGCAAATAAGCTGCTTAAGATTATCGAAGAGCCTCCCGACAAAACCCTTTTTCTGCTTGTTTCTGAAGAGCCTGATAAAATTATATCAACAATCCTTTCAAGATGTCAGCATATTAAAGTGCCGGGTTTCACAGGAAATGAAATAAAGGATTACCTGATAAAAAAGCATGGCAGTGCTACGGAACAGGCCGCTGAAATAGCAAGGATCGCAAACGGAAATATAATAAGGGCTTCCGACCTGTTCGAGAACCAGGAATCATCTCTCCGGAACCTCGACAGTTTCAGGTCGCTTATGAGGTATTCATGGAAACGTGATATACTCGCAGTAATCGGCTGGTCGGAAGAAATGGCTGCCAAAGGAAGAGAAGCTCAGAAAAGTTTTATATCCTATGCCCTTCGCCTGCTGAGGGAAAACCTTATGCTTTCTCTTGACCAGCAGAAGCACAACCTGGTTTATCTGGGAGGTGAGGAAGTAAGCTTTTCTGAAAAATTCCATCCTTATATCAATCAGAAAAATATTTTCCCGCTGACTGAAGAGTTAAACAAGGCATTCTATCATGTTGAAGCTAATGGCAACGCAAAGATAATTTTCCTCGATCTGGGACTGAAGGTCGTTAAGCTGATCCGCTGAAGAAAAGAACAGAATTGACATTAATTCATTTATTCACTATTTTTGCGGGGAATATTCAGTAGCTTTCTATTTCAATGACAGAAAATGATGAAGTTCAGGCTCATTTCGATGAAGAGATTAAACTGCCTGAAATAAAATATAAGCCCGGTAATAACAAACTTGACTCCTATAACTGGCTGGACAACCTTCCGGGTTGTAATGAAGATAATGAGATTGTTGAGATCCGCTTTAAGAATACCAGAAAAGGATTCTTCAGGAATGTGAACAGCCTCCGTCTTGAGATCGGGGATATTGTTGCTGTAGAAGCATCCCCCGGACATGACATAGGCAGGGTGTCTATGGTAGGATGCCTTGTGAAGCAGCAGATGAAAGAACTTAAAGCCCTGCCCTCTCCCGACGAAATGAAAAAGGTTTACAGGAAAGCCAAACCTGCAGATATCCTGAAATGGGAAGAAGCTAAAAAACTTGAAACCCCGACTATGCTCAGATCCAGGCAGATCTCTGAGGAACTTAAGCTTAATATGAAGATCGGCGATGTTGAATATCAGGGAGACAAAACTAAAGCGATCTTCTACTACATTGCTGATGAAAGAGTCGATTTCAGACAGTTAATAAAGGTACTGGCCGATGAATTCAAGGTCAGGGTAGAGATGCGCCAGATAGGAGCCCGCCAGGAAGCCGGAAGAATAGGCGGAATAGGAGCCTGTGGAAGAGAGCTGTGCTGCGCAACATACATCACTAATTTCATGTCGGTAACAACAACCCATGCAAAATACCAGGAACTGTCGCTTAACCCGCAAAAACTTGCGGGACAATGCGGAAAACTTAAATGCTGCCTGAACTATGAGGTTGACTGTTATATCGACGCCCAGAAATCATTCCCGCAGAAAGATATTCCCCTTGAGACAGCCGAGGGTACTGCCTATTTTCAGAAAGTCGAAGTCCATAAAGGTATCTACTGGTACTCAACTGATTCACACTCTTCAATAAATATTGTCCCTGTTCCTGTGGAACGTGTAAAGGAAATTCAGGCGATGAACAGGAAAGGACTGAAAGCAGATAAACTTATAATTGCAGAACTGTATCGTGAAGGCGAAGCCCCTTCAGAAGATCTTCTTAAAGACAATAATTTAAATCGTTTCGACAATACCAAGCCCAAAGCAAGGCACAATAAAAACTCCCGGAAGAAGAAAAACAGGAAGGCCAATGATAAAAGAATCAGCTAGGATAACAATTCTTCCAATTATAGTAATGTTCCTGCTTACAGCGTGCAACAGTAATATGATATATACTGATTCCGTGGCAATGCCCCGACAGACCTGGAGTCTTTCAGATATTGTTGATTTTACAGCCCCGGTAAACGATACAACAAGCACTTCAGATGTTTATTTCACGATCAGAACAGGATCAGAGTACCCCTACCGGAATATTTTTCTGTTCGTTACAACAACTTCCCCCGACGGAAATAAAATGACAGATACTCTTGAATACTATCTCGCTGATGAAAAGGGTAACTGGTTTGGCAAGGGATCGGGGGATGTCCGCGAGCTCAACCTGCCTTACAGATCCAGGGTCTTCTTCCCGCGGAAAGGAAGCTATAATTTCAGTATAAGGCATGGAATGAGGATCGGCGACCTAAAAGGAGTCTATGATCTCGGGATTAGTATCCGGAAGTTCAACAGGTAAATCTTGGACCGTGGGTAAAAATAAGCTTGCCAGATGGGCCGAGTTGAAAACCTTCAATAATGTAATTCAGCCCGGAAATTCAGATCAGTTTGAAAGGGATAATCCACTGAAAGGAAAATGGAATGAAAGTATATTCAGCAATAACAACAGCATAACAACAGAACTTGGTTGCGGCAAAGGAGAATATACTGTAGGCCTGGCCCTCAGATACCCCGACAGAAATTTCATCGGTGTTGATATTAAAGGGGCAAGGATATGGAGAGGCGCAAAAACTGCTAATGACAATAAAATTCCGAATGCAGCTTTCCTGAGGACCAGAATTGAATTCATCGATCTTTTCTTCTCTGAGGACGAAATCGATGAGATCTGGCTTACCTTCCCCGATCCACACTCAGGTAAAAGTAATTCAAACAAACGCCTTACCTGCCCGTGGTTCCTTAACAAATACAGGAACTTCATCAGGGACAATGGCCTTATCAATCTCAAAACAGATAACACTGAACTTTATAATTATACCAAATCACTTGCAGAGAGAAACCGTTTGGAAATAATTGCTTCAACAACTGACCTGCATTCCGAATTTGCAGGAAATGATATCCTGTCAATACGTACTCATTACGAAGAGATTTTCATAAATGATGGCCTTAAAATAAACTACCTGTCATTCAGATTACCTAAGAATAAAACTATTGAGTAAACTAAAATACATTCTGCCGGGCAAAAGCGATTTCTTCAGCAGGGTTTATGAGATAACAAAACTAATACCCCCGGGAAGGGTCACGTCATACGGAGCCATAGCACGGTTCCTTGGTACCGGACGGTCAGCCCGGATGGTCGGATGGGCTCTTAATGCATCACATTCCCGGCCGGAATTCATTCCCGCACACAGGGTTGTCAACCATTCAGGCATACTTACCGGGAAACACCATTTTGGAAATACGTCAACAATGCAGCAGCTTCTCGAAAATGAAGGGATAATTGTTGAAAATGACATTGTCGCGGACTTCAAAAAAAAATTCTGGGATCCCTCAGCTGAACTTTGCTGACAATTTTGTGTTTATTTAAAAAATAAGTAAACTTGCGGACTTTTTTTTAATTAAATTAAATAAAAATAATGATCCCGAAAGACCAGATACTCTCAGTGCTTGAAAAAGTTATCCATCCGGAGAAAGGCAAGGATATTGTTGCACTCGGAATGATATCAGAAATCTCTTCCGGAGAAAATGGGATATCCCTTATACTGGAACCAGAGAGGTCAAACGATCCCTTCATCCTCTCACTTAAAAGTTCAATAGCAAAAGCCCTCAAGGATGCTTTCGGCCCTGACACAGTAATCTCACAAATTGAGATACGTCCGAAAGTTGTTGCAGGCAATAAACAAAAACCCGTATCAGCAGTTTTCCCGGGTATTAAGAATATAATTGCCGTATCCTCAGGCAAAGGCGGCGTAGGAAAATCAACAGTTGCAGTTAACCTTGCAATTGCCCTTGCAAAGAGGAACTTCAGGACAGGGCTTCTTGACGCTGATGTGTTTGGACCATCTGTTCCGATAATGTTCGATGCTGAGGAATACAAACCGGAAGTACACAGGTTCAATGGCAGGGATCTTATTATGCCGCTTGAAAAATATGGTGTCAGGGTCCTCTCCACGGGATTTTTTGTCAATTCTTCCGACGCTGTCATATGGAGAGGTCCTATGGCTTCCGGTTTCCTGAAACAGTTAATGGACCAGGGTGACTGGGGTTCGCTCGACTTTCTTCTTATCGATCTCCCTCCCGGAACAAGTGACATACACCTTACAATGGTGCAGGAGGTGGCAGTAACGGGGGCTATAATAGTAACAACACCTCAGGATGTTGCTCTTGCAGATGCTGTTAAGGGTATATCAATGTTCAGGAGCGAGAAGATAAATGTTCCCGTTCTCGGACTTGTTGAGAACATGTCATGGTTCACCCCTGCAGAATTACCGGAAAATAAATATTTTATTTTCGGCAAAGAGGGCGGAAAGAAACTGGCTGAGAGTATGGATGTGCCCCTGCTTGGTCAGATACCTCTTATTCAAGGCATTTGCGACAGCGGAGATAAAGGACGTCCTGTTGTCATGGAAGATTCTCCTGCCGGAAACGCATTTATGGCACTGGCTGACGAACTTGTCCAAAAAGTTGAAAAAAGAAATAAGGAACTTAAACCAACAGTTAAAGTTCAGATAAATAAGTAACTTATAAAATAATCAATATGCCTGAAAACATAAGTCTGAAAGAAAGAGTAATAAAAGCTCTTGAAAGAATTAGACCCTATCTCCAGTCAGATGGAGGCGATATCGAATTAATTGAGATAACCGATGATCTTATTGTTAAAGTAAAACTTACTGGTGCCTGCCACGGCTGCCCCTTTAGCATGCAAACACTAAAGGCAGGTGTCGAACAGGCAATTATTAAGGAGGTCCCTGAAATAAAGAGTGTTATTTCAGCCTGAGAGAATCCGGCTATCCAATTTTATTTACCTTTGGAATACTATAACTCCGGTTCAGCGAGTTTATAGTATTAAAAGATGCATTTTGCCTTCAGTTAAAGCATCATATAAAATAATCCTGCTGGTTCTGATATTGTTACCGGTAAACTGTTCTGTTGAAAAGAATACCGGTGCAACAAGGCTTTATCATGGCCTGACTGCTCATTATAATATTTATTTTAATGGTAATGAGAGTTTTAAGGCAGGATTGCTGAAAATATCCGGCCAGTATAAAGACGATTACGGAGATCTTCTCAGAGTTTTTGAATTCAGCGATCCTGCTGCAATTTCAATAAGCAGATCAGATATGGAGACTGCTATCCAGAAAGCATCAAAGCTTATATCACTGAAATCAATAACTTCAAAACCAGAGACAAAAGGAAAAGAATCAGAAATTGAAGCCGATATCATAAACAGAAAAGAATATAATGAATGGGTTGATGACAGTTATCTTCTTATCGGTAAGGCCAGGTTCTACAAACACGAATTTACTGAAGCTGAGCCTGTCTTCATTCACAGCATAAATGAAGCCAACGATCCTCTGATCAAAAAAGAGGCTTCAGTCTGGCTTGCAAGGATCTATAATGAAACAGGAAAATACAGTGAAGCATTGCGGATACTTAAGGAAATTGATATTTCCGGCAGGAAGCAAAAAGCGCTCAAAGCAATGTATCATACTACGATGGCAGATCATTATATTAAGCAAAAGAAATATTCTGAAGCCATTGAACCTTTAAAAACCGCTCTGGACTTCCTGTCAGGCAAAAGACAGAAATACCGTCTTACTTACCTGCTCGCACAACTTAACAGCCTTGCAGGCAACCCGTCAGAAGCGTTATCCCTGTACAGGCACGTTGTAAAAATGAATCCTCCTTACGAAGTTGAATTTAATGCCAGAATTAATATCGCAGGAGTATTTGACCCCGACGCCGGTAATTCGAAGGCAATAAAACGCGAACTTGAGAAAATGCTCAGGAACTCCAAGAATAAGGATTACCTCGATCAGATCAATTATGCCCTTGCCAATCTTATGATGAAAGAAGGGAATGAAAAGGAGGCTTTGGACTACTTCAGAAAATCAGTGTCTTCATCATCGGGTAACAGGTCACAGAAAGGCAGGTCATATCTGGCCCTTGCAGAGCATTATCTCGTTAAACCCGATTTTATCCGGGCCGGCAGATTCTATGACAGTACTGTATTTTTTCTCGATGAGAAACATCCCGATTACCCTGCTCTTAAAACAAAAGCACAGAACCTTGGTGCTGTGGTCTCACAACTGGCGATAATACAAACTGAGGACAGTCTTCAGAAAGTTGCGGCAATGTCGGAAAATGAAAGAAATACATATATTAATTCAATTATAGATGATATCGTAAAAGCCGAAAGCGAAGGAAGGACATCACAATACGCCGACAGATTCAATCTTGGGCAGTATTATGAAAACGAAATGCGATTCCAGGAGAATATTGCCCAGGAAGGAAGATGGTATTTCTATAACCAGTCGGCCCTTACCTTTGGAAGAACAGAGTTCAGTAGGCGCTATGGCGACAGAAGACTTGAAGATAACTGGCGCCGTGCCAACAGATCCAGTATCCCGGCAGATCAGTCTGCCGATAACTCCGGGCAGTCAAACGGAAAAGAATCAGATACATCAAAGGCTGTGGTGGATTACAAAAAACCGGAATTTTACCTTAAAAACCTTCCTCTCAATGACTCACTGCTGGCGATCTCAAATGAAAAACTGGCATATGCATATCTTAATGCCGGACAGGCCTTTTCGGAAAAACTGAACGATGCCCCAAGGGCAACAGAACTACTTGAGAAACTGATCACAAGATTTCCCTCTCACATGCTCGTGCCAGAGGCTCTTTATTCCCTCTATAACATAAATCTCCCTGTTAATAGATCTATATCTGAAACTTACAGGCAAAAACTCCTGGAAAAGTATCCTTCTGTAGAATTCGCAAAGATACTTTCCGATCCGGAGTATTATAAGAAAAAGATGGAAGAGATGAAGATAGCCGGGAATCTCTATGAAAAGGCTTATGATGCCTACTCAGCGGAGAATTTCGCGGCAGCAGTCTCATTGTGCGATGAAGGCCTTGAAGAACATAAACAGAGTAACCTGGCCCCAAAATTCCAGCTTCTCAGGGCATATGCAATTGCCCGTATAAATGATGAAAGGGCTTTAAGGGAAGAGCTGAACAAAGTTATTAAACAGTGGCCTTCAACTGAAGAAAGCCGGAAGGCAGGAGAGATAATCGCTTATCTTGATCAGAAACTCCCGGAACTTAAAATAGAGGAAGAAATAATTATAGCAAAGGAAATATTTAAAGCCGATACAACACTGGCGCATGTATTTTCGATTATTATAGCAGATCCTGCATTCAATATCAACCAGGCTACCTTCGATGTAATAAGCTACAATATAGATAATTATACTAACCAGAACTACCGCACCGAAGGAACTCTTATCGATAATAATTTTATTATGATAAATGTTACCGGATTCAGGAATTTCAACCAGGCCATGAAGTATTATAATTCCTTCCGTACAGACCAGCTTGTAAGAAATCCTTCAGGGTCAAGAATATTCACTTACCTGATCAGTTCCGATAATCTCCTGCTGATAAATAAGGAAAATAATCCTGAGCGCTATCTTCTTTTCTTCAGGGAAAATTACATTAATGCTCCGCCGGAATAAGTCCCTGATGTTCTTTAATATCATCAACTTGGTTAAAAGGAGTTTTGGAGGTATCTTTGCTGAATGAGAAAGATAAAGATCCTCTGGACTGATGATGAGATTGAAGTGCTGAAATCCTATATTATTTTCCTGGAGGAAAAGGGTTATGATATAAATACCTGCTCGAACGGGAACGATACTATTGACCTTGTAAGACAAAATTCCTATGATATTATCTTTCTTGACGAAAATATGCCCGGGCTCAGCGGAATCGAAACCTTAAGGCAGATCAGGGAGATAAGAAGCGATATACCGGTCGTTATGATCACAAAGAGCGAAGAGGAGGATCTGATGGAGGCAGCTATCGGATCGGAAATAGCTTATTTCCTTATTAAGCCGGTTAAGCCCAAACAGATACTGCTGGCAATAAAAAAGATAGTCGACCAGAAGAGGCTTATAACTGAGAAAACAACTACTGATTACAGGCAGGAGTTCAGCCGGATTAGCAATCTGATCTCCTCAGCTTCATCATGCGATGACTGGACAGAACTTTACAGGAAGCTCGTGCGCTGGGAGCTTGAGCTGGAGAAATCAACTGATCAGGGCATGTCTGAGATACTCAGGACCCAGGAACATGAAGCGAATACATTTTTTGCCAGATTCGTAGCAAGGAATTACCTGTCGTGGCTGAATAAGGACGATGAAAAGAATCCCCTGCTGTCACCCTTGCTTTTTACAAAGAAAATTTTTCCCCATACGGTTAATAAGCGGCCTCTGTTCTTTATACTTATAGATAATATGAGGTACGATCAGTGGAAGACTATTGCTGCAGAACTCTCAGGCATGTACCGTATTATTGATGAAGATATCTATTTCAGTATTCTCCCTACAACCACGCAGTTCAGCCGCAATGCGATCTTCTCCGGGTTGATGCCCTCGCAGATAGTCCAGCAGCTGCCTCAATTCTGGATCAATGAGGATGAAGAGACCGGAAAGAACAATTTCGAGGATGAACTGTTCAGTAATCTTCTGTCAAGGAAAGGCCTGAAATATAAATGGTCATATAATAAGGTCACAAACAACCCTGATGGTTCGAAGCTTAATGAGAAGATCCGGCAAATGCTCAACAATGATATAAATATAATTGTCTACAACTTTGTTGACATGCTTTCTCATGCCAGGACTGAAATCGGGCTAATAAGGGACCTGGCAAATGATGAACCAGCTTACAGGAGCCTTATAAGATCGTGGTTCATCCATTCTCCCCTCTTTGAACTGCTAAGGATACTCTCGTCACACCAGGTAAGGATAATCTTCAGCAGCGATCATGGTACAATGCGTGTCCAGAATCCCGTTAAGGTGATTGGAGATAAAAATACTTCTGCAAATCTCCGTTACAAGATGGGACGCAACCTTGATTATGATCCGCAACAGGTTTTTGAGATAAGGGATCCCGCTGCAGCTTTCCTGCCAAAGACAAACATAAGCTCCAGATATATCTTTGCTTTAAACAAGGATTTCCTTGTATATCAGAACAACTTTAACTACTATGCCGGCTATTACCGTAACACTTTTCAGCATGGCGGAATATCGATGCAGGAGATGATGCTCCCCGTAGCACTTTTAGAACCTGTAACAGGATGAAAATAGAAATAATACACAAGAGAGAGCTTCCATCAGCAGTTAAAAGGCTTTTTGATTATGCTGAAGGAAGGAGGATCTTTGCTTTCTATGGCTCCCTTGGTGCAGGCAAGACTACAATAATAAAAGCTTTTTGCAAACTCCTGGGAGCTTCCGACCTCGTGAGCAGTCCATCCTTCACAATAGTAAATGAATACAGGACTGTCAATGGAGAATCGCTGTACCATATTGATTTCTACAGGATAAATAAAAAGGAAGAGGTCTACGATTTTGGTATTGAAGAATATCTGTCTGATGGCTCTTATTGCTTTATGGAATGGCCTGAAATAATTGATGATCTGCTGCCTTTGGATACAGTAAGAGTAAGAATAACTGCAGGCAATAATGAAGAGCGGATTCTTGATGTAGATTAATCAGCCTTGTATTTGTGCACTTTATCAATTTTTATACCTTTGGTAATCTAACTTCTTCTTAACATGAATGAAAAAGGCAAAAGCGGTAAGGTGAATTTTGGCGACAGTGCTTTCATGCCAAAAGAAGAACAGCTCGAAACGGCTGTAAGGTTCAGAAAAATCACTATCGGCATACCGGGAGATACCAGAGATGATGAGAAGAGAGTTGCTCTGACACCTGAAGCTGTAAATATTCTTGTGGAATCCGATAATGAGGTTATCGTTCAGAAAGGTGCCGGCGCCGGCACTAACTATTCCGATAAAGACTACAGCGAGAATGGGGCTATTATAACCGACTCACCTGCAAGGGTGTATGGATCTGATGTAATTATAAAGGTAGCTCCTTTTACTTCAAGGGAGGCTGATTATCTTAAAGGTAACCAGGTTGTTATCTCGTATCTTAATGTCCTCAGGCTTACAGAAGAGACTCTTGCCAAACTGATCCGGAAGAAAGTCACTGCAATAGCTTTCGAAAAGATACGTGACAGGAGCGGGGTTATGCCTGTTGTTGAATCTATGAGCGAGATAAGCGGTGTCTCATCAGTACTTATTGCATCTGATTACCTAAGCAATCATCACGGAGGCAAGGGAATACTCCTTGGAGGGATTACCGGGGTCACTCCTACAGAGGTAGTGATCCTTGGCGCTAATACAGCCGGGGAATATGCTGCAAAAGCTGCACTCGGGCTCGGTTCACAGGTCAAGATATTTGACAGCTCACTGCAAAGACTTAAGAAATTTGAATCAATAGTCGGTCAGAGACTGCAGACATCAGTATTTCATCCCCAGGTCCTGAAAAAAGCTCTGAAATCGGCCGATGTACTTATCGGTGCGATAGAGCTGGAGGATCTCAGGCCATATTACCATGTTAGCGAAGATATGGTAAGGACAATGAAAAAAGGAGCTTTCATAATTGACCTGAGCATCGATCGCGGAGGATGCATAGAAACAACTGAGTGCAGGGCATTGAAGGATCCGGTATATGAAAAACACGGTGTCATTCATTTTTCAGCCTGGAACCTGCCATCACGTGTAGCGAGAACAGCCTCAATCGCCTTTAGCAATATTTTTGCACCTCTTCTGCAAAGCATGGCTGATTCAGGAGGCATAACACAGCTCCTGAAGAACGATCAGGGTGTCAGGAACGGCGTTTATCTTTATAACGGCATCCTTACAAACGAAACTCTCGGACAAAAATTCGGGGTTCTTTCAAAAGACCTTAACCTGCTTCTTTCGGCATTCTGAATATCAGGGATAACTGAGAAAAGCTTTTCTGCCCTTCACATTAATCCTTGCAGTCTTCCCCGAATAGAAGGAACGGTTATCATCAATATGCCCTGCCGGGAAATTGAAGAAAACAGGATAATGATATTCAGATACGATATCTTTTATCAGGTCATAAGACGTTTTCCGCCAGGGCTTTGTTGTCTCTTCAATATCCCTGAACCCTCCTGCAATAAGAGCAGCCAGACCCTTGAATTTACCGGCCAGCTTGAGTGACAGAAGCATCCTGTCAAGACGGTACAGATACTCTCCCACTTCTTCGATAACAAGTATCCTGCCTCTTGTGTCAGGATCGGCAGGCGTGCCTATAAGGCTGTATAATAACGATATATTACCCCCGATCAATTCTCCGGAAACAGTATCTGCATGCAAGGATCTGCCTGTCCACCCAATATTACAACCGGGACCGAAAAGTGCATCATGCAATGAAGTGAGAGTCTCAGCCGTTTTAGCCGGATTATTATAATTAACTGGCATCTCACCATGAACAGTTACAAGACCATATATGGCATTCAGCCACAGGTGAAGTACAGTTACATCGCTGAACCCTATATACCATTTAGGATATTTTCTTAGTGAAGAAAAATCGATTTTGTCAATTATCCTGAGCATTCCATATCCTCCCCTTGAACAGAAGACAGCCTTGATTTTATTGTTGTTTGTTACCTCCTGGAGATCTGACATGCGCTGCCTGTCAGTCCCTGCGAAAGGGCCCCTCTCCCGGAAGGCATATTTACCGATCCGAACTCTCAATCCCCAGTTTTCCAAAAACTTAACCGCGGTTTCAATTTTAATCTGATCAACTGAAAATGATGGCGATATTATTGCTACTTCATCGCCTGCCTTAAGGAATGGAGGCTGGATCTTTCGTGATGGCATATATTATATTTTACGTAAAAATAAGTGATAATGTTGTCAGTCTGGCTCTTTTTCGTAAAAAGTCATGAAGGTCGTGCATGCACCTGGCATTCTGCAACATCGAGAAGACATCCCCCTGCCCCCTTCAAAGGGGGAATTCGTTCCTGCACGACCTGCATGACCTGCACGACCTGCACGACTCCCTGACCCTGCCCTTTTGCAAAAACATCCCCCTGCCCCCTTCAAAGGGGGAATAGGATCTGTGCTGCTTCCTGCTCCCTGCTCTCTGCTCCCTGCTTCTTGCTCTCTGCTCCCTGCTCCCCGCCCCTTGCTCCATGCCTCTTGAAGGCTTGAACCTTTTAAACTTCTTCAACTCTTTCCAACTTTTATTATCTTTGTTCTTTTTTAAAATTTTATGCATTCATTATCAATACTATGAGTAAGTTCAAGAGATATCTTATCACTTCTGCCCTGCCCTATGCCAACGGGCCTCTGCATATCGGCCACCTGGCTGGTGTATATGTCCCATCCGATATTTATACGAGGTATCTGCGGATGAAAGGAGAAGACGTTATATCGATATGCGGCTCAGATGAGCACGGAGTTCCAATAACACTTAAAGCAAGAAATGAAGGCGTAAGCCCGCAGGAAATAGTTGACAGGTATCATGCAATCAACAAAAAGGCCTTTGAAGATTTCGGGATCGCATTTGACATATATTCAAGAACATCTAATAAAATACATTATGAGACTGCTTCAGAATTCTTCCTTAAGCTTTATAATAAAGGTGAATTCATTGAAAAGACATCAGAGCAGTATTATGATGAAGAAGCCGGCTGTTTTCTGGCCGACCGTTATATAACCGGAACATGTCCCCATTGCGGCAACGAAAATGCCTACGGTGATCAATGCGAAAAATGCGGTACTTCATTGAGCCCGTCAGATCTTATCAATCCTCATTCAACAATAAGCGGCAGTAAGCCTGAACTAAAAGAAACGCTTCACTGGTATCTCCCTCTTGATAAGTATGAGCCCTGGCTTAAGAAATGGATACTTGAAGATCATAAGGAATGGAAGGCAAATGTGTACGGACAGTGTAAATCATGGCTCGACCAGGGCTTGCAGCCACGGGCTGTAAGCCGGGATCTTGAATGGGGCGTTCCCGTTCCTGTTAAAAATGCAGCAGGGAAAGTCCTCTATGTATGGTTCGATGCTCCAATAGGATATATCTCTGCCACAAGGGAGCTGACTCCCGACTGGGAAAAATACTGGAAAGACAAAGAGACCCGTATGATTCACTTTATAGGTAAAGACAACATAGTCTTTCATTGTATCATTTTCCCCGCCATGCTTAACGCGGAGGGTACTTTTATTTTACCCGACAACGTTCCTGCAAACGAATTCCTCAACCTTGAGAGCGACAAGATCTCAACATCTCGGAACTGGGCTGTGTGGCTACATGAATATCTTGCCGATTTCCCGGGTAAACAGGATGTCCTGAGATACTCACTTTGCGCAAGCGCCCCTGAAACAAAAGATAACGATTTCACATGGAAAGAGTTCCAGGCACGGAACAACAATGAACTTGTAGCTATACTCGGTAATTTTGTAAACAGGACACTGGTCCTCACACATAATTATTATGAAGGTGAGGTGCCTGCCAGAGCTAAGTTGGATGAGAATGACGAGACCGTTCTGAAGGAAATAGGTACACTAAAAAGTAATGTTGAGGCAAATATCGATTCATTCAGGTTCAGGGAAAGTCTTAAGGAAGCAATAAACCTGGCCAGGCTTGGAAACAAGTATCTTGCCGATGCCGAACCATGGAAAGTAATTAAGACAGATCCTGAAAGGGTTAAAACAATTATGAATATCGCCCTCCAGATAACTGCCAACCTCACAATAGTTCTTGAACCTTTCCTTCCCTTCTCAATGGAGAAATTAAGGGGATGGCTCAAGCTCGAAAAGAAGTTATGGCAGGAAGCAGGGAAACAGGATCTCTTACTGCCGGGACATAAGATCGGAAAACCCGGCCTGCTCTTTGAAAAGATCGAAGATGAAGAGATCAGCAGACAGATCGATAAGCTGATGGCCACCAAAAAGTTAAATGATCTGTCTTCGGTAAAGACTGTCCCCTCGAAGGATGTTGTCTCATTCGATGATTTTTCGAAGATCGATATCCGTACAGCAACTGTCCTCGAAGCAGAAAAAGTCCCGAAAACAACAAAGCTGCTCAAACTTAAGATAGATACCGGCCTCGATATAAGGACAATTGTTTCAGGTATAGCAGAATATTTTGACCCTCAATCACTGATAGGGAAACAAATATCTGTAGTTGCCAATCTCGAACCACGGAAAATAAAAGGCATCGAGTCAAAAGGAATGATCCTTATGGCTGAGGATAAAGACGGTAACCTTGTGCTTGTTTCGCCGGCAGATAAAGTTAGTAACGGAAGTATGATCAAATAGGTTTCTGCTTCCTCACCCAGGTGCCGGGGTATTTTTTCGAAAGTATCTCTTTATTATTAAGAGCCGCATCAAGATCATCACAACGCATTGCGCTGACCCTGAAGAAACCGTTAGGAGCTGTGATAACCTCCGAAGTGTACCCTTCTGATCTTAGTATACCTGCCTGTTGATCAGCATTCTCCTTTAACTGAAAACTACCGGTAATAAGATAATAACTGATGCTTTCAGTTTCCAGCGGAAGTGTGACTTCATCAGGAACAGGAACAGAAACAGAAGCTATGCTGTTTTCAACAGGTCCAATCTCAGCTTCAGCTGAGGGACTCATCTCTGAAGTCGTACTTTCATCCACCGCTTTCATGTTGCTCTCCAGCTCAGCTTTGGCCAGCGGATTCAGGGTTGAAGCCTCAACCTTCGATTTAAATATGTCTGTCCTGAGAGGAATGGCTATCATAAGTGCAATAAGAGGAACAGCCACTGCAGCCCTCCAGAGTATCTTTCTTGTTGAGGAATGCCTGACAGATCCCTTATCAGAAGAAGCCGTAATTCTTTTTCTTACATCATATCCTTCAAGAGGGAGAAACTGAAAAGGATCAAGCCCGTAGGAATCAAGATGATAGTTTACACTAAGATCAGGCTCAAACTGAAGGCTGCCTTCCTGGTTATTCTGAAAACTGCCTATGTTATCAAATATTACCTTTTCTCCTTTCTCAAGGCGCTTCCTTGCATTGTTTACGAAATCATCGACCAGGTTCCTTGCATCACCATAATTGAGACCCGATGATTCAGATATCTTACCTATCAGAAGACCATCATTATGATTCAGGTTCCTGTTGAAGGATATCTGCTTCACGGGAGGATTGAAAGTTGAAGATGATCTGTCGATGCGGGCAGGAGAGTAATTCCCGATAAAGCCTCCGAAACCCGGAATTATCACACAATCGTGACTGAAAAGCAATTCCCTTATGTAGGCCGTGATATCCATCTGGCATATTGATATAAATACAAAAATAAGAAATTCCGGGATCATTTAAAACATCAAAATACATTTATGCTATGATTCCCGCTGCCTTAAAATCCTGAAATCATTTATCCGGTCGGAAATAAAAGACATTAACATAATGCTTAAGCGTGTTGGTCAAAAGAGGTTTCGTACTTAATTCATAATATAATATCTTCGTGTTTTATTTTTTATAATATGAGAGATATCCAGATGGTTGATCTTAAGGCCCAGTACGAAAAACTGGGATCCGGGATCGATTCTGCATTAAAATCAGTTCTTGAGTCAACCGCCTTCATAAAAGGTCCTGAAGTAAAGGTTTTTGAGGAAGCTTTACAGAAATACCTGTCTGTAAAACATGTTATCTCCTGTGCAAACGGAACTGATGCCCTACAGATAGCTATGATGTCTCTGGGCCTGAAGCCGGGCGACGAGGTCATTACTACCAATTTCACTTTTATAGCTACTGTGGAAGTAGTAGCTTTGCTTGGACTTAAACTGGTTCTGACAGATCCTGATCCTGATAACTTTAATATCTCTACGGAAGAGATCCGGAAAGCAATAACCCCCCGGACAAAAGCTATTGTTCCTGTTCATCTTTTCGGCCAGTGCGCCGATATGGAAAAAATACTTGAACTTGCCCGCAAACATAACCTGTATGTTATTGAGGATGTTGCACAGGCAACCGGGGCAGAGTACATTTACCCGGATGGCAGGCATAAGAAAGCCGGAACAATCGGAACAATAGGTGCAACTTCATTTTTCCCTTCCAAAAACCTCGGATGTTACGGCGACGGTGGAGCTTTATTCACAAATGATGATACAATAGCTTCTAAAATAAGGAGCATTGCTAACCATGGGATGAAAGAAAGATATCATTACGGCGATATCGGTGTTAATTCAAGGCTTGACACATTACAGGCTGCTGTTCTGAACTTCAAGCTGAAATATCTCGACCAGTTCAATTCAGCAAGAAGAGCTGCAGCAGATTATTATGATAAGGCCTTTGCAGAATGCCCCTCCATAATAACTCCGGCAAGATCACGGTATTCTTCCCATATTTTCCATCAGTATACAATAAAGATAAGGAACGGGAAGAGGGACGAGCTGAAGAAGCACCTTGAGCTGGCAAAAATCCCTTCGATGGTTTATTATCCGGGGCCCCTTCATCTGCAGGAAGCTTACAGTTTCCTGGGATACGCCAAGAATGACTTCCCTGTTACCACAGAACTGTGCAAACAGGTTTTGTCACTGCCGATGCATCCTGATCTGGAACAGGACCAGCTCGGTTATATAGCTTCCAGCGTTCTGAAATTCTTTGAAAAACAATGATAATGGAAAAAGAATACTTTGCACACGGGACTGCTGTCATTGATGATGGCTGCAAAATTGGTAAAGGCACAAAGATCTGGCATTTCAGCCATATAATGAACGGTTCCGAGATAGGCGAGAACTGCAATATCGGACAAAACGTCGTTGTCTCTCCCGGAGTCAGACTCGGCAAGAATGTCAAAGTGCAGAATAATGTGTCAATATATACCGGTGTTATTTGTGATGATGATGTTTTCCTCGGGCCTTCAATGGTATTCACAAACATAATCAACCCCCGGAGTGAGATAATCCGGAAAGACAGTTACCAGACAACAGTTGTGGAAAAAGGAGCCTCAATAGGGGCAAATTCTACTATAATCTGCGGTATAATAATCGGCCGGTACGCATTTATCGGCGCCGGAGCTGTTGTGACAAAAGATGTCAAACCCTATGCTCTCGTTGTTGGGAACCCTGCAAGACAAGCTGGCTGGATGAGTGAGTTCGGGCATAAGCTTATCTTCGACAACAAAGGATTTGCAGTCTGCCCCGAAAGCGGCGACAGATACAGGCTGGAAAATGGATTAGTCAGCAAAATAGTATAATTACAAATCATTTTAAAATACATTATGGATATAGTACCCAAAAATTTCGGACTGATAGGAGTAGCCGGATATATAGCTGTCCGTCACCTGAAGGCAATTAAGGATACAGGTAATAACCTCCTTGCAAGCCTCGATAAATTCGACAGCGTGGGTCTTCTTGACAGTTTTTTCCCGAAAAGTGATTTTTTCGTTGAATTTGAACGCTTCGACAGGCATTTCGACAAGCTGAAAAGAACAGGGACTAAGATCGACTATGTGAGCATCTGCTCCCCTAATTATCTTCACGATTCTCATATCAGGTTTGCATTACGTCATCAGGCTGATGCTATCTGTGAAAAACCGATAGTGCTTAACCCCTGGAATATAGACGCCCTGCAGGAAATAGAAAGAGAGACCGGCCGTAAAATATATACAGTGCTGCAGCTAAGGTTACACCCGAAGATTGCCGAACTGAGGGAAAAGATAAAGAACAGTCCCGGGAACAAGGTTTATGATGTCGACCTGAGTTACATAACAAGCCGGGGCAACTGGTATAATATTTCATGGAAAGGAGATATACAGAAATCCGGAGGAATTGCAAGCAATATCGGGATCCATTTCTTTGATATGCTCGGATGGATATTCGGAGAAGTGAAGAATAATGTTGTCAATATCTCCGAACCCACGAAAGCCGCAGGTTATCTCGACCTTAAAAATGCCCGTGTAAGATGGTTCCTAAGCCTTGATTATAACGATATCCCAAAGGAAACAAAAGAAAAAGGACAGAGAACCTTCAGGTCGATAACAATTGAGGGTGAAGAACTTGAATTCAGTGAAGGTTTTACCGAACTGCATACAGCAACTTACAGGGATATAATCAGCGGCAATGGTTTCGGACTCGATGATGCGCGCCAGTCTGTAATAACCGCTTACGATATCAGGAATGCAAGACCGATCGGCTTGCAGGGAAATTATCACCCTATACTAAAGAAAATTTAATCCTGCCTTAAAAAAAAGTTTTATTGTAATCAAAAAGCTCGGACCACATGAAAAAGAGAATAATTGTTACAGGAGGTACAGGATATATAGGCTCACACACAGCTGCTGAACTTATTGAGAATGGCTATGAGGTTATCATTATTGACAATCTCTATAACTCAGACGCCGAAACAGCAAAAAGGATAGGAAAAATAACAGGCATAACACCTCATCTTGAAATATTTGACATATGTGACAAAAAGAAACTTGACAAATTCCTGGGCAGGAATGGGAAGATATCGGCCATAATTCACTTTGCTGCATTTAAAGCTGTTGGGGAATCAGTTAACAAACCACTTGATTATTACCGGAATAACCTCCTGTCGCTTATGAACCTGCTTGAAGCAATGATAGTGCATAAGATCCCTTCAATAGTCTTCTCATCATCGTGCACCGTTTACGGGCAACCCGAAAAACTGCCGGTTACAGAAGACACCCCTGTCCAGCCTGCAATTTCTCCCTATGGTAATACAAAGCAGATCGGCGAGGAGATTATAAGCGACACAATTTCAGCTAATCCCGGCTTAAAAGCAATTTCACTGAGATATTTTAATCCTATCGGGGCTCATCCCTCAGGACTTATTGGCGAACTGCCAAGAGGTGTCCCTGAAAATCTTGTGCCTTTTATCACACAGACAGCAATCGGCGTTCGTGATGAGCTTCAGGTATTCGGCAACGATTACAGCACTCCCGACGGATCATGCATCAGGGATTACCTTCATGTAGTTGATCTGGCAAAAGCCCATGTTGTTGCTGTTGACAGGCTGACAGGCGATAAGAACAAAAAAAGATACGAGACCTTCAATCTCGGAACAGGAAAAGGAGTATCGGTCTTTGAAGCAATTGAGTCTTTCGAAAGAGTTTCAGGGATAAAGCTTAAATACAGAATCACAAGCCGCCGCCCGGGCGATATAGAAAAAATATGGGCAGATCCTTCACTTGCTAACAGGGAACTGGGTTGGAAAACAGCATACTCCCTTGATGAAGCAATGAGAAGTGCATGGAAATGGGAAAACAGTATAAGGCGAAAAATCTGAATGAAATGGATAAAAAAAGATCTATTCTGATAACAGGCGGAGCTGGTTTTATAGGATCACATGTAGTAAGACGTTTCGTACTGCATTATCCCGGTTACCGGATTGTGAATGCCGATAAACTGACATATGCCGGGAACCTTGAAAACCTGGCAGATATTGAGAAAAAGGAAAATTATTGTTTCGAAAAATCAGATATAACAGATAAGAAAGCCCTTGCTGAACTTTTTGCTGAATATACCTTTGACGGGATCATTCACCTTGCTGCCGAATCGCATGTCGACAGGTCAATAACAAGTCCTGATGAGTTCGTTCATACAAATATTGTGGGGACAGTTAATCTTCTCAATGCTGCACTTAGCTCCTGGCAGAAGGAATATGCATCGAAGCTCTTCTACCATATCTCGACAGATGAGGTGTATGGGTCGCTTGGCTCAGCCGGGAAATTCACTGAGGAGACAGCCTATGATCCCCGAAGCCCGTATTCGGCTTCAAAGGCAAGCTCTGATCATCTTGTACGGGCATATTACCATACTTACGGACTCCCGGCTCTGATCTCCAACTGCTCAAATAACTACGGCCCCAATCAATTTCCAGAAAAGCTTATACCGCTGGCAATCAATAATATAAAAAATAACAAGCCTGTGCCTGTCTATGGCAAGGGTATGAATATCCGCGACTGGCTGTATGTTGAAGATCATGCTGCAGCAATCGATCTGATATTTCACAGCGGGAAACCCGGCCAGACATATAATATAGGTGGTAATAACGAATGGAGGAACATAGATCTTATAAGGCTGTTATGCAGAATAATGGACAGGAAGCTCAGGAGGGCGGAGGGTTCATCAGAAAAGCTTATAACTTATGTTAAGGACCGTCCGGGTCATGACCTCAGATATGCAATAGATTCATCCAAACTGAGGAAAGACTTTGGCTGGGAGCCGGATACAGGCTTTGAGGAAGGCCTTGAACGAACCGTCGACTGGTATCTGGCTAATACCGTATGGTTGAATAACGTGATTTCCGGTGAATATGAAAAATATTACAACTCGATGTATACCGGAAGGTAGTTCCCGTATTATTTTATCTCATTGAGTCTCTCAATCAGTTCATCGCCCAGGGCGGCTTTCTGTTTTATATGATCCTGGATAGCCGATACTACACTGTTCGATTCAAAATCACCTCTTACCTGTTCAAAGTCAAGTTTTTTGACATCTTCACCGCCATCTATTCCAAAACCTGTACGTGATGAGAGGTTGAATTCTTTTCTTGCATCCTCGTAGAGCATCTTATCAAGGTCGGAAACGCTCTTTTTCCATCTTTCAACCATGCCGCGGACATCATCTGCCGTGAATTCACTCACAGGCTTGCCTATCTCTTTTTCAATTCTTTCGCAGGCCCATATCCATTCCCATTCATAATATGACTTATGCATATTCCTGAATTCCTCCTCAATTGCTCCAAGTGAGCAAAGTTTTCCGGACTCGATCTCATCGAGAAGTTTTTCAACGACCCTCTGGGGAGCAATCAGACCAGCAAGATCAACCCATTCCCCATTACCCGAAGACTTATCTGGAGTCAGCTTTTTCTGAAGGTCATTGTTTGATTTGAACCTTGTGTTCTCAAGCCTTTTTATAAGCGAGTTGCCAAGGAACTTGTTTATTCCTGTCTGGTATAGTGTTATTCCCCTTTCAAGTGACTCGCCTTTAATTAACATATTACTGTATGAATAGGAAGACGACACAGCTCCTGCAACCGATCTTATCCTGAGTAACAGATCCCTTCCCTCGAACATCTTCCGTATTGTATAAGGGCTAAGCAAATTGAAATTCACCTGATCGATCTTATCCGGGTCTTTTCTTCTGTCGCGTTTCGGCCATTTCTGAGCATCCCTTATTGTACCGACACTCCTTAAATTGATCGCGGGAACAAGTACGCTCTCATCATTCCTCTCAATAAGGTATGAGAACGGAAGTGATGAGGTATCCATATTCTTGTAATGCCTTCCCATCACAAGTGTAAAAGGACCTATCCGTGCCGGCCATAGCAGATAGGAATCACTTGTTGTCTTTGAACCTCTCTCCATTATTCCCTGGTGTATTGGCCCCAGCTTATACATGTGGTTGCTCTGGTTTGAACCACTGCCTGCATTCATGAACGAAAAGATCCCTGCAATAAGGAGTGTCGACTTATGATGGGTTACAGTATAGGGACCGGCAAAAATTGAACATGCCTCACCATGAAAACCGGCACAGTTCGCGAAGAAAAGCGAGTTTTCGGCTGAATAATGCTTCCCCAGGACACATCCCTGTCCGATAAAGCATTTGTCAATAAGAGTTGACTCTGATACTGATGATCCGGAACATATGATAAAATGTTCCATTATCACTCCCGGTCCGATGAAGACAGGATCCTCCTTACAGCTGTTTATCGATCCCTCGCTGAGACTTATAACCCCTTCCAGCCTGCTGAAAGGACCCATTTTAACATTCCTTATATGGCAACAATTGATTATACTTGTGTGGTGGCTTATAACTCCCCGGTCAGAACGAATCTTTTTTGAATATTCAGCTACCATCTGTTCTATTTTCTTCACAGCATCTGCCCGATGCCGGTATAGAGCAATTATGTAAGCCACCTGAGCTGAAAGCTTATCCCAGATTGTAACTGACCGCCCACCGGTCTCATTCAGAACCGCTACCTCCGTCCCGTTCCCGAAAGTTGATTCACCTTCCGTATATATCTTCCCGGAGTTCTTTATAACAACATTATCTTCAATATCGTAGTTTGCAATATAATCGCCAACATTAGCTATAAGGACATCTGAACCAATATTGCAATTATGGATATGGGCATTCGAAATGCCGCATTTGAAAGTTACTCCGGAATTATCTGTGTAAGATCCCTTAAGGTCCCCGATAAGTACATTTCCTGAAAAAACCGTATTGAGGCACCTCGAAGGATCAAAACCTCCTGTAACTTTTACTTTGCTCCAGTCATCGCTTCTGCACCCGTTTTGCTGCAGTATCCTTATCTCAGAATCTAAAAGGTAATGATATTGATTGGGAGTCTTCATATAGGGTATTTTTTTGGCTATTCAACAGTTACGGATTTAGCCAGGTTCCTTGGCTGATCAACATTGCATCCTCTTAGAACGGCAATATGATATGAAAGCAGCTGGAGAGGGATGACTGCAAGAAGACATGCAAAAGCAGATATTGTCTCAGGTACTTCAAGAACGTAATCTGCCATCTTTTTTATTATTTCATCACCCTCTGTCACGATAGCATATACCTTTCCCTTCCTTGCCTTTATCTCCTGGATGTTATTGATTATCTTTTCGTATGTATCATCTTTTGTTGCTACTATAATAACAGGCATATTCTCATCAATTAGAGCAATGGGACCATGTTTCATTTCAGCAGCAGGATAGCCTTCTGCATGAATATATGATATCTCCTTAAGCTTCAGGGCTCCCTCGAGAGCTACCGGGAACAGATAACCGCGGCCCAGATAAAGGGCATTTTGTATCTTCTCGAAATTTTTTGATAACTCTATTGCCTTTACATTCTCGCCAAGAGCTTTTTCAATTTTATCAGGAATAGAAACAAGTTCAGTTATCAGTTCCTTATAATTCTGAGCTGAAATAACACCCTTCAGATGTCCAATCTCAAAAGCCATCATTGCAAGAACGGTGACCTGGGTGGTGAATGCCTTTGTAGATGCAACACCGATCTCGGGTCCGGCATGAGTATAAACACCTGCATCAGTTTCACGGGGAATACTGCTCCCGACTACATTGCAGATGCCAATTACCATCGCGCCCTTTGATCTGGCAAGCTTCACTGCAGCAAGTGTATCAGCTGTTTCCCCGCTCTGGCTTATTGCAATTACTATATCTCCCTTTTTAATAATAGGGTTCCTGTATCTGAATTCGGATGCATATTCCACCTCCACGGGGATCCTTGTGTATTCTTCGAAAAAGTATTCACCAATAAGGCCTGCGTGCCATGAAGTACCGCATGCAATAATAATTATTCTTTCAGCCTGCGAGACTGTTTCCAGCACCTGATGCAATCCGCCAAGCATTACACCCGAATGATCCGGCAAAACCCTTCCGCGGAAAGTGTCGTGAATGGCCCTGGGCTGCTCAAATATCTCTTTCAGCATGAAATGAGGATATCCTTCCTTGTCTATCTCTCCGATCTTAAGATCGATCTTCTTGACTACCGGCTCAATTTTATTTACCCTTATTGTCTTGAGCATCAGCTCTTCTTTCTTTATAATGGCCAGATCGTCATCATTGAGATATATAACACGCTGGGTATGTTCAACTATCGGAGTTGCATCCGATGCAATAAAATTCTCACCTTCGCCCACACCTATTACAAGAGGGCTTCCTTTCTTAGCTGCAAACAGCTTATCCGGTTCCCTGGTACAGATAATTACAAGTCCATAGGCCCCTTCCACCCTGTTAAGTGCCAGAGTAACAGCCTGTTCTGCTGTCAGATCACCTTCAATATAAAGATGCTCCATCAGGTTAGCAAGAACCTCCGTATCTGTCTGACTTGAGAATTTGATACCCCTTCCTTCAAGATGCTTTTTTATAAGGGCATAATTCTCAATAATGCCATTATGCACAACAATGAAATTTCCCTTATAGGATCTCTGAGGATGGGCATTAAGTTCGTTGGGTTCACCATGCGTTGCCCACCGGGTGTGTCCCATACCAATTGTACCATTAAAGTCCGACTTGCCAACCATTTCTTCGAGATCCTGTACTCTGCCTTTGCATTTAAAGATCTGCGTCTCTCCATTGACAAGTGCCATACCGGCGGAGTCGTAGCCGCGGTATTCAAGACGTTTCAGACCATTTAAGATTATTTCACGGGCAGGTTTGGAACCAATGTAACCAACAATTCCGCACATATGAAATTTTAGAATTAGTAAATCGGGAACGAATATAATAATTTCAGCGAGATCTCGTAACTAAGAAAGCATCTCATCGTAAAAATTATTATAGGCATCAATATACTCAGACTCATCCTTGTATGAAAGAACCGGTTTCCTGACAGTCTTAAGATACTTCGCCAGTTCGTCATTTATAGTCTCGCTCCCTACTATTATCCCGTCAGAATATTTGATAGCAAGCTTAGAAACATTGATGAAATCCGCTTTTTTGACAAGCTTCAGATTTTCTCCGTCAATACCATCAAACCGAAGCTTGTCTGCAAAATTCGATCTGAATGGTGCCTTGAATTCATTATTGTATACTGAGTATATTACTTTGAAGTTGTGGAAAAGAGGATCGTCGCTGTAGATACTTCGAAGGTAAACAGGGACAAGGGCTGTCATCCAGCCATGGCAATGGACTATATCAGGGGCCCAGCGCAGTTTCTTGACAGTCTCTATCACGCCTCTGGCAAAGAATAAGGCGCGTTCATCATTATCCTCAAATTCTCGTCCGTTTGAATCAGCAACGATATGCTTCCTCTGAAAATAATCATCATTATCGATGAAATAGACCTGCATCCTGGCACTCTGGATGGAAGCTACCTTTATAATAAGAGGATGATCAGTATCATCAATGATCAGGTTCATCCCTGAAAGTCTGATCACCTCATGAAGCTGATTTCTGCGTTCGTTGATACATCCATATCTTGGCATGAAAGTCCGTATCTCCTTCCCTCTCTCCTGAATGCCCTGGGGCAGATAACGTCCGATTTTTGATAACTTAGTTTCCGCTAGATATGGAGTGATTTCCTGTGAAATGAATAACACCTTCCTGCTTTCCATACACCTGCCTCGAATATCATTTCTTAACAAGTTGCAAAGATAATAATAAAAAATGAGATAATTAACTAATCATCAATAACAGAAACTGCGGGAAAGTCATTAACAGATGTGCCGGGACTATAACGGGATGTGATACAAAGGTGCAGGATGCAACAAAAAATATTACGTAGCTTTGTATGTTAAAGTTTCTTAAAATGAAAGTTATTCCAACTATCCGGGAGCTCCAAAATCAGTTAAAGTCCTTGAACAGATCACCAGTAGGTTTTGTTCCAACAATGGGAGCACTCCATAAAGGACACCTGTCGCTTGTCAGAAATGCTGCCACCGATTGTCCCCTGATAGTTGTCAGTATTTATGTCAATCCGACACAATTCAATGATAAGAATGATCTCAGGAATTACCCGAGAAACCTGTTGAAAGATCTTGACCTGCTTGATCAGGTACTTAGAAAGGATGATATAGTATTTACACCCGATGACAGGGAAGTATATCCCAAAGAGGATACAAGGGTCTTCGGTTTCGGCACTCTTGACAAAGTAATGGAAGGTCTTCACCGGCCGGGCCATTTCAATGGTGTGGCCCAGGTTGTTTCAAGATTGTTTGAAATAGTAAAACCTGATGCTGCATACTTCGGAATAAAAGATTTCCAGCAGGTAGCTATAGTCAGGGAACTTGTGCGTCAGTCAGGATCAGGCCCCAGAATAGTTGCTAATCCGATTATCAGAGAGCCCGACGGGCTGGCAATGAGCAGCAGGAACCAGCTTCTTGACCCGCAAAGAAGAAAGAAAGCTCCGGTAATTTATAAAACGATCTCTTCAGCTTCACAGATGCTTCAGAAAAATGATATCCCTGAAATAAAAGAATTTGTGAGGAAAAAAATTGAGAGATCGGGTGACTTTGTCCTTGATTATTTTGAGATCGTCGACGACAGGGAGCTTATTCCCCTTAAAAAAAGGGGCGAAATGAAAAAGGGCAGAAATTATTTCGGATGTATTGCCGTTAAAGCAGGCATGATACGCCTGATTGATAATATACCCTTCCTGTTGGTCTGAATCAAAAGGTTAATTACCTTTGCAGCGATAATTTAAACGCTTGACTCAGACGATATGTTAATAGAAGTTTTAAAATCAAAGATTCACCGGGTGACAGTCACTGGTGCCAACCTTAATTATATAGGGAGCATAACTATTGACGAAGACCTTTTGGATGCTGCCGGCATGATAGAGAATCAGAAGGTACAGGTACTGAACCTGAATAACGGGGAACGCTTCGAAACATATATAATAAAAGGGCAAAGGGGATCGGGAGACATCTGTCTCAACGGAGCTGCAGCACGGCTTGTTTTACCGGGAGATATACTGCTCATAATGTCATACGCTTTAATGGATCCTGATGAAGCAAAATCATACAAGCCGGTTGTGATATTCCCTGATACGAAAACAAATAAACTGCTCTGATATTGAAAAAAGAGATCATCCGGGCAATCAAGTTCATTTTGTTTCTTTTAACCGGGGTAATACTTCTCTGGCTCGCTTTTCGCAGCGTTGATTTCTCCAAACTGATTGACGGCCTCAAGGAAGCCAATTATTACTGGCTCATCCTTTCATTGTTCTTCAGCTTACTTGCCTATCTCAGCAGGACCCGCCGCTGGCAGCTGCTTATTCATCCCCTGGGATACTCTCCTTCATTCTGGCACACATTTCATTCCCTTATGGTTGGCTATATGGCAAACCTGGCACTTCCCAGGGTTGGTGAGATAACAAGGTGCGTGGTACTTGGCAGGAAAGAAAAAATGCCTGTCGATCAGCTCGTGGGAACAGTAATTATCGAAAGGACTATTGACCTGCTGTCTGTTCTTGTCTTCCTTGTAATATTGATCCTGACTAGCGGAGCACTTATAAATGAGTTCCTCCTTACCCATTTTCTGAACCCTTTCAGGGAAAAAATCCTTAATCTTTTCGGCTTTACCTGGATAATCTGGGTAATAGTTGCTTTATGTTTTCTGATCCCTTTGGTGCTGGCAATAATCTACAGGAAGAACCTGAGGAAATTAAGCTTCTTTGCAAAAGCGTTTGATCTTTTAAAAGGGGTTATAAATGGCCTGAAGACAATCACAAAGCTCGACAGAAAATGGGAGTTCATTGGCCACACTGTGTTCATATGGCTTAATTATGCCCTTATGACATGGGTTGTTGTCTTTGCTATTGAAAGTACATCTGACATAACCTTCCTGCAATCATTCTTCATCCTTGTAGTTGGCGGCATGGCAATGTCAGCACCTGTCCAGGGCGGGATCGGGGCTTTCCATTATTTTGTATCAAGAGGTCTGGCCGTAGTACATGGAGTAAACCTTGAAGATGGCCTTATATATGCCCTCCTTGCTCATGAATCACAGATTATCTTCGAACTTATTATCGGACCCATTTCTTTCTTTGCGCTCTTCGGCAGAAGGTTCAGGAAAACTTCAGGGTCTGACCCGAAAACAGATACCTAGATCAGTCTTCACAATTTTTTATATATTAGGGAATCGAATTATCGTTTATTGAGAAAGTGATCAATGCCAAAAGCTAAAACTGTTTTTGTCTGTCAGAACTGTGGCGCCGAATCCCCTAAATGGATCGGCCGCTGCCCCTCCTGCAAGGAATGGAACACTTTCCATGAGGAGATAATTGCTCCTTCTTCTTCAAGAGAGACATCAATAGTAAGGGATCTGGAAAAGAGAGTCCCTATATTGCTTGATGAAGTAAGTGCAGATGAGAAGAACAGGTCCAATACGGGAATGCACGAACTTGACAGGATCCTTGGGGGAGGCATTGTAAGAGGCTCCCTGATACTACTCGGAGGGGAACCGGGAGTTGGCAAGTCTACTCTGGCCCTTCAGCTTGCACTAATACTTAAACAGTCAAAAGTCCTTTATGTCTCAGGTGAAGAGAGTGAAGAGCAGATAAGTTTAAGGGCCCGCCGTCTTAAGAATTCAAATCCGCAGTGTTATATACTAGGGGAAACTGAACTTGAGAATATTCTCACCCATGCTGAAAGATTGAAACCCGGGTTAATAATAATTGACTCCATTCAGACTGTCAGTACCGGAATGCTTGAATCGTCTGCCGGCTCGGTATCTCAGGTGAGAGAGTGCGCCGGACAGCTTCTGAAATACTCCAAGATCACCGGAACTCCTGTTTTGCTGATAGGCCACATAACAAAGGATGGAACACTTGCAGGCCCAAAGGTCCTCGAACATATTGTTGATGTCGTTCTTTACTTTGAAGGTGACAGTAATTACGTATACAGGATTCTCAGGTCGGCAAAGAACAGGTTTGGTTCAACTTCCGAGCTTGGTATCTTTGAGATGACTGAGACGGGTTTGAAAGAGGTTAATAACCCCTCGGAGCTGTTTATCAATCAGCACGAAGAATCCCTTAGCGGTATCTCTATCGCAGCCACAGTTGACGGTTTGAGACCTTTTCTTATCGAGACCCAGGCCCTTGTAAGCAGTGCTGTTTATGGCACACCGCAGAGAAGCTCAACAGGCTTCGATATCCGCCGCCTGAACATGCTGCTTGCAGTACTTGAAAAAAGAGCCGGCTTCAGGCTTGGCATCAAAGACGTATTTCTTAATATAGCCGGAGGGATTAAAGTCAGCGATCCCGCTATCGACCTTGCAGTGATAAGTTCAGTGCTTTCTTCAAACCTCGATATTCCGGTTACAAGAGAGTTTTGTTTTGCCGGAGAGGTCGGGCTGTCGGGAGAAATACGCCCGGTTTCAAGAATTGAACAACGTATCAGGGAAGCTTCAAAAATGGGATTCAAAAAGATATGCCTTTCAAAATTTCATAAGGGAGTTCCCCTTAAGGGTCTTGATATTGAGATTATCCCTGTCGGTAAAATAGAACACCTCGTAAGATCATTATTCGGCTGAGGCCATTTAGGCTCTACCCTCTGAGTCAACTCTAACATCACCCTTACTCCTCCCGCCAAAGCGGGATCTCCGTTATACTCCGACCTTCAAAGGGGGAATTTTAGAAATCTGCACCGTTGCACCGTAGCACCGTTGAACCGTTCCTAAAACCTCTCCCTAAGTGAATTTGTCTTTCTCATGCTTTCGCGCCTTACCTTCTCGCAATCAAGCTCCATATTGAAGCCGGCAGGACGCTCAAATTCCTCGGTCTGAAGTATCCCAAGCTGAGGATCATTATAAACCTTTTTCAGGAATATCGCAAATACAGGCAGCGCCATATTGGCGCCCTGGCCTTCACCCAATGTGCCAAAATGTATTGCCCTGTCCTCCCATCCGCTCCATACACCGCCGACAAGATTTGGTGTGACCCCTATGAACCAGCCGTCAGATTGTTCCTGGGTGGTCCCGGTCTTGCCTCCTATCTGATTCATTAACAAATATGGCTCCCGGCGCATTCTCTGTCCTGATCCGGTAAGCACAACCCCCTGAAGAAGATTAACCATCAGATAAGCCGTCTCTTCAGTAAGCACTTCTTCTATTTTCGGATTGAACCTTGATATTACATTCCCGTTTTTATCTTCTATTCTTGTGACATACATCGGACGGGTATAGATCCCCTTGTTAACGAATGTACCGTAAGCTCCTACCATTTCTTCAAGCTTCACATCAGAGGTCCCTAGGAAAATTGATGAAACGGCATCAATATTACTCCTAACCCCCATCTTATGCATCAGGTCGACAACTGAAGCAGGGCTGAACTGCTCCATCAGCCATGCAGAAATATAATTCTCCGACTGTGCCAGGCCCCATTTCAGGGTTACCATTTTTCCATGGTAGGCTTTCGGTCCCGAGCTTCTTGGCGTCCATGTAGAATCTATTGAAGGATCGTAAAATGACCTGGGAATATTCTCGACTTCGTGGCAGGGTGAGTAGCCACTTTGCATGGCGATAGTATAGAGGAAAGGTTTGATAGTACTACCTACCTGCCTCCTCTGCTGTGTAACTGCATCGTATTTGAAATACCTGAAATCGGGGCCTCCCACATAAGCTTTGACATGCCCTGTTCTTGGCTCTTCTACGATAAAACCCGATCTGATGAAATATTTGTAATATTTAATTGAGTCGAGAGGTGTCATTATTGTATCTACTTCACCTTTCCACGAAAAAACCTTCATTCTTACCTTTGTGTTGAATGCAAGCATTATCGAATCTTCGGGGATCCCCATCGCCTTCATCATGTAGTATCTGTCGCTCTGCCTTACCGATGTCATTATCAGGTTATCTATCTGCCTCCTTGTCAGGTCATTTGAAAAAGGCGGATTCTTCAACCCTTTTGCAGTCCTGTAAAAATCCGGTTGTATCTCCTTCGAAAGATGCTCCCTGAGGGCTTCCTCGGCATACTGCTGCATCCTTGAGTCGATTGTAGTGAAAATCTTAAGCCCATCCCTGTAGATATCATAATTCGACCCATCAGGTTTTTTATTCTTATTGCACCAACCCCAGAGTGCATTATTCTCCCATTCCCAGAGAGCATCTTCGTATGACGATCTGTTTATGAACCTTGTACTGTCGGGTTCCGGCCTTGTCATTACATACCGCAGATACTCCCTTAGGTATGTTGCCCGGCCTGAATTGTGATCTTCAATCTGGAAATTTGTTTCGATTGGCAGTTGCATCACCGAATCAGCTACAGCCTGGTTGATGTAACCATATTTTGCCATCTGGGAAATGACTATGTTCCTGCGCTTAAACATGCGTTCATAATTACGCATGGGATTGTAGAGAGTTGAAGCTTTCAGCATACCAACAAGAACAGCAGCCTGTTGAATATTAAGCGAATCGGGGGTTGTATCAAAATATACTCTCGATGCTGATTTGATCCCTATTGCCCTGTAATTGAAATCATATTTATTCAGGTACATCGCAATGATCTCTTCCTTTGTATAACTCCTCTCAAGCTTTACAGCAGTCTGCCATTCCTTGAATTTTGATACTCCGAGCCTCATTTTCCTTACAAAAGCTGAAACCTGTGTCGTATCTCTGGGATAAAGCTGCTTGGCGAGCTGCTGTGTTATTGTGCTCCCTCCTCCTGTGTCCTGTCCAAGAAGTATTGTTCTGACAATTGCTCTGGCAATTCCGCGGACATCAATTCCGGAATGCCTGTAATATCTTATATCCTCAGTTGCAATAAGTGCAGAGATAAGATAAGGCGACATATCACTGAATTCGGTCCATGTCCTGTTCTCAATACTTATTTTGCCAAGAAGGACCTCATCCTCCGAATGCACTTCAGCCGCCAGGTAATATTCGGGGTTCTCAAGTTCACTGAATGAAGGCATAGGCCCCAGCTTACCCTTTGATATTAATATGAATATAAGAATAGCAGAGATAAACAAAACGCCTACCAGTGACCAGAACAATATAACGTATTTCTTTACTTTTCCAGTGCCGTCCATAGGGCAGAGAAATTTGTTCCAAAATTAGCAAAATAAAAGAATCTTAAATCTTTATTTTGAAGTTTGGAACCTAATTGATTTACTTTGCGGTGTCTAAATAAGAAAATTTCGTCTGACATGATAGAGAATCTAGTTATAGTAGAGTCGCCGGCAAAAGCAAAAACAATTGAAAAATTTCTGGGTAAGGATTTCCATGTCATTTCAAGTTTTGGTCATATAAGGGATCTGTCGAAAAAAAATCTCGGTATAGATATTGAAAAAGATTTCACTCCTGATTATGAAATCCCCAAAGAAAAAATAAAAGTAGTCAACGAGTTAAGAAAAGCTGCTGCCGGAGCTAAAAATATATGGATCGCCTCTGATGAGGACCGCGAAGGAGAGGCCATAGCCTGGCATCTCACGGGAGTGCTTAAGCTTGATCCTGCAACAACAAAAAGGATCGTTTTTCATGAAATAACAAAGGATGCAATCACCGAAGCTATTTCGAGCCCGCGCACTATCGACATGAATCTTGTAAATTCTCAGCAGGCGCGGCGCATTCTTGACCGGCTTGTAGGGTTTGAGATATCTCCTGTTCTCTGGAGAAAAGTTCAGCCGGCTCTTTCTGCAGGCAGAGTACAGTCGGTAGCCGTAAGGTTGATAGTTGAAAGAGAAAGGGAGATAATTGCCTTCAACCCCGAATCATCTTTTAAGGTTACAGCAGTCTTTAAGGTTGAAACCGAAGCAAGTGCCTCGGTTATACGGGCTGATGCCTCAAAAAAATTCCCTGATGAAAAGAGTGCCGGAGCCTTCCTCGAGCTGTGCGCTTTATCAATCTATGAAGTTGCAGATGTATCTGTGAAGCCGGGAACAAGGTCGCCGGCTCCTCCGTTTACAACATCCACCCTGCAACAGGAGGCTTACAGAAAACTTGGTTTTTCAGTGTCGCAGACGATGGCTGTCGCCCAGAGACTATATGAAGCCGGGAACATAACATACATGAGGACCGATTCAACAAATCTGTCTAAACTGGCACTGGCAAAATCGCGCGACGTCATTGCTTCAATATTCGGTAACAAATATTCTAAGACCCGGCAGTTTCAAACCAAATCGAAAGGAGCCCAGGAAGCTCATGAAGCTATCCGCCCGACCTATCTGGAAAACCAGGACATTCTGGGCAACTCAAACGAAAAGAAGCTTTATGACCTGATATGGAAAAGAACCATAGCCTCACAGATGGCCGATGCTGAGATCGAAAAGACAACAATAAGCATCAATATGGACAATTCTCCCGTGATTTTCACTGCAACAGGTGAAGTGATAAAATTTGACGGTTTCCTGAAAGTGTACTCTGAGTCAAGCGATCAGGAGAACAATGAAGAAGAAAAATATATTCTCCCTCCTGTTAAAAAAGGAATGCCATTACTATATAATACAATAACAGCAACACAGAAATTTACGATACCCCCGCCCCGTTATACGGAAGCGAGCCTTGTCAAGAAACTGGAAGAACTTGGCATAGGACGCCCCTCGACCTATGCCCCAACGATCACAACAATACAGAACAGGGGATATATCTCACGCGAAGATCGTCCCGGCGAGAAGAGACAGGTGAAAATACTAATCCTTGATAAGGGAAAAGTGACTGTGTCGGCTAAAAATGAAATTGCCGGAAGAGAAAAATCAAAGCTTTTTCCGCAGGACATAGGGATGATCGTAAATGATTTCCTTATCGAGAATTTCTCAGAAATAGTTGATTACCATTTCACCGCTGAAGTAGAAGAACAGTTTGACGATATTGCAGAAGGTAAACTTAAGTGGACCGGGATGCTGAAAAAATTCTACGGTCCATTCCACAGTACAGTTGAAAAAACTCTTGAGAATTCCGACCGGAAAAAAGGGATAAGGCTTCTTGGAAATCATCCGGAAACAGGCGAACCTGTTTCCGTAAGAATGGGAAGATTTGGACCCATTGCCCAGATCGGATCTGCTGAAGATGGCAATAAGCCACGTTTTGCGAGTCTTGCAAAAAACCAGCTCATTGAGACAATCACAATGGAGGAAGCATTGAATCTTTTCCGCCTGCCACGCTCTCTTGGAATGCATGAAGGTGAGGAGATAGTTGTAGGGGCAGGACGGTTCGGACCGTATATAAGATACAACAACAAATTCTTTTCACTTAAAAAGGGTGTTGATGATCCTTACTCAATAACATTTGCCAGGGCCCTGGAACTAATTGCTGAGCATAAGGAGAACGATAAGAAAAAGACAATAAAGGATTTCGGCGATATCCTGGTGCTTAATGGAAAATACGGGCCTTATCTTTCAAAAGACAAAAAGAATTACAGGCTGCCTAAAGGTACCGATACAGAAAAACTGACAAAAGAAGATTGTATTGATATAATTGAAAAAAACACAAAGACCCGGAATAAATCCTGATGAATGATGATAGACTTCAAAGATTATTTTGATCCGGTAAGTATTGAAAGCCCTGATTTTAACCTTATAGCTGACCAGTCAGGTTTCCCTCATAATATTACTGTCCATACACAAAACCTGTCATTTAAAGACCTTAATAAGTACAGGATCGCATTGCTTGGAGTTCCCGATGGAAGAAATTCCTCCGGAACAGGAACGAAAAAGGGGCCGGACCAGATCAGGGGAGAACTTTATAAACTTTCAAGGATCCCCGGAAAATGCAGGATCATTGACCTTGGAAATATGAAGAGTGGTGTTACATTCAATGATACCGTAACAGGGCTCAGCGATATTCTTACAAGTCTCATCGGAACAGGCATCTTCCCCGTTGTAATGGGAGGCAGCAGCGCCCTTGCACTAGCCTTTGATCAGGCCTTTTCGGAGCTTAAGACCAGGTATACAATGATATCTGTCGATCCCAGGATAGACTATATCAATGAAAAAAAGGAACCTGATTCATTCAACTACCTTAATAAGATCATACATAACCATAAAAGCTTCCTCAGTCATTTCATCAATATAGGATATCAGACCTACCTGAACGATCAGCAGGTAATGAACCGATTCCTGAAGCAGAAATCGGAATTAATGAGGATTGGTGATGTCAGGAAAGCTATTCATCTTACAGAACCTCTTTTCAGGGATTCGGAAATAGCAGTTTTTGATATCTCGGCTGTGAGGCAATCAGATGCTCCGGGAACTATATGTCCTTCACCAAACGGCTTCTATGGAGAGGAGATCTGCCTTCTTGCACGGTATGCAGGAATAAGTGACAATATGAAGACCTTCGGATTGTTCGATGTCAATCCTGATCTCGACAGCCGGAACCAGACAACCGGTCTTGCTGCCCAGATAATCTGGTTCTTCCTTGAAGGCTTCTCACAAAAACAATATGAGACACCTGCACTCAGCAGCACAAGTTCCGGGAGGTTCATCAGGTACCATGTCAGGATAACTGATCTCGACGATGATCTTGTTTTTGTAAAAAGTTCACTTACCGACAGGTGGTGGATGGAATTCAGGAACAATGTTGATAATACTTTTTATATTTCCTGTTCGCATGAAGACTACCTGAAAGCAAACCGGAATGAAGTGCCGGAACGCTGGATTAATGCGGTTGACAGGTTAAAGAGTTAATCCTGCTAATTACCCTCCTTGCACTGCCTTTGCACAGCTCTTGAAAAAAAATTCAGGCAGAACACGAATCAAAGTGAATAATTTTTGCGTATAAATAAATAATTCTATTCAAAGTTACGTTATAGAATTTTATGTAATTTTACACGGTCAATACGATTATATCGGGCTGACTGATATGAGAAAGAGATGAAAAGATTTTGCTTTGCAATTCTTTTATTTAGTTTAATTAGCTACACCGGACTGTCACAGCAGGATCCCCTTACGAGTCAGTACATGTTCAGCACACTGACTTTCAATCCGGGGGTCGCAGGCACATCAGGCATGATATGTGCAACTGCTGTTAACAGACAGCAGTGGCTTGGATTTGACGGGGCACCATCTACAACTATCTTCAATATAAGTGCTCCGATAGCCAAAATAAACAGTGGTGCAGGCCTTATTGTAGAAAGCGATAACGTAGGGTTTGACAAGGATATTAATATTGCAGCTGCATACTCATATCTGATGAATGTAGGATCATCAAAGCTGGGAATAGGGATCTATCTGGGTATGGTCAACAAAAATCTTGATCCCTCCTGGATAATACCCGATGGTGATGGTTTCACTCCTCCTGATCAGGACCCGCAAATCCCTGTTAACAAAGAAAGCATTGTGGCTTTTGATGCAGGCGCCGGTCTGTATCTGAGGAACGACAAATACTATCTGGCTGCCTCTGTAACACATATTAACCAGCCTGATATTAAATACACCAAGGGGGCATCCTATATAAGCAGGCATTACTATGTGACTGCCGGGTATACTTTACAGCTGCCTGATCCTGCGCTGGAGCTGCTGCCTTCTGTTTTTGCATACAGCGATGGGAAAATAGTACAGGCCACCGTTTCATCAATTGTACGATACAATAAAAAGATATGGGGTGGCGTTTCTTACAGAGCCGGTGATTCGGTCATAGGCCTGATTGGTATTGAGCTTTTTAATGGGATCCGTATCGGATACAGTTATGACTTCCCGCTTTCCGATGTCAGGAAAAGCACTTACGGATCACATGAGTTTATTGTAAATTATTGTTTTGACCTCAGTTTTGGCAAGAGTCCGATGAGGTACAAAAGTGTCAGATTTTTATGATTTTTAAAAAAAAATAACTTACTTGCATTACAAATTCCAAAGAATTATGAAAAAGGTAATCCTGTCTGTCCTGATAATTACGATGTTTTTTAGCGGGTGCGGTACCTCAGATAACGGAGAACTGACGGGTGTTCAGGGAAGAAAGAAATTTTTTGAACCCGAACCGATGGAAATGGCATTTATCCCGGCCGGTAATTTCATGATGGGGCCGAGCGATCAGGATGCTCTCTTCTCGATGAACAGTCTTTCAAAATCTGTTACTGTTGATGCATTCTGGATGGACCAGACTGAAATAACTAACAATAAATACCGTCAGTTCGTCTACTGGGTAAGGGATTCAATCCTCAGAACCAAGCTTGGAGATGCCGGGATACCGGATCGCGAATACTTCATTGTTGATGATGATGGAAACGCACGTGAACCAAATGTAATCAACTGGGAAGAAAAAATAGACCTTGATGATGAAGCAACAAGAGAGGTGCTCGAGGAAATGTATTATCCTCCGGAAGAAAGATTCGCCGGCAAAAAACAGATAGATGTTCGTAAACTGAATTATTCTTACTACTGGGTTGACTACCAGTCAGCTGCTAAAGTCAACTATGTTCAGGACTATGAAAACAACACAGGCCGTTACGTTGGGCAGGTAACTAACCTCGACGGCTCACGGACCGATGTAAGGGATCGCTCTTCTTTCATAAAGCATATCGTGATGAACATCTACCCCGATACACTTTGCTGGATAAGAGACTTCACATATTCATTCAACGACCCGATGGCAGACCTTTATTTCTGGCATCCGTCGTTTGACGATTATCCTGTTGTGGGCGTATCGTGGATGCAGGCAAATGCATTCAGCCACTGGAGAACCGATTATATGAATACAGCTCTCAGAAAAAATGGAGTTGCTGATGTGATGGCTTACAGACTCCCGCTTGAAACCGAATGGGAATATGCAGCAAGAGGAGGTCTTGATCTCTCAATGTATCCATGGGGCGGACCTTATACACGTAACTATGAAGGATGCTTCCTTGCCAACTTCAAACCCCTCAGAGGTAACTATATCGATGATGGAAATGTGTACGCAGGCAAAGTAGGATCATATGAGCCCAATGAATACGGCCTTTATGATATGGCAGGAAATGTTGCTGAATGGACACGCAGTGCATACCATCCATCAGCATACATATTCCAGCATGATCTTCAGCCTAACTACGAATATAATGCCACACCACAGGATCCACCAGTTCTTAAAAGAAAAGTAATCCGCGGAGGTTCATGGAAAGATATAGCTTATTTCCTTCAGACAAGCACTCGCGATTTTGAATATCAGGATTCAACAAAACCTTATGTGGGATTCCGGAATGTAAGATCATACATTGGAGCACAACTATAATTTAACAATTGAAATAACCCTAAAAATAACAGGTATATGAGCCTAGCAGAATTAGTACAAAGCAGCGGGTGGAAGAACTTTATAGCTAAACTTTATGGTTTAGGAGCTTCCGTCGTAATTGTTGGAGCACTGTTTAAAATTCAACACTGGCCACTGGCAGGCACAATGCTTACAGTTGGTCTCTTAACCGAAGCCGTCATCTTTTTCTTTTCAGCGTTTGAACCCCTGCATGAAGAGGTTGACTGGACTCTCGTCTATCCTGAACTTGCCGGAATTCCTGAGGAAGGAGCTGAAGAATTACAATCTCATGCAGGCAGAAACCGCGGTCTCGGAGGAGTTGGAGTAGTTGGAGGAGGATATGTCGGAGGCGGCGCTGGTTCTGCAGCCCTGGCTAAATTTGATGAGATGCTCGAAAAAGCTGAAATAACTCCGGAATTATTCCAGAAACTTGGTGTCGGAATGAGAAAACTCGGTGAGTCAACATCAAATATTACAGCAATGGGGGATATTTCAAATGCATCATCCAAATTCATGAACACAATGAATGTTGCAAATGACTCCCTGAACAAACTGGCTGATTCATACCAGAATACCACAAATATAATTAATGAGACTGGCTCAAATTATAAACATATAGCTGACTCACTGTCTGTTATTGAACTCGGAGGTAAATCATACCAACAGCAACTTGAATCCCTGAATAAAAACCTTTCCGCTCTTAACGCAGTTTATGAACTGCAGAAAAAAGGAGCTGATGATCATCTGAAAGAATCTGACAATCTTTACAAAGGGCTTCAGGGCCTTATGAAAAATCTTGCTGATTCAGCAGGTGATACAACAAAATACCGGGAACAGATATCAAAACTTAACGAGAATTTGTCGGCTCTTAACAATGTTTATGGAAATATGCTTGCTGCTATGAATGTCAAGTAATACAGCTTTTATTTCACTACACTAAACTATCCCAGAAAATGGCTCACGAAAAGCTATCTCCGCGACAAAAAATGATCGGTATGATGTACCTGGTGCTGACTGCAATGCTTGCACTTAACGTATCAAAGGAAGCCGTGAAAGCATTTATGCAGGTCGATAAAGGTCTTACTCTTACCGTCGATAACTATGTTAAAAAGAACAACCTTGTTTATGAAGAATTTGACAGAGCCGCAGCTGAAAATCCAACAAAAGCAGGACCATATAAAACAAAAGCATTTGCAATAAAGGAACGCGCTGATGAACTTTACAGCTTTATCCAGGATCTGAAAATCGAAATAATCAAAACTGCTGAAAGAGATGAGAACTCACCGGCAATAGCCGGAACAACGATCGATATCACAAAAGTTAAGCGATTCGATGAAAATAATGTTCCTTCAGAGATCCTTGTCGGATCAAATGAGGCCGGAAAAGGTTATGCACTGAAAGCCGCCATCAACGACTACCGTGAATTCCTTATTTCAACCCTTGAAGGAAAGAATCCTACAGCTGAAGATGCTCTGAGACAAACACTCAATACCGATGATGCAAAGAATGAGGATGGTGAAAACGAACCATGGGTAAACCTTATGTTCCAGACAATGCCTGTCGTTGGCGCTACTGCCCTGCTCTCAAAAATACAGGTTGACGTCAGAAATGCTGAAACGGAAGTCCTTAATTACCTCTACACCCAGATCGATGCTTCATCCTTTAAATTCAACAAACTGAGCGCTATAGTAATACCTGACGCTAACTATGTCACTCTCGGATCAAATTATACTGCACGGGTATTCATCTCAGCTACTGATACAACCCAGCAGCCTGTCATTACTGTAGGAGAACAGAAACTCCCTCTCGACGAAACAGGTAAAGGTATTTATTCAGTCCGTCCTTCCACAACAGGAGCAAAATCGTGGGGTGGAGTAATCTCACTTAAAGCTCCTGACGGAAACACAAGGACCTATCCCTTCAGCGCATCCTATGGAGTTGGAGAACCAAATGTGATCTGCTCTCCCACCGCAATGAACGTAATGTATTATGGCATCCCCAATCCTCTCGATGTTTCAGTTCCCGGTGTCAGCCCTGATAAAATAAAGATCAGAGTTGTTAATGGTACTATAAGCACTGAGAGAGTTAAAAATTCACGCGGTGAGAATTTCAGAGGCAGCTGGTCCGTGAGACCATCAGCTGAAAGACAAAATGTGCAGGTTATAGTTTCTTCAACAGATGCCAGCGGTAAAACAATATCATACGCTCCATACGAATTCAGGGTGAAACCTGTCCCAAGACCCGAAGCAAGATTCGGCGGTAAGAACTCCGGTTCCATATCCAGGAACCTTGCTGTTGCACAGCAGGGAGTCTTTGCTGTCCTTCCCGATTTTGACTTTGACCTTCAGTGGAATGTAACAGGTTTTACAGTGCTTTATTCAGACAGAATGGGAGACTTCGAGGAAAAAAGCACAACAAGTAACCTTACTGCCCGGCAAAAAGAACTTCTTGGCAGATTAACAAAAGGCAAATATTTGACCATCAAAGATATAAAAGCTGTGGGACCTGATAAAAAACCGGTTGACCTTAGTCCCATAATTTTACAGATAGAGTAGTAATAAATAATTTATAACTATGAACAAAAAAATAATTTTTGGATTTATCGTTCTGATGTTTGGAGGCATAGTTCATGCTCAGGTGCAGTCGTTTGGCGATATCTACCAGAAATCAATTCCCGATGCTAAGAAAATAAATTATTCTTTCCTTAGAGAAGCTGATGTGGTCTGGTCGAACAGATATTACCGGCTGATCGATCTGCGTGAAAAGATCAATCAACCTCTGTACTACCCGACACTCGCTACACGCGACGGCAGAAGAAGCTTCATAAATATCCTGCTTGATGAAATAAAGGCCGGAAATATAAATGCATACTCAGTCCTTGATATCAACGTCCCTACAACCTACCAGGATATTGAAACAAATATGGGCGCAACCACAAGGATACAGCAGATTCAGATAAATGCTGCAGGGGATACAAGAGATTCTCTCATTACGGAACAGTCAAAACCCGAAGATGTTAAGCAACTTCTTGTTTATGAAGAATGGTTCTTCGATAAGAAACTCTCAAAGATGGATGTCAGAATTATTGCAATATGCCCCTACTGGATGGGTACCGACCCTGAGCTTCAGAGAGCCATGAGAAAACCACTTTTCTGGGTAAAATTTGAAGAGATCCGTGATGTCCTGGCCAAAAATGAATCTCTGGTTTCAAATAACGATGCACAGAGACTATCTTTCGATGATCTTTTTATGCAAAGAAGGTTTGGAAGTATTATCTGGGGCGAATCAAATGTTTTCAACGACAGAACAGTTAACGAGTATACTGTTGGTAAAGCTTCTCTGTTTGAAGCTGAACGCCTCAAAACCGAACTGTTCAATATTGAACATGACCTCTGGGAATTTTAAAATTCTGATCGTTCAGAACAAGAATATTATAAATTAAAAAGAAAGGCTGTCTCGATAGTCTGAAAACAACCCCCTGCCCCCTAAAGAGGG
>CAYNRI010000002.1:0-19049 GCA_964399575.1 uncultured Rikenellaceae bacterium
TAGATATCTGTTAGTTATCTTTTTAAGTCCCTAAAAATCGCACAAAACAGGAGGGGAATAAAGCAGCTGAAGAGCTTGTTGCAAATGAAAGGCACGAAGCTCTGTTATATTCAAAATACAAGGAATATTACGGCTATGTATTTTATATCGGGAGTAAGATCTGAGAGCTGAGAATTTTTATCTTAATTTCAATATCATTGTAATTGAATCATTGTGGAACTCATAATCTTCGAATCCGGATTTTTTATACATGCTATATGCATAATTGATTTTATCGACACTTAAAGAAACCTGAGGAGTGTCTTTTTCACGAAGCAGTTTTATCATTTCGGCAAGCAGTCTGGTTCCGATACCTTTACCCCTGTATTTCTCATTTACAGACATGCTGAGTTCCGGTGTTTCAGTATCAATAAAACCAAATCCTTTTTCATCTTCGGAAAAATATCTCGACCATACGGCTCCGATTATCTCAGAATTATGTTCTGCCACGAGACACAGATCACCTTCCCTGCCAAAATCCCTGATGTAAACATAAATCTCCGGGTCTTTAATAATATCGAAAGGAGGTCTCTCACAGCCCGGAGGAATAAAAATTGCGTCATAAAGCAGTTTGCTGAGAGAGCTGACCTCAGAATTGTGCAAAGGTCTTATAAGTGGTAATATGTTCATTTAGTTTCGGTGGCTTTGATCTCCTGTTTTACTGAACACGGTTTTTCCAGTTCCACCATTTAAGAAGATCCGGATCGTGTTTATCGTTCTCTGCATAATATACAGCACAACGGAAAGTATATAGTACACAGGGATCAATTACCTTGTTGTACTCATTGCACAGGTCATTGTATAATGCCTGCGGATTCTGGCCAATAAGATCATGGACATGATGAATGCCGATCATGTGCAGATCACCTGCAATACTTTTGCCAACTCCCGGGACAGAAAGGAGATCGTCACTGTTTTTGTTTTTCTTTCCTGGCTTCATTCTGTTTTATTATACCCGAAATTACGAATTTGCATTAATTAATCCCGCAATAGTCAGGAAGTTATTAAACAATTGCAGGCCGGTTTTCCGGTAATCCTGTCTGACAGTATCAAAATCAGAAAGGAGTTCGTGGGCATTCAGTTTTCTGAGGTCAGCGTCTTCTTTCATCCACGATTCAAGAAGCTCATCTGTTAACTCAAAATGAGATTGGATACCGTATGCATAATCCCCGATCTTAACGATCTGGTTTTTACAGAAGTCGCCGGCAGCCAGAAGGCTCATCTGCGGGGTGAGCTGTACTGTCTCACCGTGAAGTTGAAAAACAGTAAGATCATCGGGTAACTGATCAAAGAGTCTGTCTTTTCTTCCATTTTCAGTCAATCTTACTTTATAAAAATTGTTATCAGGATCCCTGAAACCAGTTTCCTGCACGGGGCACTTTACAACACTGCCTCCCATCGCCTTTACCAAAGCCTGAAGTCCCAGGCAGACACCCAGGAAGGGGATATGTGACTGAACAGCTTTCCTGATCAGTGACAGCTCGTTTATCATTTTTGGTGTGGTGTCATTTGCACTTTCCGGACCGCCAAGGACGATTAAAGCGCTGCAGTCTTCAACTGATTCAATAATTGTATTATTGTCAAGATCCACAATTTGATATTCAAGAGAATGCTTTTTGAGAAGCAATTCAATCAGTCCGGGATTTTCCCTGGGCTCGTTTTTCAGAATAAGAACGGGTTTGATCATGTAAGTTGAAAGAAGGTATTCATGCAAATTTAGCGAAGATGTATTCAGACTGTTCACGGAAGTTTAATGATTTCAGAATGGGAAACTGAAAAAGATGGCTTCCATTTTCTTCAGTGAATATTCTCTCGAATCACCTTTGCGCCTTTGCGCCTTTACTTATCACACTGAACAGATCACCCCAAGTGGGGCCGGCAGCCGGTCTCTCGCGTCTTCGCGGCATACTGAGAGAATCAGCCCGGATATATTCCTGAAATCCAGGGATACCGTGCTCCAGGGTTTCTTCACTTGATTCTGGCATATAATAATACTGACCTCCTCTTCTGCTGCTGACAAGGATACCCTTAAGCTGGTCAATCAGCTTCTCGGTATCTTCATCATAGGCTATCTCAAGAAGTTTCACAAGAGTGTTAATTGTCTTCCTGATGAGACCCTCATCTGTGAAAAGCACCCTCGCCAGGTGATAGCTTCTGTCGGAATAGAAATACATGCCGTCCCTGTTTACGATGGGCGCCTCCATCCCCAGCTCCGAACCCCTCATTGTCTTGATATCCTCCTCTATGGTGCGCGTTGCCACCTCCTCTTTCCTTTTCCTGTAATAGGCAAGAGCCTTGGTGCATGCTTCTGCAAGCTCCTTTTTTGTATAGCCCCTGCCAGCCGACAGGCAGTCGTTTATTGTCTTGTAACGTATCAGCGCATTCAGGTTTGTCGGCATAATAAAGAAATATGATGTCGTTGTTCAATCCATGATAGAATCCAGTATCCCGTTTTTGGGAACCATATTCCCCGAAAGTTGCCTTTTTCAGGGATTACGATCACTAAAGTTAAGAATTATATCATTTACCTGCTTACTTTTTTTCAGGATGCAGAAAGGATGCATTACCTGATGTTTTATTTGCAGAAAATGACAACCTGCACGACCTGTACGACCTGCACGGCAGCCAGTCATGATTTATATGTTAAATTAAATGGATAATATCATGAAAACACAAACCAGGCCTATGTTCTTTTCACGAAATGAAAGCTTAGGGGCCTGGTGATCAGACATGCATATAGAATGCGCATGAGAGTCCTGAAGATTTGGGCGATAAGGGAATGCATAGTATTTTTGTACTCAATTCCTGATCATTATCCATTATACAATTAAGTTAATCATCAAGCTGTTATAGTCATTTCTGCTGTAGCAGGCTTAAATGCCGCAGCATCGCGGATAAAGTTTGATTCACGGTGCATGAGTTCCCGGACAAGAGACGGATCTCACATTTGGGAAAAGCATTTGAGGGGAGAGCAGCAACAGAATTGGATAACCTTAAAACCTGAAATTATGGATGAGAAAGACAAACAGAATGACAAGGCAGGCAGGAATCTTTTGAGCAGTGTCGAGGCCATTTCCTTAGCTGCAGGCAAGTGCAGTCTCAACTTCAGCAATATTAATGAAATTAGCAATGAGGCTGCTGAAGTTTCGGAATTCCTGGGCATAACGCATGACCAGGCAGTTCTCTTTTCATGCCTTGCCGAGCTGAGCATACAAAAGACCGTCTCCCTCGATGCCCTTGCCAGGCACCTTAAAAGCAGCGTGCTTTCACTCCTGAACATAATGTGCGAGATAGAGGCACTTGAAAAGAAAGGGTATGTGCAGAAGATACTGAAGAAGAGAAGCAGGCGTCATTCATACAATGACCTTGCCCTGTCAGTTCCTCATTTTGTTATCGAAGCCATACGCAAGGACGATGCTTCTCTCCTGAAAACTGCAGTGAAATTTGACCTCCCGGGCTTTCTCAAGCAGGTCACCGACATCATCGACGAACGGGAGGTAGGGATAATGACAACTTCACAGGTTCTGGCAGAAACGGAGTTCCTCATCTCCAACAACCTCGACCTGCCCTATGTAGCCTATATTGACGATGCAGTTTCGGATACCATAAGCAAATGTGCTCTCTTCGGACTGAGCTATATAAGGCTCAGGGGTCAGAACTACCTTGCCATCAGCAATATTGCAAATACCCTGTTCGACGACCTTGGAGAACAGCTCGACTTCAGCCAGCTTGTTTCCTCAGGGAACCATGAGCTTATAAGGAAGAACCTTGTCAGGCTTTCGACATCCGAGTTCGACGGCGACAAGGTAATAGCTCTCACCGAAAGCACTGTGAAGGTCCTGTACCGGTCATATCCAGATATTATGATGCCGGAATCCGATAAGACGGGTGTCATTTCTCACAAGAAAATCAAAGGCAGGAAGCTTTTCTTCAGTGAAGGGCTGAGCGGACAGATGGCTTCCATCGGCGAGGTCTTGAAACCCTCGATGTTTAAATCCTACGGAAGGGAGCTTAAGCGCAGAAATTTCAGCAAGGGTATAACTGCCATATTCCATGGCGCTCCCGGCACAGGGAAAACGGAGTCAGTATATCAGCTTGCCCGAAGCACGGCGAGGAACATCATGCTTGTCGATCTGAGCCAGACAAAAAGCAAATGGTTTGGCGAGAGCGAGAAAGTAGTGAAGAAGATATTCGACGATTACAGCAGTCTTCTCAGGAACAGCGAAAGGGAGCCGATACTCTTCATCAACGAGGCCGACGGTTTCTTCATGAAGAGGCTGGAGCTTGGCAACAGGGGGACAGCCTCCGACCAGACAATGAACACAATTCAGAACATACTGCTCCAGGCCCTTGAGAATTTCGAGGGGATACTGATTGCCACCACGAACCTCACCGGCAATCTCGACGGAGCCTTTGAGCGCAGATTCACCTTCAGGATAGAATTTCCGAAGCCTGATGCCGCGGCGAGGAAGAGTATCTGGAAAAGCAAGCTTCCGGACCTGACGGATGAGGAAGCGGGTAATCTTGCTGAAAAATTCGAATTGACTGGCGGCGACATTGACGTCCAGGTACGGCAGGCACTTCTGCAGAAAGTTCTGAAAAGGAATATGGGGATTTACGATATCCTTGAAGAGAGCTGCAGGAAGGATCATGGGTTTGGTCCCAGGCGTAAAATCGGATTCTGAAGGCAAGCTTCTTCGATGAAGATTTTCCCGAATCACCTTTGCGCCATTGTGCCGTTACGCCGTTGCGCCATTAAAACCAGGCAACTGATTATTCACTAAATATATATTCACCAAACACTTTGAATTATGAAAACAACAACGAAACAATTCACCGTCTTCGGAAACCCCGGACTCGTTCATTTTGTTCTTTTCACGAAATGAAAGCTTATTGGAACCATGGTGTGACGTGCATATAGAATGCGCATGAGAGTCCTGAAGATTTGGACTATAAGGGAATGCATAGTATATTTGTACTCGATTCCTGATAATTATCCATTATACAATTAAGTTAAGCATTAAGCTGTTACAGTCATTTTGGCTGCAGCAGGCTTAAGTGCCTCAGCATCGCGGATCAGGTTTGATCCACGGTGCATGAGTCCCCGGACAAATGACGGATCTCAGGCTGGAGAAAAACATTTGAGGGGAGAACAGAAACAAAATTGTATAACCTTAAAACCTGAAATTATGGATGAGAAAGACAAACAGAATGACAAGGCAGGAGGGAAGAAAAAAATTCCCCGCTTTGAAATCACCGAGATTTTCATGGCCACCTGCGGGAAAGGCAACTACAAGGAATGCTACTACGGCACCATACGCAGGGAAAAGGACAAGCGCGGCAGGAAAATATCAGTGAACTCAAACATAATCATCCCTGAAAAAGGAATGATATGGGCCCGGGCTTCCGACCAGGACCAGCTGGGCGAACTTCTCGATTCCCTTGTTGAAATGCATCTCGTAAAAGGGATTCATAAGGACCAGGGAGTATTTTCATCGATTGCAGAAACAAGGTTTTACCATAACTAAAACGCATGGAATCTAAGAGAGTGTATTTCGACAGATACGGGCAGGCCGGACTTTTATCACGGCACTACGGCAGGCTGAAGACGCTGAGAAACGCAAACGGAATCGTTGAAGGCTATTCCGGTTGCATAGAAGGCTTTGCAATGAATATATGGTGCAGGGCTGAAAGCAGTCAGGAACTGGCAGAAAACATCTACGCAATCATAGACAGTCACCGTGAATATGATTACCATGATAACCCCGGCGTTACGTCGGAGATTGCCGGGAAAAAGTTCTTTAATAACTAGTTAAGACGCCCCTGGCCCCCTGAAGGGGGTAAAGGATAAAAAAGATGCATATGAGAGTAGTGAAGCATAAAAGCAAAAAAGTCAGAATACCCGGTCCTGAGGAACAAATGAGAAAGGCTATCATGGATCTCTACAGGGATGCACAGTTTGGTCACCGGGTTGTGACCGACGACAGTCCCCTGATGCGTTCGGCCCGCTTCATCGGCCGCACCGCAGGCTTTATACACAGGATCTTCACCAGGACCTGGTTCAGGATAATCCTGGCAGCAGCAGTACTATGGCTGATTTTGCGTTGGGCAGGTATTTCAATAAACATCCTGCATGACGCTGAACTCTTATTCACGATAAAATGAACATCCTGCATGAAGATACTCCAAGGTGAACGAAGCAGTTTCCGGGCACGAAACCGGCTGACGTTGATAAATCATGGTTTATGAACAGATGCTGAGAGATAAGTAAAAATGTTTAATAATTAACTTTCATAAAAATTAAAAGACTATGGCATATATGATTCCCTGTATGTATTGCGGTACGCAGTATCCCGATACATGGATATGGTATGTATGTGACACCTGCGGTTTCCGCATCTGTCCCTCGTGTATCGGAAAACACGAAGGTCCCTGGGGCAACCACTCTAACAAGTGCAGTCAGTGCATGACAGGAATTCTGAGAGGCCCGAAGAAAATAAAATAATAAAACCCGGATAAATGGAAGTACTCTATTCTCCTTTCTACGACACACCTGTTTTCCTCGATCCCGGGAAACAGGAAAACAGGCATCTGTTCAACAGAACCTATGCCGGTCCGCTGGGACTGATGGGCATTCTTGAGAGAGAATTCGGGCTTTCCGGTAAGTTCCCTAACCAGAACCAGAGATGCAGGCTGTACAGGGAAGCTCTCTTCGCAGCAGATACAGAGTCCAGGTTTTTTCACGATTCGTTAAGGGCAAATCCATTGAGGACAACCCGGGAAGTACTTCAATGGAGAGATGAACTCATAAAAGGGGGGATTGATTTTAAGGCAGACCTTGATTTTCCTGCAAGGATCTCTGATATCCGGGCTGCTGAAGAAGTGTTTGCAAGCGGGAATTATTTCCGGTATGCCGGGGAGGCGGACAGGTGGAGGAAGGCATGCTCCAGGCTCGCTGAAAAGGCGCCAATGCAGGAACTGCAGATAAGGATCTGCATCCCGGAAGAGCTCCTCGATCCTGTAGAAAGGAAACTGATCTCTCTGCTGGAAGACCATCCTTCAGTTGAAGTTTCATGGTATAAGCCGGGAAGCAAGGAAGAAGAAGGCAGCCGCGACATACAGAAAATAAGAGGTCTGCTCAAGGCTGAAAAAATTACAAAGACGGCCCTTGAAAATGACGGAAGCATAAGGATAATAAACGGGGCTGACAGTATTGAACTCGGTTACTTCCTCAGGAAATACCTGAAGGGAAAAAAGGAAAAGATAGGGACTGTAATAATTGCAAACAGCAATGAAAGCCTTCTTGCAAGGATCCTTTCGGAAGACGGCCTGCCCTCCAATGCCATATCCGGACAGCCTCCGGAAGATCCCGTTCTTCAGATCCTCAGGCTGATCCCTGCCTGCATATGGAAACCTCTCGACGTGAGAAGCCTCATCGGGCTTATGATGCTGAAGAGAACTCCCTTCAACGGCTGGCTGGCATCGTCTGTTGCTGAGGTTGTGACAAACAAGCCGGGCAGGATGTCGGATGACTGGATAGAGGCAAAAAACAAGTGGAAGATAAAGGCTGCCGGGCAAAATATCACCGAAGATGAAATACAAAAGATAATCAGGGAATTCGAATTCTGGTTCGAGGAAGCCTTGTTTGATGAAGCTGCTCCGGGGAATCAGAATGCCCTGAAAAACAGGATAAAAGAACTCTACACACGGACAAGGAACCGGGCAGGCAGGTTAATCCGCTCGGAAACCCTCGAACCGGAGGCAGAAGCATTTTATTCGCGTCTGCAGGAAGCTTCATCTGAGATCATTGAATCAGTTGAGAAGCTTGATGGTGCAATACCGCTTACAAGGCTTCTCCTTGAACAGCTGATCGATGAGGTAATGTTTTCTGCTGAAACAATATTCAAGCCGCCCGAGGCCGGAAGTATCCCCGTTGCAGGCAGCGGATTCAGCCTTGCCGATGAAGCCGGAGAGGTGATTTACTGGGATTGCGTCAGGAATGAGACACCCGGCAGAAATGCCTGGCTCCCTTCAGAAAAGAAATGGCTGGGCAGAAACAACGTGGCGCTTGTATCGCCGGAATTCATTTCCGAAAGGAACTTCAGGTCGGATGCAGAAACTTTGTTCAGGGCAAAAAAAATAATGCTGTTCGTGCCAGCATCATCCGGTGGTGAGGGAACCGAAACAGGCAACCTGTATGCTATCCTGTCAGGCCTCTGCACCAATCTCCATGAAGCAGAATTCTGCATGCCAGGCGATGAGGATAAATTCGGGATTGAAACTGAGGAGAAGGAAATTCTGCGGCTTCCGGATATCAGCGCTTACTGGAAGATCTCGAATAACAAGCTGATAACGCCAAGGGCATATGAGTCCTACAGTTCGCTGGAAGATCTTCTTTATTATCCCTATGCCTGGGTTCTCAATTACGCGGCAAAGATAAAGCAGGGTCCGTCGGTAAACAATATCAATGAAATCGCTCTCAAGGGAAGCCTTGCACACCGCATGATGGAGAAGATAATCGGCAACGGCGATCCGGCGATTGTTACAGATGCACAGATAGCTGAAAGGATGAATTCCCTCTTTGAGGAGATCGTTGAAAGGGAATTTGCCGTTTTCCTCCTGAGCGGGAAGAGAAGGGAACTGAACTACCTCAGGGCCCAGCTTGAAAAAACAATTCCCCTGTTTGTCAGGGCGTGCAGGAACAACAACTGGACATCAATAGCCTTCGAGCAGATCCTGACAGGCAGCCTGGGCAGCCTGCCGCTTAAGAGCCGTGCTGATGTGGTACTGAAGAAAGCGGGCCAAAGTGCCGTTGTCGACATAAAATACTTCAAGGCAAAGCACTACACCGACAACATGACCGCTGACAGGGATATCCAGCTCATCCTTTACAGCGGGCTCCTGGGTCCGTATCCCGCCATGGCTCACAGCACATACTTTTTTGTGATGACAAAAAAATTCCATGCCAAGAATGATCTCGCCATAAGGGAGTCTGAAATTGAGGGAGAGCACGGCAGCCTGGCAGAAGCCGTGAACAGGAGCGTGTGGGACAAATTGATACGCATGTCGCAGTACCGCCTTGACGAGATAACCGGAAAAGGACTTGTTGAAGTCGGCGAATCAATGAAGAGTTCAGAGCTTCAGATCACTGCAGATCCCGGATATGAGAATATGCTTGGAATACCTCTTGACAGCGGCAAAAAAATTCCGAAGAAATACAACGACTATCTCAACCTTGTTAAAGTATACTGATATGGCACTGAGAGACAGGATAAAAAAGATAAATGCAGGTGCAGGGAGCGGCAAGACATACACAATAAGCAAGCGAATTGCCGCCTACCTTGAAAATGGCGGCTCGATTAATGATCTGATTGTCACAACATTCACTAAAAAAGCTGCCCGTGAGCTGAGGGAAAGGATCAAGAAGGACCTCATAGCTGAGGGGATGATAATGGAAGCCAGGAAGGTCGACAATGCCTGGATCGGAACGGTGCATTCGCTTGGGAAAAGGCTTATTGACGTGTTTACCTTCGAGGCAGGCTATGCCCCCGGTCAGCAGGTCATACCCGAGGAAGACGAGAACATGCTTTTCGGCTATGCCCTGGCGCGCTGCATGACCAGGGAGGATTACAGGGAATTCAACAGCCTTGCCGATGACCTGAAGGTAATCAACTGGCAGAGCGACGTGCTCGACATCATAAAAAAGGCCAGGGAAAACGATATAAGCCTGCTCAACCCGCAAAGCCACATTGAAATATCAATTGAAGTATTTTCAGAATCCTTCGGCAATTTCATCAGGGAGAAAGCAGCCACGAAAGATGCTGACCTTGTCGAATGCGGAAGAAGAATCGCGGCTAAACTGTCTGAGCTCGATAATATAAGGCAGAACGCTGAAGAAAGCCTTAACCTTGCAGGAAAGATTATTTCCGGAAGTAATGATACACATGATCTGCATAAATTGTTGAAACTCCTGAAGGGACTCAAATCGACTTCAAAAAAGCCGGAAGTTGCCGATGGCAAAAACCGGATCTTCAATGAAGCCAGGGAGATAGCAGAAGGAGTGAAGCTTTACCTTCAGCTTTGTGAAATGCCGGAGAATTTTGAGGAAAAATACACGCAGTACATTACAAGGCTTTTCACTGCTGCAGGGAAGGTCTATACCGAATATTCAAAGTTCAAGAAGGAGAAGGGGCTTGTTGACTATTCCGACCAGGAAAATGAATTCCTTCACCTGCTCGACATGGAGCCAGTGAAGGAGTTTGTGTCTGATCAGTTCAAACTGCTGATGGTCGATGAATTCCAGGATACAAATCCAATGCAGCTGGCAATATTCATGAAACTTGCAGCCCTGACAGAAACAACCCTTCTTGTAGGTGACAGGAAGCAAAGCATTTACTCTTTCCGGGGAACCGACCCCGTTCTCATTCAGAATGTTTTCAGGGAAGCTGCGCTTGACGAAAATCTTTCTACCTCAAGGAGATCGAGGAAGCCCCTTGTTAATCTCGGCAATCATATTTTCACAAGGGCTTTCGGAAGCATGATGGAAAGGGAAGAGATCAGGCTCAGCCACTGGGAGGATCTTCCTGAAGATGATTCGTTCACGCCTGCAGTTCAGCTGTGGAATATTGCCGCGAAAGCTGAAGACAGGCGAAGATCGCTTGTTGCCGGAATAAGGAGCATGATTGCTCAGCCGGGTCCGCGCTACAGGAAAAAGGGCACCGGTGAAATAGCCGCTTCAGGGTACGGTGACCTGGCAATACTGTGCCGCTCCAATGCCGAGGTAAGAGCCTGGGCATCGGACCTTGAAAGCTTCGGCATAGAGGTGAGCGCCGAGAGGACAGAGTACCTGAGGCAGGCTGAGGTTGTTTTCATGCTGGCTGCAATTTGCTATTTGGCCGACAAAAATAATTCTCTTGCAGTTGCCGAACTGATGGCTATCGGGGACCCGGAATATGCAGGCGATCCGGGCAAGATAATTGACAGCAGGCTTGACTGGCTCAACGGCGGGAACGGAAAGTGGATGGGCGGACAGGAGATAATGAGAAGGGTCGATGAATTCAGCAGGACATCTGAATTACTGGGAGTTGCAGACCTTGTAAAAGAGCTTGTCATAATCCTCGACATTTATGGCCTTACAGCCAGGTGGAGGAACTCATCGGTACGCAGGGCCAATATCCAGCAGCTCATCGGCCTTGCAGTGAAGTATGAGGAACGGTGCATAAGCTATTCTGATGCAATAACACTCCAGGGCTTCCTGCAGTGGATAAAATCGGAGGAAAAGCTGATACAGCCGGGCGCACTGTCGGGTAACGCAGTTAAGGTGATGACCTATCATGATGCCAAGGGACTGGAATGGCCCCTGGTGATCCTCGACGGGCTTCAGCATAGCAAAAAGGCAACATGGTGGGGAAGCTTTGTAAGGACAAGGGGCGGGTTCAACCTTGAAAAGCCGCTCGAAAACAGGGAGCTTGTATTTGTGCACAGTCCTTTCGGAACGGGATGGAACGCAATGCTGGCAAAGGAAGAATACAGGGAACCCTGTGAGCTGATAGGCAGGAATATAAGGGCTTCTGAATTCATGATTGAAAAGGCAGCCAGGGAGCTTGAGGAAGAAACGAGGCTTCTGTATGTCGGGGTGACGAGAGCCAGGGATTACCTTATACTGCCGACACCGGGCGCGTCGAGGGAAGAAGGGCCCGGATGGTGGGAAAGGGTGACGCATGAAAGCCTTCCCGGCTTCTTCTCACACAGGAACGACTTCATGATCGACGGCGAAGAAGAGCCGGTAACCGTAAGCTTCAGGGACCTTGCCGTTGTTGAGGCTCTGCCGGATCCTCCCGGCACGAGGGAAAAATACTATGCCGGTCCTGAAGGCAGGGTCGTTTATGACAGGCAGAAAGTCAGCCCGTCGTCACTGGCAAAAGATAAGCCAGGTCCTGATGAAATAACCAGGGTGCGGGATTATGCAAGCCTTGGGACTGAAAGGCTTTGCGGCGGAATGGATGAGAAGGATCTCGGAGATGCCTTGCATAACATCCTCTATATCTGGAAAAGGAGCATGGCGAAACCGAAAAGGCTGGAAGCAATAACGAAGCTGCTTGCCGGTTTTGGGCTGGAGGGAGTACAGGCGGAAGCCGTTGACAGGCAGGCGGAAGCGTTTTATAGCTGGGTTGAAGGAAATTACCCGGGAGGCAGGATCTTCAGGGAGCTCCCTCTCAGGATGGTAAAGGGGGATCAGGTCTGCCAGGGCAGCGCCGACATGCTGATAGAAACTGACAAGGGTTTTGTGCTTATAGATTACAAGAGCTATCAGGGAACGGATTTTCATGATCATGCGGCTAAATACTGCGGCCAGCTGGATGCCTACAGGGAGATGATCGATTCAGCTAATCCCGGCGGAAGGAAGGTTGTAACTGTGCTGATATATTATCCTGTTTCAGGTATTATATTTGAACTGGCGGGGTGAGAATGAGGGAAGAACTTGAACCCAGGGTAAAGCTCCAGGTAGAAGCTAGCGGGTACCTAGGGCAGACTTAAGAAAGGATGATGGAAGTAATTTTAAGATTAATTTAATACACCTTAGTTATGAAAAAAGAGAAAATCAAAAAAAACGAGACAGATTATCCGATAGACTGCCCTTTTTGTAAGCAGCTTATAAGAAGTGAAAACGAAGATGAAGAGTATTTTTATGAGAGCAATATTTGTGAACACACATTATTTGTTGCTGATGATGCCGGCTTCGAATATCGTTCAGAAAGATTCAATAAAAATATGAAAATCGAATCAGCAGATGATGAGGATTATGATGAATTTATCCCTGAAGGAATGAATATCGATGAATTCACCGATGAAGTAACTATCCCCGGATCAGTAAAATATGCAATTTATGAAGGCTTAGGTGGTTCCTTAGGTGCATATTATGGTTTTGCACCTCTTGATTAAATTAACATATAATATATCATGAAAATAGTCCAGTGTTCCCCTGAAATGGATACTGATAGGATGTATTGCCCGTCGACCGGTGAGGTGATTTTTGCACCCTATTATGAAGAGATAAATGAAAGTGCTGAAGCATTCATAGCTTACTGGCATGGAGAGGTGCTGGATCAGCCTGAGATTAAAGACACAAAACTAAAAGCATCGTGGGATAAGTATTTAAGTAAATGGAATGAGTCGAATGATATTGACATTTTTGAAGCAGTAGAAAAATTCCTGAAGAAATACAAGAATGAGGAGTGGATAGTCTATGAATGCACTTTTTATGGAATGGCTTGTGGGCCTACTACAACCACCATTTATTACGTAGTTAAATCAGATACTGTTATTGAGGAAGATCCGAATCCCGGCAAGGATCCAATGGAAGGACTTACCGAGAAAGAAATTGAAGATGAGATAATTAAGAGACAGATAAGGGCAATTCTGGGTTCAAAGAAAAAGGAATAGATATGACCTGCTATTTTGTTTAAATGATCACGGACTGATCCCGTATGTAATAATGAAGTTATCAGAAAAGCCTGGCCGAATATGAGGCTCCCGGATGGCGGGCATACCAGATTGAAACCAGCAGAATGGCCTGCGAACCGGTCTCATATACCGACTGGTTTGTGGTACTTCAGGATACAGTTGTAGATGGGAATGAGCCGGATGTAACTGTTGATATCTAGTGAAATTAATACTTACTGATCATTAAAATCAGTAACAGGGTTGCAGTTTCAACTAAAACTTCTAAAAAGAATCAAATTAAGATTTAAGACTATACCTGTTTCTCTGACACCTGGTAAATTGCATATTCAAGTTGTATTAAAGAATATTCCTTGAATTGTTTTTTTAGCAGCTTTATGAGTTCAGCCTGATTAGTCAGAAGCTGCCTGTTTTTCTCTATGAATGAATATATCCCCTTTTGCGTCCGGGGGTATATCTTCTTCTTATTAACACTGGCATTATTCGAAAGCGAATAGTAGCCTCCACCGTGATAATAAAATAGTTCTGATAATCCTGAAAGTATTTCTGTTACCGTAATTACCTTTACACCAGGCCTTTTGGTTGATATGTGTCTGTAAATCTCAAAGAAATGAGCCGGCTGCTTTTTTTGCAGGAAATCAATGATGAATTCTTTATTTGGGCCGACATAATATTTAGCTTTCCACTCATTTAAAAGAAAATGGTTTGATTTTCCTCCCATTGATGTAATATTCTCAGACTTGTCCATAGCATCACGCAGAGAACGGTAGGCACTAAGCTTTACATCAGGATATTTCTCCCGGAACCTACTGATAATATCATCATAATGCATTGGTACATTATTTTCTTCAATAACTTTATAAACCAGTTCGCCGAGACTCTTTTTCCTTATATGTGTTGGAGGAAATATTAAAGATTCTCCTTCAAATTTTACTTCATTATTTTGTGTCTTTAGAAATTCGACAAGGCATGCTACACCAAATTCATTGTTAAGGCATTCCTTAACAGGAGAAACAATGTTAAAGATTCTTTCTTTTGCCGAGGGTTTGTTAAATTCATTACTAAGGGTTTTTAGTAATCCCTCAAACTTATGATTATTCTTTACCTTGTCATTTTTCACAAATGCCAGCTCTGTAAACATCCTCTTACCTGGTCCGTTAAGTGAATAATAATCAGGATTAAGCCTGCTTATAAGTAAGTCGAAAAAGAGGTCTGAGAAGTCTGTATTATTCTGTTCATTAATAGAGTCTGTGTGTTCAGCCTGAAAAACAACAAAGTCGCCCGATAGTTTAAAGATGGCATTAAGTTTCATTTTTAGTTCCGGTAGTTCATTCATTATATCATCAAGCAGTTCAATTAGCTTGTTCTTTGTCCTGTTTATCCATACCTTAAATGTATTCAGAACGGTCAGTGAGGAGTGACTTTGATTATATTTATTCAGTGCATCTTCATATTTCAGGCCCTGGCCTTCCTCAATAATTTTAATTGTATTTACATTCCTGAGTATGAATTGGTCATTGTTCTTTAATGTTGTTGCATCATTAATAATGTTGTAAAGCAACTGCAGGGGTTTATTTAATTCAAGGTCATTTGCATTAATCCAGTTGTCATCGACCCAGGCAAGTTTTCGCAGACTTTGAATCAGATACTCTTTTCTGATTGCCGAATGTTTACGCTGGTCTATACACAGTGATTTATATTCATTTAGAAATTTTTTTAAGTCATTATTGCCTTTTTTCCCCAATGCTGGTATAATTTTTGGATTTTTCATCAGGCTGTTTAGCATTGACGCCAGCTTATTCTCATTTGAGAGGATTAAGACTTTTGTCTCAAAAAATTCTGTTATTGACCTTTTCAATTCACCTTTCCGGATATCAAGTAGCATTTTAAGCTTATCCGGTAAAACATTTCCGGCTGTAAATGAGAAATTAGCAACAGGGTTCTGTTCTACTCCAATAGTTAACTTGATTTTATTGATTATTGTCTTAGCAAGAATTGTTGCCTCATTGTTCTTAAGAGTTCCGATACACCTTAGGTCTCTGTAAGAATTGCTTTTTAAATAATGATTAACAAATCCATTCACATCTGTGATATTGTTTATCCCTAGAGACTGCCATGTCTTCTTTGATAATACACCTGCATTAACCAGCTCTTCAAGCGATGTTGCTAACTGAAGATTTTCCGGAATCATTGTGACAACAGATTGATATTCGTGTTCTTTCTTCCTACTGTATTTCCTTCTGCTTTCATCATCCACTTCCTCGCTCTCCTTACATTTCAGCAATATTTCCTCCTTGACATCTGGAATTACCTCGTTGAACATCCTAAGCTTTCTATCCTGATTGAAGTATTTCAACAGCTCATCTAAATAATGTATGTTGTAATGTACACATGCTATAATTGCCTCATTTGAGAAATCAGCTTCATGGAGGGATTTTTTTACCATAGTATTGAAATTAGTTTGACATCACAAAAAAAACCGGATTTGTTTATCCGGTATATTATATTATACGAAATAAACAGAAAAATGTTACAAATAATCAGATAAATATTGACTTCTGATCAATAATGATAATTTTACTGTCAAAATCTATCGACTGAGTAACAATGACAGAATTAGAAGAATTCAGGAAATATTGGGATGAGTGGCATACCGAATGGCTCCTTAAGGTTAGGCAAGGTTCCTCAAATGGCACTATATCAGGCTGGCCTCTACCAGAAAACATTACAATTAATGGCTACGAAATCTGGAATTATTTCCCTGAACCATATTGGGGAGGATCCAATAATGATCTGAAAGGAATTTTTTTAAGTATAAATCCTGGCAAAATTAGTGAATACCAAAGGATTGGTTATCAGGGACGAAAACTCAGAGCCGATTATAAATTGTACTTCCATAATAAGTACAGCTATTTTGAGAAGATTTTTGAGATCTCAAAAAACAAAAAGAACTATACGATAAAGTGGATGTACAAAAGAATTAATTGGTTAAATAAAATTTTTAAAAGCAGCCATGAGAGTTTTGATATTGATAACGTTCTGTTAGTAGACCTGATTCCCTGGCACACTGCAAATAAAAAGCAGGCTGAAGCCTACTTTAAGAATCCCATTGTTAAAACACAGATAATTAGACATATATTATTGCCTGTTATGGAGATATCAAAAAGAATCAAAGGACCTTTGAAATGCAAGATTCTAATTAGAGGAACTAATATTTTTGATGTTCTAAATGACTTATTTTTAACTTTTGCTAATAATGATAAAGACATACTTAAGTTCCAAGTTAGTAAAGATTTTGTTGTACTTAGGAAAGAAAGGGAATTCTACAAGTTTCAAAGCTTACTTACCGCAGTTTCTATTGATGATGTAACGCTGTTTATCTTTTCAGGTGGGTATAGTATGAATATGCCAGATATAAATAGTATTGTATGTTCAGTTAATACTAAAAGTCAGAATTCTGATAATCTGAAGCCTTGTGTATTAAAAAAATTCATTAAGAACTATAAAAATAAATTATAACTACTTTTAATATTCAAGACTATATCAGAAGTATTCAGAATTCACCCGGAAATACGAACGATTATTAGATAAAAGTCTTAATTTAGGTGCCTGATGTCATTCAACGAAGCCGATACCAGAGCAAAACTTATTGATCCTGCTATTCACCGGCGCGGCTGGACTGAAGATCTTATCCGCCGTGAAGAAACTGCAGGAGCCGTTGAAATTATTGGAGGTAAAGCCCGACGCCGTTCCCGAGGCAAAATTGACTATGTGCTCCGGGTGAGAGTAAACAAAGAATCACAACCTGCTGCTGTAGCACTTATCGAAGCAAAGAAAGAAAGCCTTCCTCCCGGACACGGACTCGATCAGGCTAAAGGTTATTCAGAATGCCGCCGCCTCAATATAAAATTCATCTTTTCTTCCAACGGCCATCAGTTTGTTGAATTTGACTGTTTTACCGGATTTACTTCCGCACCGAAACCGATGACTGAATTCCCGGCACCAGATGAACTTCGCGAACGCTATGAAAAAGGACTGGGCTTCAAGCTCGATTCTCCGCAGGCGAAGCCTTTAATTCAACCATATCATGGAGGAGAAGGCACCAGGCGTTACTACCAGGATGCTGCTATCCGTTCTGTAATGGAAAAAATCGCTCAATGTGAAGTTACAGGGCAATCGAAACGGGCCTTGCTATCAATGGCTACCGGATGTGGTAAAACCTTTATTGCAGTTAACCTTCTAAAGCGTATTTCTGATGCCGGACTGCTCACACGTGCACTTTTTGTCTGCGATCGCGATGAACTCCGTACACAGGCCCTTAAATCTTTCCAGAATGTCTTCGGCGCTGATGCTGCCGCCGTGTTCCGTAAATCAGATGGAACAAATAATGCCAAAAACGCCCGTATCCATATTGCTACATACCAAACCCTGGGAATTGAGAACGAATACCTTGAAACAAATTTTCTGCTCAACTATTATCCTGAGAATTATTTCAGCCATGTTGTGATCGATGAGTGCCATCGTTCGGCATGGGGAAAATGGTCGCAGGTACTTACCCGCAACAGAAACTCTGCTCAGGTTGGATTGACAGCAACTCCGCGTCAGCTTACAACAACTATTCAGACAAAAGAGGCTCAGGAGGATGCCGAGATCACTGCTAACAACATCGCATATTTCGGGGAACCGGTTTATGAATACACCATCTCCCAGGCAATAGAAGACGGATACCTTGCAGCCTGCGAAATTCAGAAAGGACGTGTAAACCTTGATGATTCAGGCATTACAAACGACGAAATCATCGCACGCAATCCGGTCGATGCTAATACCGGCTTACCAGTAGAAATAGAGCAAGTTGAAGATTTTTATGTCAGAAATGAATTTGAGGATAAACTGCTCCTGCCTGACCGTGTTCATGCTATGTGCCGGGATCTGTTCAATTATCTCCTTGAAACCGGAGGACCTGAACAAAAAACAATCATATTCTGTGCCCGCGACCGGCATGCCGATGATGTGGCAGCGACAATGAATAACCTTTATTCTGAATGGTGCTCAACAAATGGCAAGAAGAGAGCTGAATACTATGCTTTCAAATGCACGGCAGCATCGAGCGGAAACGACCAGCTGCCTGATTTCAGGGCTTCCACCCGCAGCCATTTCATTGCAACAACTGTCGATCTGCTCACCACGGGTGTGGATGTTCCATGTGTCCGCAACATTGTCTTCTTCAAATACCTTAAAAGCCCGATAAGTTTTTACCAGATGGTTGGCCGCGGAACACGTATTGATCTCCCTACAGGAAAACTGATGTTCACCGTTTATGACTATACTGATGCAACACGTCTCTTCGGAGAGGAATTCATTACACCACCTCCACGTAAAAAGGAACCTGGTGATATTCCGATACCGCCGGGTGACCAGATACCTCCCGAACCAACAATTCAGGTGGAAGGTTTTGATGTTCACATTACCGATGCAGGGAGATATATAGTGGCAGATGTCGATGGACAGGCAATGCCGGTGCCTGTGGAAGAATATAAAGGAAGGCTTGC
>CAYNRI010000002.1:19149-20545 GCA_964399575.1 uncultured Rikenellaceae bacterium
CGCCGTTGCCAGCCAGTTCGAACGCGGCGGAACCGACGGACTCGAAAATCCTCAGATATTCAATACGCCTGAGGTTAAATCTGCCGGAGGCCTAAAAGCTTTAAAACTGGCAGGAAATCCGAGGGAATTATTATCTGAAACAAAACAACGTATGTTTGCTGCATAAGAAAATGTGACGTTGGTGACTAACGGGACATATTATTAAAACGAGACATGAGTGACCATATTATTCCACCTCATGGGGGCTATGCGAACCTGCTGACTTACAAAAAGGCAGAAATAATCTATGATGCGACTGTAAAGTTCTGTGAGCGGTTTCTGAATAAGTATGATCGCACAGTTGATCAAATGGTACAGGCTGCGAGAAGCGGAAAACAGAACATCGTTGAAGGTTCGGTGGTTTCGGGAACATCAAAGGAAGGTGAGTTAAAGCTTACAGGGGTGGCCCGTGCAAGCCTGGAAGAACTCCTTACTGATTACCGCGATTTTTTGCGTACAAGAAATATGCAGTTGTGGGATAAAGAAAGCAAAGAATCACTCGAAATAAGAAACCTGGGAAAAAGCAAAGATGCCTCTTATGATAGTTTTAGAAATTATATAGAGGCCGGACCAGCTGAAATTGCAGCTAATGTGATAATCTGCCTTATCCACCAGGCCAACTACCTTCTTAACAGGCAATTACTGGCCCTCGAAAAAGATTTCCTCGAACATGGCGGCCTCCGCGAACGTATGACCAAAGCCCGCCTCGATATCAGAAACAGAAAACTAAACACCAATAACGATAAATAATCCCACGCATGTCCTCATTGTCCCCGGCGTCCCCCCCGTCCCATAAAAATACAACTAAGCCCCTGCCTGAGGGATGGAAATGGGTTAAATTGGGAGAGATTGCCGAACAAATTGACTATGGGTATACTGCATCAGCTGATTCTAAAATTGACTCTCCAAAATTTCTTCGTATTACTGATATTCAAAATGGTACTGTTAACTGGGCCATCGTGCCAGGATGTTTAATTGATTCTTCGACTGTAAATGAATATCAATTGTTCAATGGCGATATTGTTTTCGCTAGAACAGGTGCCACTACTGGTAAAAGTTATCAAATTAAGGATCCTCCAATATCTATATTTGCTTCGTATCTTATTAGAGTAAAAGTAAATCAGAGTTATGTACTGTCAGATTACCTTTATCAATATTTCCAAAGTGATGGCTATTGGAAACTAATTAATTCTGGGATGAGAGGTGGTGCGCTAGTAGGATTTAATGCTTCCATGTTAAAAGCTCTTGATCTCCCCCTCCCCCCCCTCCCCGAGCAAAAACGTATCGCAGCAATCCTAAAGGAACAGCTAACCGCTATCGACAAAGCCCGCAAAGCAGCCGAGGAGAGGCTCGCGGC
>CAYNRI010000002.1:20645-68315 GCA_964399575.1 uncultured Rikenellaceae bacterium
GCAATATTAAGAAAAGCATTCAACGGAGAAATATAATATGGCAAAACGAAACAATAACGGTAACGGCAAACGCCTTATAACACAACAATCCGTCGACCAGGCAGTAAAAACCATCTGTGACATTATGCGCCGCGGTAACTGTGCCGGCGCCATGCAATATGTGCCTGAATTAACATGGATCCTGTTCCTCAGGATCCTCGACGAAAAAGAGGGGCACGAAGAGCAGGAGGCCGAAGCTCTCGGCATTTCTTTCAGACCTTCGCTGGAGTCTCCCTTCCGCTGGCACGATTGGGCACAGCCTCCTGAAACACTTCCGGAAGGGGAAAAAAATAAACGCGCCGAATTGCAGGATGCACCCCAGGGTGCCCTCTTCAACTTTGTAAACGGAGAACTCCTTCCTTACCTGAAACAGCTTAAAAACAGTCCCGATGCAACTCCTCGTCAGAAAGTCATCAGCGAGATTATTACCGGAGTAGAGAGAGTACGGATCGACACCGAGCGCAACTTTCTCGACGTGCTCGATAAAGTTCATGATCTTACCACCGAAGTTGTAGATCCGACGCATGTCTTTACTCTTTCGCAGGTATATGAAGGTCTGCTATTAAAAATGGGTGAAAAGGGCAACGATGGCGGTCAGTTCTTCACCCCACGCCAGGTTATTAAGGCAATGGTGCAGGCAATCGATCCTAAACCCGGAGAAACAATATATGATCCAAGCTGCGGAACAGGAGGCTTCCTGGCACAGTGTTTTGAGCATATCAGAGCCGGAATGGGAAACAGTGCCATGGCAGAACAGCTCGAAATACTGAAAACCCAGACCTTCTGGGGCAGGGAAAAAGAAAATTTGATTTACCCGATTGCTCTCGCAAATCTTGTTCTGCACGGTATCGACCGACCCAACCTGTGGCATGGGAATACTCTCACAGGAATGGAGCTTTATGGAGGACTTTTTGAGGGGTCTCCTCAGTTTTTTGATGTTATCCTCACAAATCCTCCGTTTGGCGGAAAAGAAGGTAAAGAGGCACAGACTGCTTTCGACTACAAAACAGGTGCAACACAGGTGCTCTTCCTGCAGCATATAATACGAAGTCTGAATTCCGGCGGCCGGTGCGGGATTGTACTGGATGAGGGTCTGCTCTTCCGGACCAATGAAGATGCTTTTGTAAAGACCAAACGCAAATTGCTGGATGAATGTGATTTATGGTGTATCTTAAGTCTTCCTGCCGGTGTCTTTACTGCCGCCGGTGCCGGGGTAAAAACCAATCTTTTGTTCTTTACCAAAGGCAGCCCTACTCAAAAGATATGGTATTACGATATGTCCGAAATTAAGGTGCGTAAGAAATCGCCCCTAACTCTCAAGCATTTTGAAGAATTTCTCAAACTTCTGCCGGCACGAGCCGATAGTGAAAATTCATGGACTATCGATATGGATGGGAGAAAGGTACAAGCTTCTGAAGAAGCCCGGCCGCATAAGGAAGAGGCAAATGCAAAAAAACGTGAAGCGATCCAATGGGACGAAAGGTTAAAGGAGTTGAAGAAGAAAAAACCTAAGGATGAAGAAGCAATAGCTGAAGCCGATGAGAAATTCAGGCAATTAAGCCGTGAAGTCCGGGAAGCTGAAACTAAAGCAAAAGAGATTGAGGATGCTGTTTATGACCTGAAGGCAGTCAATCCAAACAAAATCACTGTTGTTGACACCAGAACACCTGAAGAGCTGATAGAAACGATAAAAGCAAAGGGTCAGGAAATAGCAGATGCACTTAAGGCCTTGTATTAATTCTGCAAAAACATACGAACCAGTTCTTTATCAGGCTAAATAAAGATATTGGGCAAGATATAATTAATGAATGTTTCAATAACCAGTTAATCATATGGAAAAGAATAATCCTGCTTCTTTAAAAGTGTTACCGTCGTCTGTTATGGAAGGCGTAAACGAATTTGGCGAGAAATACCAGGTAATTCAGTTACTTCCTGAACTTAAGAAACGTTATCCCACTGAGTTAAAGAAGGATATCCTGTCAGTTCGGTTCTATCAGACGGAACAAGCCTGTTACCTTGAAATTACAGAAGATAAGAATCCGGATGCTTTAAATCGTGAACCGGATGAGCTTATTGACGGCAGCTATAGTGGGGTTGATTTTATAACAACAAGAAGCTCACTAGCTTTTATTGCCGGGGATATTCTGAATGACGGGGAAGCGAGGTGTTTTTTTCAACCATCCTCACCAGTTCTTGACAATGCTAATTCTTTTCTAATGGATTTTGATGATAACTCTATGCTGAATTGCACGGATCTTTTTAGTAAGGAGGGTGCCGAGGAGATTTCTAATAGACTTAGCAATTGAAACCCTTCTTAATTCAGATTCGTTTACAATTCTGAGATAACAAATGCCGCAGTGTAAGTAATCTTTAAACAATGACTGACCTTCAAATACGGCTTTTTGCATTCGACTGGCTAAAACAACAGACAGAGATCAATGGGGATATTCTCCCCCGGAAATTACTAACAGATGGTTTCAGCTTAAGTGGTTTAAAATATTCTCTCGTCGGGCCGCAAGGTATCTGGAAACCTAAGTCGATGATCTTTCCTCTGTCAATTACTTCATTATTAGGTGGAAGGTATATAGATACAATAGATGAGAAATACGAAATCTTTGAATATAAATACCGGGGGACAGATCCTTCTCATCCAGACAACGCAGGCCTGAGAGAATTGATGAACAGGAAAATCCCACTTATTTGCTATCTTAGAATCGCTGAGAATAAATATGTTCCTTTATGGCCGGCCTTTGTTATAAGGGAAAATCCTTTATCATATTCATTCTCAGTTGTTTTTGATGATATATCATATTTCAGGAAGCTTGCTTCTCAAAACAATGCGGCGGAGCCCGAAGCTGATTATGCCAGAAGAGAATACATTACTATAACTACCCTGCAAAGAGTTCATCAAAAAAAATTCAGAGAAAAAGTATTAAAGGCTTACAGGAATCAATGTACGCTTTGCAGGCTAAGGCACGCGGAATTACTTGATGCTGCACATATTATCGGCGATAAAGAAGATAACGGAGAGCCTGTAATTGAAAATGGTTTATCCCTCTGCAAGATACACCACTCTGCTTTTGACAATAATTTCATCGGAATCAATCCGGATTATATCATTAAGGTCCAACCAGAGTTATTATCAGAAACTGATGGACCGATGCTTCAATATGGAATTCAATATCTCAACAACCGGAGTCTTATTTTACCTTCCGATAGAAAAGAATGGCCAGATAAGGCCAGACTCGAGATAAGATTTTCGGAATTTTTGAAGGCTGGATAAAGGCACTCTCAGGTACCGAATTAAAAAATATCCTGAGGATTGAATTTCAAAATTGTGATGGCCATTGGGCTGTGTCGTCATTCAGTCGAAATGGGCTTCGCATCATTCGATTTACTGTTAAATATTTATGACAATTGAATGACCATGAATGGCAATTGTTACGCAAGCAATCCGGAGATAATTAAATGACCTGATACCCGCCTTTTTGAACTTCTTTTCTGATTTTGCAGTTGTGAGGTCTCATTGTTGTACAGTCAACGTCATAATGCATTTTATTTTTAGGTTTCAATTTTTAATAAAAATAGAAAAATTGATAATCAGAGTTCGGGTTTCCGGATTTAAATGAAAAGATTTAGTAATTTTTGCCAAAACCTGATAGTATGGATAAAAATTAAATGTATTTTAGAAACCATTAAATGTAATCCCGGGGAAATAAAGCTAAAAATCAAACAGAAATTAGCTGAATACACCGATTTCCGGAAATAACCTAATGAGAACTTTTCAGGTGGATTCTATCGTTTTTATTGACACTGAGGTAAGTCTGAACAATAAGAAAATTCAGGATATTGGTGCCATAAGGACTAATGGCGATACTTTCCATTCAAACTCAATAAAAGACTTCCTTCTCTTTATTAGCGGTGAAAAATATATTTGCGGTCACAATATCCTCAGACATGATATTAAATACCTCCAAGAAGAGAATCATGATTTTAAATTTGATGCGACCAGGGTAATTGACACCCTTTTTCTGTCACCCCTGCTTTTTCCTGCAAAGCCCTATCATCATCTGGTAAAAGATGATAGACTCCAGTCAGAAGATCTGAATAATCCCCTGAATGATTCTGTTAAAGCGAGAGACCTGTTCTATGATGAAGTGAATGCATTTAACAGGCTCGAAAAGGATATGCAGGATATCTTTTATTGTCTTCTTAAAGAAACAAACGAATTTAAATCTTTCTTCGTTGTTATCGGCTATAAAAGTTCTCCTCCGGGTAACATTGAACAATTGATATCCAGATCCTTCTCAGGCAGAATTTGCTCCAACGCCCATTTAGGGGACTTCATCACAAATTATCCGGTTGAACTGGCGTATTGCCTGGCTCTGGTCAACAGCAACGACAGATATTCAATTACTCCGCCCTGGGTTTTAATAAATTATCCTTTTGTCGAAGGCATAATGCTTAATCTGAGAAACAAACCCTGTCATGAGGGGTGCGATTATTGTGCCAGGTCTATGGATCCTTATACCGGGCTTGAACGCTTTTTCAGATTTAAGTCCTTCCGGAAATTTGGCTCTGAACCCCTTCAGGAAAAAGCTGTTAAAGCCGCATTGTACGATAAATCGATACTTGTCGTGTTCCCTACCGGCGGGGGGAAATCCCTTACTTTCCAGTTGCCCGCATTGATGGTCGGAGAAAACACAAAAGGACTTACAGTTGTCATCTCCCCCCTACAGTCTCTTATGAAAGATCAGGTGGATAATCTTGAGAAAACAGGGATTACTGATGCCGTTACAATAAACGGACTGCTCGATCCTATTGAACGCAGCAAGGCATTAGCAAGAGTTGAGGAAGGGACTGCCTCCATCCTTTACATTGCCCCGGAATCTCTCAGGTCAAGAACTATTGAGAAACTGCTTCTGGGAAGGCATATTGCAAGGTTTGTAATTGATGAAGCCCACTGTTTTTCGTCCTGGGGCCATGATTTTCGTGTGGATTATCTTTACATCGGAGAATTTATTAAATCAATTCAGGAAAAGAAAAACCTGCAATATGCAATTCCTGTTTCATGCTTTACTGCCACAGCCAAACAGAAAGTGGTTGAAGATATCCGTGATTATTTCATGGAAAAGCTTTCTCTTTCACTTGATGTTATCCGGACTGAAGAAACAAGGACCAATCTTCAATACAGGGTTTTTGAGGTTACAGATAAAGAGGCAAGGTACAACATGGTGAGAGATCTGCTCGAAGGCAAAGACTGCCCGACCATAGTATATGTTTCCAGAACAAGAACCGCCTTCGACCTGGCTGCCAGATTAACAAGAGACGGTTTTAATGCGAAACCATATCATGGCAAAATGGATGTAAGGGAGAAGACACAAAACCAGAATGCATTTATTGCGGGAGAAGTGCAGGTGATTATTGCCACTTCTGCATTCGGCATGGGTGTCGACAAGAAGGACATAGGAATGATTATCCATTATGAGATATCCGATTCCCTCGAAAACTATGTACAGGAGGCAGGAAGAGCCGGGAGGGATGAAAAGATAACGGCAGACTGTTATGTCCTGTATAACGACGAGGACCTGAATAAGCACTTCACACTGCTGAATCAGACCAAGCTGACGCTTAAGGAGATCAAGCAGGTATGGAGAGCAATAAAGGAACTGACAAGATTTCGCGCAAATCTTTCAAATTCAGCCCTTGAAATTGCAAGAAAGGCCGGATGGGATGACAGTATTGCAGAGATCGAAATGCGTGTTACAACCGCTATTTCGGCACTTGAGGAGGCAGGATATCTGAAGCGCGGACAGAATATGCCACGAATTTATGCCAGCAGCATACGGGCAAAAAACGCTCAGGAAGCGATTGATAAAATAAACCAGTCTGAAAACTTCAATGAAAGGCAAAAAGTACTTGCAATCCGTATAATCAAGAAACTCATATCAGGCAGGAGCAGGAAACAGGCAAACGAGGAGATCCCGGAAACAAGAATAGATTACATATCCGACCAGCTTGGCATTGTACGCGAAGAGGTTATTGCTGTAATCACACTATTAAGACAGGAGAAAATACTGGATGACGCTAAGGATCTTCAGGCCTATATAAGAAGGTCGCTCACCCTCAATAGATCCAGGCAAATTGCTGAATCTTTTCACAAGATTGAAGAATCTTTTTTAAAACATCTTGAAGAAGGGCATGGAACCTATCATATCAAGGAGCTAAATGAACGTGCGATAGAAGAAGGCTGCCCGGAAGCTACTCCGCAGAAGATAAGAACTGTGTTAAATTTCTGGGCTATTAAAAACTGGATCAAATGCAGGAACCGGGTTTACTCAAAGCACCATATTGATATCCTTTGTGCTTATTCCAGATCAGCCCTTGCAGATAAACTTAACAGGAGGCATGCTCTGACCCTGTTTATTATTAATTATCTGTTTAGGAAGTGTGAGGGAATCAAGGATGGCGTAGAAGAGATACTTGTTGAATTTTCTGTTCTGGAGTTGAAAGAAGCATATGAAACCGGACCTGAGCTGTTCAGGCATGAGATAAGTATTGAGGATGTTGAAGACGCGCTGTTTTTTCTTTCAAGAATAGAAGCAATTAAAATTGAAGGGGGCTTTTTGGTCATTTATAATAAGTTATCAATCGAAAAGCTTGATTTTAATGCCAAATCTCAATATAAGAAGGAGGATTACAAGAAACTTGAGCAGTTCTATGAAAACAAAGTGCAGCAAATCCATATTGTAGGTGAATATGCCAGAAAACTAATAGAGGATTATAAAAGTGCGCTTCAGTTTACCGAGGATTACTTCAGGCTGAACTATGTTTCATTCCTCAGGAAGTATTTTAAGGAAGAACGCATTAAGGATCTATCCAGAAATTTAACCCCTGCAAAATTCAATCAGCTGTTCGGCTCTCTCTCAGCCACTCAGTTAAAAATTATCAACGATAAAGAATCCAGGTACATACTTGTCGCTGCCGGACCCGGAAGCGGAAAAACAAAAGTGCTGGTTCATAAACTTGCCTCGCTGTTATTGATGGAAGATATAAAGCATGAGCAGCTGCTGATGCTTACATTCTCAAGAGCTGCTGCTTCTGAATTTAAAAGAAGGCTTCTCGCTTTATACGGGAATGCAGCAAATTATATTGAAATCAAAACATTCCACTCATTTTGCTTCGATCTGCTTGGAAAGGTCGGTTCACTTGAAAAATCAGAAATCATTATTTCCAGGGCAATTGAAAAGATAAGAGCCAGTGAGGTGGAACCATCGAGAATATCTAAAATGGTTCTCGTTGTTGATGAGGCTCAGGATATTTCGCAAGTTGAATTTAATCTGATAAAAACACTGATCGATGAGAATGAAGACATGAGAGTTGTGCTTGTCGGGGATGACGACCAGAATATTTTCACCTTTCGTGGCGCTGATTCTGTATATATGGAGATGTTTTGTTCCCAAATGAATGCAAAGAAGTATGAGCTAAGCCAGAACTTCCGGAGCAGGTCCAATCTTGTTGCCTTCTCAAACAAACTTGCAGAGACTTTAAGCCACAGGCTTAAGTCCATGCCCGTTGTTTTGAACAGAACCGGGACTGGTATTCTCAAGCTGGTAAGGCACTACAGTAAAAATCTGGAGGTTCCTTTAGCAAGTGAAGTGATTAATACTTATCTGTCGGGATCAACATGCGTTCTTACCCATAGAAACAGTAAAGCCTTGAACATTGCAGGTTTGTTAGTCAGGAATGGACTTCCCTCAAAACTGATACAGACAAATGATGAATTCAATTTAAGCAATTTGCTGGAGATACGTTTTTTTCTTGACACCCTGAAAATAATCTGTGATTCTCCATTAATTTCTTCAGAAGAATGGAACAAGGCTAAAAAAGTGTTAACAGGAAAATTCTCGGGAAGCACCAAGCTGGAAATATGCATGAACCTTATGAGGGATTTTGAATCCACCAACACTAAGGCAAAATATTTTTCTGACCTTGAAGTATTCATCCGGGAATCAAATCTTGAGGACTTTATAAAAAGAGAAGGAGAAACGATTTTTGTATCAACAATCCATAAGGCAAAAGGAAAGGAATTCGACAATGTCTTCATCATGCTTGAAGATTTTGACCTTTCCGATGACAATAACAAAAGAGAATTATATGTAGCAATAACAAGGGCCAAAGAAAATTTGTTTATTCACCATAATAACAATTTCCTTGCGTCGCTGGGTGTTAAGGATATGGTCACCCTTATTGACAAAGAAGTTTATTCACCCCCCGATGAGCTTACTTTCCAGTTGACATTTCGCGATGTTAACCTTGGTTTTTTTGAATACAGGCAGTCTCAGATTGCCCGGTTAGTATCCGGCAAGAGGCTGGTTGTAAAAGATGAAGGCTGCGAGAACGAAAGAGGGGAGGTAGTTCTTAAGTTTTCACAAAAATTCTCAGAAACAATTGATAAGCTTGCAGGACAAGGCTATAAGCCTTTTGATGCAAAAATTAATTTTATGGTTTACTGGCAAAATACGGAGACGCATAAAGAGATTGTCATTCTGTTGCCTGAGATACAGTTTCGTAAGCAAAATCTTATTCGATGAAGTTTAAAGAAACAATCCTCCCGTAGGGGAATCTCTTTGCCACCTGTGGCCGTCATTCAGTTGTCATTGGCATCGAGTCATTCATAGTCAGACAATTGAATGGCCATGAATAACAATTGAATGTAAGCCTCCGGCAAAGTACATATTGCACAGGGAGAACACATGTACTTATTTTCAGGGCAAAAACACCTTATAATTGAGACAAAAATCTTTAAGTTACTCAACAGTCAGCAGAAATGTGGTTTAAATGTAAAAGCATTCTGAACAAATGAGGATCTGCCTTAACTGATGGAAGCAAAAACTCCAATGGAAAGGGGTGCACAGGACCTGCTTATCTACAACGAAAGCATTACAAGACATTCCCTGATACCAAACCTAATGACAAACCACAAGGAGTCGGCTTCATTTTTGTAAACTGGTATCAAAACATATGAAGATCCTGCATATTGAATAAGCCGGGGTGGTTATCTATAATAATAAACTTGAATCAGGCCGATTAAAATTGCCGGAAATTGCTGAGTTAAATATTTCACGATAAATGAACGAAGGGATAACTAAAATTACTGTTTTGTCATTTAATCATTATACTTGCAGTCTCTTGTAAATATTTTACTTCTGATTTCTGGGATATTAAAGCAAGATCTTCTTTACTGACCGGTGCTAATATAACCTCACATATTTCATTGATGTTTATGATTCCTTCATTTTTATCATTTGAATTTCCAGTAGTTTTTTTAGCCTGGTTTCCACTGTACTTAAATTCCCTGACAGAATTGTTTAAAGTGACTTTAACAGCATAATCAACATATCCACTTCTAAATGTTGCACCATAATCTGTATTAAAGGATAAAGAAGATGGGATCGAGTCTATCTTTACAGTAACTTCCAGCTTTTCATGATATTTTGTAATAATACTGTTTAGCGGTATAAGTTTAAGTGCAGCTAGTTTGCTCGTGTTGCCATAATCAGAATTCATTAAATAAATCAATACCGGGATATTTTTTTCGGCCTCTAAACTATTATAAGAATTCGGAAATTCTTTAATTATTTTTTTAGTAGCTAGTTCCTTCACATCATTTACCTTGCAGTTGTTAATGACTTTAAATAATATAGTTAGGTCTGTAATTTTTCGAACTGCCAATACCGCTTCATTATTATCGATTAAAGCAATAGCACCTAGTAGATTTTGGTCTGTAATTTTTTCAACTGCTGCTTCCCTTACCTTAGCGTCTTTATCATTTTTCACAATATCATTTAAAACACTCTGGTCAGTTATCCTGTAAATAGCCGCACTACGAACATTTGGAACAATATCATTTTTGGCAATTTCATTCAGGACCCTTTGATCAGTAATTCTTTCAACAGCTGTTTCTCTTACTAATGGGGATTTATCATTTTTTACAATATCGTTTAAAATACTCTGATCAATTATTTTATGAATAGCAGCTTGACGAACAGTAGGAGATACGTCATTTAAAGCCATATCAGTTAAAAAACTCTGGTTAGTTATTTTATTGGCAGCAGCAATACGTACACTTTGTTCTGTAGCATTTTTTGCTATGTCACTTATTAACAATTGGTCACTTATTCTCTTAATTGCCGCATTACGTACATTCTGATCCGTATCATTTTTTGCAATATCGCTTAAAACATTTTGGTCATTGACTCTATTTACTGTTAAAGTGCGTACAGATGCATCTGCATGATTTCTGGCAATATCACTTAGAAGACCCTGTTCGCTTATTTTTTCAACAGCAGCAAACACTATACTCTTATTTATAGGTTTATTATTTTTTGCTATATCTCCTAAAACATTTTGATCGGTAAACTTTTTGATAGCTACGATGCGTATATCAGAGTCTTTATGGTTTTTTGCAATATCGCCTAAAATACTTTGGCTTGTTATTTTTTCAATAGCCCTTAGCTGCACATCTGAATTTTTGTCATTTTTTGCAATATCGCCTAAAACATATTGGTCATTTAATTTTTCAACAGCTGCCTTACGCACATAACTATTTTCATTATGTTTAGCAATATCAGCTAATTTATCACAAGATTTTACACTTCCTTCAGAGCACTTTTTATACAATTTTTCTATTTCTTTTTCATACGCAGTTTGGCTATAGACTGTATTAAAGACTATTAATAAAACGCTTATGCAAAACATTTTTCTTAAAATATGAAGTCTTTGTTTGCAGTATAATGCAATAATAACCTTATTTAAAAAGAATGTGGAATTTGTTATCTCAGTTATTTTCATCTTATTAACTTTTTTTGGGGAGCCTGGGAATGGGGGATATTTATTAACGGCAAAGACTATTCAGATTAATTTTTCGAATGAAAGCAGAAGTCTAAATAAGATATAATCATTACTAAATTAGACAAGATTATTTAATTTACATCATTTGAAAAAGATTTTTCATTAATATTTGGATTGACCGTGAATTCAATTAATATAAGGTTTTATATTATTGAGTTAGAAGTATCATCATTAAATCTGACTCATAACGAAGATTGAAGATTCAAATTTTAAATAACCATGACAGAGACTTATGCTTTTTTAATCGAACTGGGAGTCAAGAATGGATATAGTGTCATCCCAGAATTTCCTATTCCAACCGGAACTGAGGGTAATAATAAAGTTGACCTGGTGTTTGCCAAAAAGAAAAATCTCATTTCAAATGAAGCTGATAAATTTAACCTTAATGCTTGGGAAGTTCATTATGCAATTGAAATCGATGGCGTGGATGTCAAGGGAGGCGGGAATAATAGTACTTTTAGGAAACATGCAGTTAACTATGAGTATTTTTCCAGAAAACAAGCCCCGGGCATCTTTAAAAAGGGTATAAATGTTCTATACTACAATGCTTACCATAGGACAAAGCAGGGCGGATGGACGAAAAGAATAAATGCTAACTGGGAAAGGAAATGGGAAGAAAATGAACAAGCATATCTTAAAATTGCCAGAGACAGAAAAGTAAGAATGGAAATTTATTTGGGCTGGCCTCAACCTTCAGAGGTACATAGAGACGATACCATACTTGGCTTAAAAATTTAGGACATCGTAGAATATCTTTTACATTGGTAATTGAGAGACAGATAATCGTTTTTGCTGTTATTGGCTCGCGTCATAGGACTTCGCCGTCATTCAGTAGTCATTGGCTTCGCCGTCATTCATAGTCAAACAATTGAATGACTATTGAATGACCAGCCTTCGTTACCTCCTACGCTGAAGCTATGGAGGTCAAAAAAAACTTCGGCTGGCAAAGCCATTGAATGACCAGCCGTCTTCCGTCTTCTTACAGTTACTTCAGCTTCTTTTTAACCAGCGTATTCCTTCCGACAGTGTATGCATATGCCGAAGCCGGAACGAACTGAAGGGTAATACCATCATATTCAACCGTGCCTGTTTTGCTTACTGTTGTAACCAATGCGCTGTTAAGACTGCACTCCTTGCAAAAGCTTACCAGGCTCTTCAGTTCAGAAGGCTTCTCAAAATACCTGTCCGACCATTTTATCTCCAGCGCCCACAACGGCTTCAGTTTGCGGTCACTTAATCCGACCATGTCAACTTCTCCCTTCTGCCACCTGGCATACCACGGCGTAAACCATTCCCTGTGCATCCACTGTGAATATACCGCCGTCTCAACCATGCTTCCCAAAAGAATATCATTTGGACTCAGGGGCGAGAAAAGAGCGCTTCGCAGCGAGGGATTCGTGAGATAGAGCTTGAAGAAATTCTCACGCCTGAACCGTTTTCCTGACTGATCGATCCTCTTTATCTGCCTTACCAGAAAGGCATTCTCGAGATATTCAATGTACTTCTTTATAAGGGCTTTCTGGACACCCGACTGGATATTTAGCGATTCAAGTGAAAACTCATTTCCCGTATTGAATACAATAGTTGTGAAAAATGAATTAAGCTCCTGCACATCCCTGATCCCGTACAGGCTGGGAAGATCTCTCAGCAATACCTTGTCGACTATATCCTGCCGGATATATCTCCCCGGATTCTGCCTGATCTTTTCAGAAAAGATCACTTCGGGATATCCGCCGAAATTGATGTAATCAAGAAAATGCCTGTTAAGCTCATCTATATGCGGTGATGAATAGAATTCTGCAATGTTTCCCTGCCAGTTCAATCCGGCAGGAATTATTATTCTTTCGAGGTCTTTAAGACCGATATATTCATGGAAGGTAAGCGGCGGCAGCATAAAATCGGTGAACCTTCCGGCACCGCTTTCATTGCTTTTGTATTTAAGAGCGGCAGCGGCAGAGCCTGATACAATGAACTTCGTTTCCCTGTAACTGTCGGCAAGCGATTTCAGATGAACCTCCCAGTCCTTAAGGTACTGGATCTCGTCAAATATCACATAGCGGCCTTTAAGGTCCTCACTGCCTGATGCCTTCCTGGCCATAGACCATAGATCTTCAAGAGGGATATTATTATAGACCGGATTCTCAACCGTAATAAAAATGATCCTGCCGGGTTCAATGCCGCTTTTGATAAGATCGTGCACGAGATGATGCAGCATAACTGTTTTCCCCACACGGCGGGGACCCATCAGAACAACAGCTCTTCGCGGCTCTGTCTCATACGCCAGGGGAGCAAAAAGTTCAAAATAATAACGCCTGGGCAGATCGTCATAGTCACTTTCAATCTTTCCTGTTATCCACCAGGGATTCTCATATCTGATCCTTTCAATTATCTGTTCACCTGTTACTTGATTAAGCATGGTTCATAAATACTGATTACTACAAATATAATTAAATAAACACTATTAACAATGCTTATTTATAGTTATTTGCCTATTTAAGCAATTATTATCATAATTTAATGCTTAATTAGAGGAATTGTATCCGGGAATCCGGTACTGCTTATTCATTCTAAAAATTCAGCTCCAGTGAGACAAGTTCCGGGAGGTTTCCGCTCTGATTCAGGCATCTCATACTCATTGGCTTTGCCTTTAAGTCCGTCTCCGGATCCTGCCGTGTAACCTTCCCTGTGCCTGGATTCGTTCATGATTCTATTTGTAACAAATTGTTAAACTTTTGCCTCTGGCTTAATGCCTTTCTGATCGTCATTATTTTCATTCCGTCTTCTTTCCCGCCTGAAGTGCGTGGGATCCGGCGGCGGAAACATGTAATGAAACGGGCAGTTATTTATTACGGTAACCTCCTCGCTTCTCCATTTTTCATCCCGCTCGACAGCGTTAACCTCAACTATCGATCCATAGCCAAGTCCGAGCTTTAATGTCTTCTCCGTTGAGATGCTTATTGTCAATCCAGTATCAAATGTTGTCATGAACGCACCCCTAAGGACACCATCCCTGCTGATCCATTTCCTTGTTACGACTCCGTTGACACCACGGAGCTTTCTTACTCCGCCGGGTGTCATCTGTTCGTATGATATACCCCATCTCCTGAAATTCCTGTCAATATCACTGTTCCTGGCTGTAAATTCTTTCAGCCATTCCATAAGATCAGTCAGTAAAGTAAGGATCTTAATGATCTGATCTGGTTTCTCTTCAGCCTCCTTGTGAGAAAGCTCATGCAGGATGTGCATGTACCCTGAAAGATCCTGCTGCAGATCTTCAGGGATCTCCGAAGACCAGCCTGCCTTCTTGCGGCACAGATGTTTAACTGATTTACTCACATCATATGATCCGGGGATGACATTCATCGACTTCAGAGTGTGGATGACGCATTCGATAAGGATCCTTGACTTATTCCCAAATCCGGGTGCGGAACAGGCATTTCCTTCTTCAAGGCATTTCTTGATTGGAAGTAGATAATACAAAATATCCTCAGCCTCCTTTCTTCTTTCTTCAGTTATTGAACCACAGGCCCCGATCACCTTCTTCAGCCTGGGATCGGAGTCGACAATTCCCTTTCTTATCTCCGAGAGCCTTGCATCCAGCTGGCTCAACTGCCTGTCAAGTGACCTACGCTCTTCCTCATAATCCAGGAGCATCATGTGTGAATCCAGGATCTGTTTCTGCGTATTGAAGAACTTCTCCTTTTCCTGCCGAACAATCTCCCTTTGAATATCCAGTGCGGGCAGTTCCCGGATCCGGGCTTTCAGGATTGTTGACGGTGCAATTACTATTGTTGTCAGGCCTCCGTTATAGAAGTAAAACTGATTAAGGAACTCCCTCTTCCTTGTCTGGAGGTAGATATATTCTATGTCAACCCTGTCGTTATATCCAGGCTTGAGACAGACTGCAATTGTGTACTGGTTGTCATTGGAATAAGGGTAATTTATGAAGAAGGCTTTTTGCGGATCCTTTATCAGGAGTGAGCCGGCATACGGCGAATTGGAAGTTTTTGAAAAGACTATAGAGCTCCTGTCTATTATCATCCTTCTGTAAAACGGCCTTTCGCTGTTGCCGAAAAGTTCCCGCTCTTCACGGACATAATCGGTATAGGAATCAAACAATCCCTGGCTTATCCCTTTCGCAGGGTAGGAAATTCTGAAATTCACTTCATCAGCATAGTCACCCGGGCAAAGCATCATGAACTCTCCAAGCTCATGACCTTTTTCGGAATCCAGGGTATCATTCAGAGGGAGATGTGCGAAAGGGTGCAGATCTTCAATCTCGTTGCAGGGCACCTCAGTAAAGTTTTTTTCACTGAGGCATTCCTCGCGGGTGAAAGGCACTCCCCTGAAATTTGCAAAAAATGATTCTCCCCACTCTCCTTCCCATCCCTCCTCAAGCTTATCAGGCATTGATATGAACCTGACTTTATTTCTGAGGTCATGTCTTTTTCGGGCAGTTATCCCGATAAGCATTGTCTTTACTACAGGCATCCCTGAGATAGCAAAACTGGCAATGCATTGAGAAATAAATTCGACCTTGTCATCTTTTACAAGTCTCATCAACAGATTTCTGGTTCTTTCGAGAAATTCATTTGTCGTTTTGCTGAAATCGAATGCGCTTAGCCTAATCAGCAGGAATCCATTGGCAGATAAATACTTTTCACATATATCCGGGACAAGTTCATCCAGAAGATAATATTTAGCATCATTTATTACAATATGCGTTACAATGTGCGGGTAGTAATCATTATAGCAAAGATATATGTTGTCGAATTTTCCTTCAGCAATGTATTTATTAGGACGTCTTCCCCTCTCTATCAGCAGATTTCTACCCTTCTGTGTGACGTCACCTTCCGGGTACTGCCTTGTTATACGCCCGTGCCCGTCCCTGTAAATTGCCCTGCCAAGATATTTGCCATCCCTGTGCTCATCCTCATAGCTTGATCCGTCATGCCAGAAATATGTGCCCTGTCCGTTTTTCTCATCAGCCCTCCAGCTGCCCTCAAAACGATCGCCGGATTGCCAGATCAGAGTTCCCCGGCCGGACTTTTCATTATTCTTCCATTCGCCCTCATATCTGCTTCCGTTTGTTTTAAGCATCACCCCATAGCCATTCATGGAGTCATCCTCCCAGGTTCCTTCGTACCAGACAGAGTTTCTTTTATTTTCTAGATTAAACAGGAGTTTCCCCTGGCCAGATCTCTTGCCATCTTTCCATTCACCTTCATACCTGTCGCCATTTGGGTATACAAAGGTTCCATATCCATTGAGGGGGGGATTATCCTTATTGTCCGGGGTCGTTTTTTTTGCAGGCTTGCTCATTGCTGGTGTTTTAAGGGTGAAACATGATACCAGCAAATTTAAAAAGTATTGCAATCCCTTAAGTCAGGCTGCAGTTTATTTAGTGATCTTCTTTTTTGTACAAGCCGTTCATCGTTGAAATCCTTGCCATGATTTCGCTGCGCAGGCTCTCCGGCTCCAGCACCTCGACATCATTCCCGTAATGAAGTATCAGCGACTCCAGTTCCCTGTTGGGAATAACCTCAATTGTAACCAGCCTCTTTTTCCTGTCAGATCTCTGCGATCCGTGCAGGGGCTTCGACTCTACATAGTCGAACCGCTCTTTGCTGAACCTCAGGACTATTTTTTCCGCTTTGCCGTTTTTAGGTACTGTGGTTCCTATTACATCTTCAAAATACTCTTTTTCAAAGTCGGTGCCGGTCTCCGTGAATTTCTCCTTCTCGGCATAAGCCAGGCTCTCTATCCTGTCGAGGGCTAAACATGAAACACTCCTGTAGCCCTTCTCGCTTCCCATCAGAAACCATCTGTTGCCGTACTCCTTGAGGAAATACGGCGAAAGGATTATGCTGTGCGCCTTCCTGAAACCTGCCCGGTATTTTATTTTTATGGCTTTCCTGAGCTGGATTGAAGTCAGAAGCATTGAAAAATGTCCCAGTCCCTTGAGCTCCGGGTTACCGTCAAAATCGACAATGATCCTTTGCTCAAGCTCCCTGCCGTCGGCTTCTTCTATTTCCCTGAAGAGGTCATTCAGGAAATCAAAGTGAGGAAGCCCCCTGAACTGCTGCAATACAAAAAGCGTGTCCCTGAGCCTTATGAGGTAATTGTCCTTTGGCTGATGGGCAAAGATCGAGAAGCCGGGGTTTTTGTACCTGTATATCTTATTCCTGCCCTTGCCTGTGTTCCGCTCTATTTCTATGCCCCATTCCTCTTCGATTGTTTTGAGATCCTGGTAGAACTGCCGGTCGTTTACGGCTATTCCGCTTCCAGCCTTTTCTCCGCTTGCTTTGCTGCCCCCGCGCTTTTCTTCCTTCGCAAGTTCATTCAGGATATCCTCACGGGTATAATCCCTGCGGATGCTTCTCAGGCACTTGTCATATACCTGGAATCTTTTGAGAGCGCTGCTGTTTACTGGCATATTCTTTCTTTGGTTCAGTAAAGTTACCGGATTTTTAGATTAGCTCAAATACATACTATGCTGCCATAAAAATCAGGATTATTATTTTCATTGCAATCTTCAGCGGAAATGAAGTTCCTGTTTTTATCGACAAAGCCCCAGAGGCCATCCTTTTTTACATGATAGAACGTATCAGTTTCAGAAAAGGATATTTCCTCATATGCAGGAACGATATAGTCGCCGTTGTAGTAGATGAATCCGTATTTGTCGCCCTTGCGTACCTTTCCCATGTCGTTCGCCGGCTGGAAGATCTCATCAATGTCAACAGGCGTAAGGGGCTTGCCTGCAGTATCGATAAAACCGTAACTGTTACCCAGCCTGACAATAATCAAGCTCCACATGGCATAATATTCTTCCAGGAAGATATTGTCGTACACGAAGCCTGAAACCACGGTACCCTTTCCGTCAGGCATTACTATTCCCCATTTGTCACCCTTTCTGCAGGCTATAGGCTTGTCACGGGGCACAAACCAGTTTGTCCGGAACCAGGTCTCATCATACAATGCAGGTATCAGCACATCTCCGAAGCAGTCCATCAGTCCCGACTTGCCGTTCTCAGTGAATTCCTTGTCAGCCCAGTCATACGAATCAAGGATCAGGGCTTTTCGCCTGTTCAGCGATGAGATGATCTCAAATTCCCTGTAAAGGTTCAGGCTGTCGAGCTTCGATTTTATGTTCATCACTTCGCTCGCAAGCTCTCTCGTGGGTTTGGGTATTTTTTCCATGGGTTAAAAGCATTAAAGGTTAAACATTCCGTTGTGCAGCATAGCCCCCGCCGTATCGCACCCCGACTTAACAGCTGCAGGCATCATTGTCTGCCAGGGCTGTTTTGTTTTTAATGCTTTGTATTGAATTGTGACCGATAATCCGGTACAAATATATTTCAGGTTATCCACTGATCAAAATGTCATGAATCTTCATGAGCATTCTATGTGCGCATTTGGACATTTTTGCTGCCTACGTCCAGGGGCATCATTAAAATATCAAACCGGAAAACTTACCTTTAATATTTTAAAAGAGCTGAACACCTTTGTCGGGATTTTTCAGTAACAATGTAAAACAGGTGAAACATGTTCGTAAAAGCAATAGAAAAAACCTCTGGATACTTTAGGCCGGTGCATGCACTTTTCAGATACTACAATGAAAACGAGGTAAAAAAGGGGGCCTATAACATCATATTTGTAAACGCATACGGGGTGGCAATAACAGCCAGGAATGTTGCCGAGCGTATCGAGCAGCTGACTGCCGCCCATGACAATTACCAAAGTTTCCTCCGCGAAAAGGCAAAGCTCAGAATAAGCCCCGGGTCTGCGAAGCTGAGAAACCTGGAAACAAAGTACGGATACAGAGGCAAGGATATCTTCCCGGTAGTGCAGGCCAGCCTGAAGTTCCATGACTGCTTTACGGAACCCTCTCCAAAGTTCAGGTTCATCCACCACTCGCGGCATGATCTTTCAATAATGATCTTCGAGAACTTCGGGAAACGCCTGAATAAATCATATGCCCGGTTCGTGAGCGGCAAAACAATCTTAAAACCCGGATTGTCGGTTTGCAAGCTTGGGTTCATAAATCCGCAGTTTACAAATTTCAACTACGATCCTGAAAAGGATGAAATAGAATGGACAAACTACAGGGACAGGGATCCGGTCTTCTATCCCATAGGGGGCATCGTGACAAGAAACCTTATCAACGGATATTATGTTTACGGTCTCGAAACAAGCTCTCCGGCCTTACCCGGACTTAGCGGCGGACCGCTTATAAATACCAAAGGATTGCTATGCGGTATAAACACACACGCTGCGAGCCTTGATTTCACGTACAATTTCAAAAAGAGCGATCCGCAAGATGTAAAGGAGACCGTAACATTGAACTACCAGCCTAAATTCCTTGTCGGCCAGTGCCTTCATGCTGACATAATCAAACTGTTCCTGAAGGAACACAAAATAAAATTCTATACGGGTTGATGCAGAATATTTTTTCCCTGCCATGCAAAAGCATTGACTTAATTGAATAACTTGGCACCTATTGGTGTCCGGGGTCAATAGAAATGTACAGAAAGACCCGTCGGGGCTGTTCCATACCCGTGAAAAAGGAACTGCCTGTGTCTTTCATGGCGCTTGTCGCAGTGCGGGTAGCCGTATTTTACGGATTAGCTAGTGTATAGTTCCCGGACACCTTTTTTAAAATTAGAAGGTAAATGAGCTTCGAAGAATTTGTAAGCGACGACAGGATAATCACTATCCTGTGCAGGGAGAAATGCAAAAGGATGCGCCGCTCAAAACGCAGGAACCCGCAGAACCTCGATGATGAACTTCAGCTGTTAATGCCCTCAAGAAGGGATTGGATCAGGATCAACAGGTCGAAAAGATTTCTTCGTGACCCGCTCAGCTCTTCAAAACAGCATATCCCGGCATCGGTTCTTCATCTTAAAACCCTGAACTATACAATAAGGAAACATCGTAAAAGCAATCCTGCAAAACCCTACATACCCAGGCTGAACAGCTACATTGCTCATATCATGGATATCTGCAGAGGGAAAGAGGATTTCTCATTCAGCAAGCCATCGGTTATCCCCAAATTCAAGGATGTGAATGATGGTGGTGAAATTATCTACAGGCCTATTTGCAAATACGACACCCTCGATGACAAGGTGATGCTCAGCCTTACAAACCAGTACCTGTCGCACCTGTTCGACAGCTGCCTGCACGATGAGATACTCTCATACAGGATACGCCGGAATTACCGGGGAGAGAAAAAAATTACAAGCCAGCATGATGCAATAAGATCCATTAAGGAATATCTCAGCCTTCACAAAGACAGGGAGATCTACGTAGCCGAATGCGACATCAGGAAATTCTTCGACATCCTGAACCATAAAATCATAAAAAGGGAATTTGAGAACCTGGTTGCAAGGACCGGAGCTGGGGGTACGGATCTGATAAAAAAGTTTTTCAATTCCTATATCGACTCTTATTCATACTCCGGGGACGTTTTGCAGAAAAATTCCGACAAGGCTTACTGGAGCAGGTACAGGGTCTCGCTTAATAAAATGAACAAGACACGGAAATTTGAATGGGTAGATCCTGAAAGTTTTGTTGAGAACTCTGTTTATTCGAAAAAGGAATGGGAAAATGAGCGTGACAATATAGGGACTCCCCAGGGTGGAGCACTTTCGCTGCTTGTGTCAAACATCGTAATGAATGCCGTCGATCAGGCAATCGTTTCAGAACCCGATCCCGAAAAGCTTTTTCTGAGATTTGGCGATGACATCCTGCTGATGCACACCAGCCGTCAGAAGTGCGAAGAATTGATCAACAGGTACGAGGGATCTCTGCGGAAACACAAGCTGCTCAATCATCCCTTCAGGCCGGTTTCGGAATTCAAGGATGATGAGAAAACGAAAAGAGAGTTCTGGGATAATAAATCGAAGCCCGTGTACAGGTGGGGCAGGGGAGCCGGAGATGCATCCCACTGGATAGGTTTTGTAGGCTATGAATTGAGCAGGGACGGGGAGGTGCGGATAAGAAAATCAACCCTTGCGGGACAGTTCTCAAAGATAAACAGGACATATCACCAGGTCAGGAAGCTAAAGGATCCTGATCAGAAATCGGTAATGAGATTCGGAGAGTTGGCAGCCGAAAAGCTGGACTTCAACAATTACAGCCTTGTGAGAAGCAAGCTTTTCACCGATACTTTCAGGGAGCTTAATGTCAACAGGTACTCCCTGGCCCAGGTCAAGGCACTCGACAGGTACAGGAACAAAAAGTTCCGCAGGTTAAGGGAACAGTTCAGAAAAGCCGGATTCAGGAGAGATTTCTATCTTGGAAAGCCTTTCAGCTTTTATTATCACTTCAAGAAAGTCGGGTAGGGAGGAAAAGGAGCTTCACCTGACCACCTGGCGCTGTCATTGGCTTCACGTCATTGGGCTTCGCCGTCATTCATAGTCAAACAATCGAATGACAATCGAATGACCCTTCTCCGCTACCACCTTCACTACGTTACGGTGGTCAAAGAAAGCTTCGAAGGGCAAAGCCATTGAATGTCTATTGAATGACAATTGAATGACAATTGAATGACCATCGAATGACAACCGAATGACAACCAAATCGGGAAACAATCGAACAACTACCAGATAGTGCGGGTATAACTAATCTCCTATTTATATACCTTTGAAAGCTTTTACTAATTTTCATTAAAATGCCACTGCCTGTTATTGAGATAAACGGTCTGACGAAATTCTACGGGAAGACCAGGGGTATCGAAGATGTCAGGCTCTCAGTCGGAGAGGGAGAGATTTTCGGATTCATCGGCCCCAACGGAGCAGGAAAATCAACGACAATAAGGTTATTGCTTAATCTGATCTTCCCCTCAGCCGGAAGCGCGAGGATAATGGGGATGGATGTGATAAGGGAGACCAGTAAAATAAAAGAACATATCGGTTACGTCCCCGCCGAAGCCTCGGCATATTCTTCAATGAGCGTCAATGAGTTCCTCGACTATTCAGCAGGATTCTACAATGCACCCGGGGCAGAAAAGAGAAAGCTGGAGAGGAAGGATATTTCTGTATAGGTGCTCTGATTAAATTCCTCTCCCCGGCAATATTATTCTCCTTAATTAAAGTGCCATTATCTCAGGTAGTTACAAAATTTTTTCGGAATTTTAAAATATCTTGTATGTGAGTTCGTCTTTAGATTCAGAAGATCATAAACATGAGCCCGAAAGAATCAGAAATAATATCGGAAGCCTATAAAAAGGAGAAAAACAGGCTCCTCGGGTATATCAGGAACAGGATACCTGCCGGGACTGAAGCCGAAGACATACTGCAGGATGTCTTCTATCAGCTCACGGTAGGCTTTAACGACCTCAGGAGAATCGAGAGTATTTCAGCATGGATCTACAGGGTTGCGGAAAACAGGATCACAGATCTTTTCAGAAGAAAGAAACACCGGCAGTCAGACTTTGCAGAAAAAATCCTTGAGGATGACCAGGGGCCGCTGACACTGAGCGAGATACTGCCCGAGCCTGCCTTTATGCCCGGCGATGAGGAGCTTAGGGAAATGATCTGGCAGATTATCGAAAAGACTCTCGACGGATTGCCTCAGGAACAAAGAAGCGTATTCGTCGAAAATGAATTTGAAGACAAGAGCTTCAGGGAGATATCGGAAACAACAGGAGTGCCTTTGAACACCCTGCTGTCGCGGAAGCGCTACGCAATTATTGCCCTGAGGCAGAATCTTAAATCAGTTTACAAACTATTAAAGGAAAAATAACATGAAAACAAAAAATGTTCTTAAGTATGTCGGTTTTGGAATCCTCGGAATCGGATTTGTTATAGGTGTGATCTTCGGAGTCCAGGCTCTCTGGAACTGGCTCGTTCCCGAACTGTTCAACGGTCCGGCATTGACTTACTGGCAGACTGCAGGATTATTCCTGCTTTCCAAGATACTGCTTACAGGCATTGCCCCGGGAGGGCACCATGACAAGAGCAAGGACTGGAAGAAAGGATACCACGAAAAATACCGGGTGAACGACCAGAAAAGCCAGGAGACAGTTGAAGGCGCAAATGCCTGATATTTAAACCAGGATTCTGAAGAATGAGCATGTCCGGTTATCCTTGCCGGACATCTTTTTGTATAAACTCTACGAAGAGAAACGTTCTTTTAAAAATAATGTCTGAATAATTCATATAGTTATATTATTGGCCAACCATATATTATGAGTTTTTATAGTTATGGAACAAATGCGGGGAACCTATGTATTAAATAAAAACGCAACCAGCTCATTTATAGCTGATTGCGTAAATTAATTGTAGTCCCACCAGGAATCGAACCTGGATTTAAGGTTTAGGAAACCTCCGTTCTATCCATTGAACTATAGGACCAGTCAGCTCGCAAAATTATATCTTTTTTTTCTCATTCCCAACCTGATAATTATTTCCCGGATTCAGTAGTTCAAACGTACTGCCTTTTCGAAATCCCCAGCCCTAAAGCCGTAATACCCTAAAGCCGTAACGCCGTAACGCCGTAACGCCGTAACGCCTTAATGCCGTAACGCCTTAATGCCGTAACGCCTTAATGCCGTAACGCCTTTGCGCCGTTCCTCATTTTGATTAATCACTTTAGTTTCATACTTTCACTTCTTAAAATTATCAGATATGAACTGGATTGATATTGTTATACTTATTATACTTGGAGTTGCTGTTGTCCGTGGTTTCATCGATGGTTTTGTGAAAGAAGTTGCGGCACTGGCAGCTCTTGTTCTCGGTATATGGGGTGCAATAAAATTCTCGGCTTTTACAGCAGGAAAACTTTATGAATGGTTCGATATGTCAGGCCAGTACGTCGGAATAATAGCCTTCCTGATAACTTTCGGAGTGATAGTTGTAGTCATACATTTTGTCGGCATACTGGCCGATAAAATAATAGATTCAGTATCTCTCGGTTTTCTTAACAAGATCCTTGGAATGTTGTTCGGCCTTATAAAAAGCGTATTGATACTGAGTGTTATATTTTGCATTCTTAATGCAATTGATGCCAGAAGGCCATTTATAAATAAAGAAAAAATTGGAAGGTCCAAACTATATAATCCGATATCAGATATTGTTCCGGCGATATTCCCAATACTCGGAGAAGGCAATTTTAACCAGAGCTTTGACAGGCTGAAGAAAAAACAAAAACCCAAAGAAAAGCCTACCGAAATCATAATTTGATCGTGTTTACTATATTTGCATTTCTCTAATCTTACCGTTTATGAATTTTGTAGATGAACTCAGGTGGAGAGGTATGTTGCATGACATCATGCCGGGCACTGAGGAGATGCTTGAAAAAGAGATTGTATCAGGATATATCGGATTTGATCCGACTGCCGATTCTTTGCATATAGGTCATATGGTGCAGGTTATGTTACTTGTACATTTTCAGAGGGCAGGTCATATTCCTGTAGCCCTTGTTGGCGGCGCAACAGGAATGATAGGAGATCCCTCCGGAAAATCGGAAGAAAGAAATCTTCTCGATGAGGCTACCCTGCGAAGGAACCAGGAAGGTATTAAGAAACAACTTTCAAGATTCCTCGATTTTGAATCAGATATAAAGAACAGGGCTGTTATGGTTAATAATTATGACTGGATGAAAGAGTTCTCATTCCTTGAATTCATCCGTCAGATAGGAAAACATATAACAGTCAACTATATGATGTCGAAAGATTCCGTTAAAAAAAGACTGGGATCAGATTCGCGTGAAGGAATGTCATTCACGGAATTCTCTTACCAGCTTGTTCAGGGCTATGACTTCCTTCATCTGTATAATGAGATCGGATGCAGGTTGCAGATGGGCGGATCAGATCAGTGGGGCAATATTGTAACCGGTACAGAGCTTATCAGGCGCAAGACCGGCGGAGAAGCTTTCGCTCTTACCTGTCCGCTTATTACAAAATCTGACGGTACCAAGTTCGGTAAAACGGAATCCGGTAATGTATGGCTGGATCCGGAAAAAACATCACCATATAATTTTTACCAGTTCTGGCTGAATGTTTCAGATGAGGATGCTGCCAGATATATTAAAATATTTACCCTCATAGGGCGTGATGAGATAGAAAAACTTGTTGCAGACCATAATAATTCACCACACGAGAGAATTCTTCAGAAGAGGCTTGCCGAGGAGCTTACGGTAATGGTCCACTCACGCGATGATTATCAGTCGGCAGTCGAAGCATCACAGATACTTTTCGGAAAAGGGACAACGGAAACACTGAGAAAGATGAATGAGGCGACATTCCTTTCAGTCTTTGAGGGTGTACCGGCATTCGATATAAACAGGAATCTACTTGTCACCGGTGTTACGTTCACAGCTCTCTGCGCCGAAAATACTCAGGTTTTCAGTTCAAAAGGAGAGCTCAGAAGGATGGTACAGGGTGGAGGCGTAAGCCTTAACAAGGAGAAAATCGATGATCCGGATATCCTGATAGGACAAGAGCAGTTATTGAATGATAAATATCTCCTGATCCAGAGAGGGAAGAAAAACTACTACCTTATAAGGGCTGTCTGATTTTTATCTGAGGTCAGCTGCAATTATTGACACATCATCAAACAGATAGGGATTTGTATCAGGTATCCCGAGGTATCTGATCATCTCTTCAAGATTCTTTTCAACAGGATCATTATTTGAGATATGGCGGACTATCTCCTTCGTTCCTATCTCCCTGCCGTCTTCACCTTTTAATTCAGAAAGTCCGTCAGTATAGCATACGATTTTCGAGTAACCCTTTATAGGGACCTCCGTTCTGTAAGCAACCGGGATCTCGTCTAGCATGCCAAGTCCGACACACGATGAATTCAGATATGCAACTTCATCTGATTCGGTATAGTAGAGTACGGGTGCATTATGTGCAGCATTTATATATTCAAGTGTTTTCTTACTGTGATCGTACCTTGCAATAAAAAAGGTGATAAATCTTTCTCCCGCCGCATTGGAGACCACTATTGAATTAAGCTTATGGATGAGTGTCTCAAGGTGAATATCGGCTGTAAGCAGCGCCCTGAGGCTGGCCTGGAAATTTGACATTAGCAGGGCAGCAGACATTCCTTTTCCGGAAACATCGGCTATGCAGAAGCCGGTTTTTGTATCAGACAGCCTTATGCAATCATAATAATCTCCTCCCACCTCATAATGAGGATGATAGAACCCGGTTGCAATTATCTGAGGATTACGGGGCATGTGACTGTTGTCGGGGATAAGCATTTTCTGCATCCTTGAGGCAAGCTCAAGTTCTTTTTTCAGAGCTTCCTGCCGCAGGCTCTCTTTGTGCAGCCTGATATTCTCAATTGCAACAATAATAATGCTCGAAATAGTCTGAATGAATGTAAGATGTTTCAGGACCGGGCTCATGCCTTCTCCCTCTTCTTCAATATCCCCTATAAAAATGAATGCAAGGTGAAGCTTATTATTGAAAACCGGCACAATGATATCGACACCCTCAAACCCCATTTCTGCTGAGACGTATGTAATATCATCATATTCAAGCAGCCTTGATTCAACATCAATTGTTTCGAGATGTTTTGGGAACCCACCGTTCATAAGGCACTCCCAGGTATCGGAGCGCTTAAGTATCAGGATCTTGCCGATTCCGAGATTATCCCTTAGTATAGATTCATATTTCGAAAGAAGTTCCTCGGTAGGAAGATTTGCATTGATCGACGTAGTTATATCAAGAAGCGAATCCAGCTTGAATTTGGAAATTTTAAACCTGTCGGACAAATGCCTTTTATCTTCCATTTGCGGTATCAGTTTTTGACCCGTTCAATGTATATCTTATCGCGGGTATCAATTCTAATCTTATCGCCGGTATTGACGAAAAGAGGAACCATAACAGTACTGCCATTCTGCATTTTTGCCTGTTTGTAAGCATTTGTTGCAGTATCTCCCTTTAGGCCTTTCTCGGTATAAACGACTTCCATTATGACAAACTGCGGCAGCTCAACTGAAAGGACATTCTCTGTATCGGCATGAACAACAATCTCAACATTCTGCCCTTCCATAAGGAATTCGGGATTATCAATAATAAATTCCTCAACATGTATCTGTTCGTAAGTCTCGAGATGCATGAAATAATAACCGATATCATCCTTATATAAATACTGATAGGGACGTCTTTCAACTCTTGCTACATTCACTTTTGTGCCTGATGAAAAAGTGTTATCAAGCACCCTTCCGGTTTTTATGCTCCTTAATTTTGTTCTCACGAAAGCGGGTCCTTTCCCGGGTTTTACATGTTGAAATTGTACAATTGTGAAAAGATCATTGTTGTATTCTATAACAAGTCCATTCCTGAAATCCGCAGTAGTAGCCATAAATATTTAAATAATTAAACTATCTTTTCTTAATTTCAAGCGGGTAAACAAGACCTTCGTAATTTACCAGCTCAACCATAAATGCACCCACAAAGATATTAAAACGAATTTTAACAGGAATGAAATTTTTATCGGCAGAAAACCAGATTGTGATATCTTCCTGGGTCTTGAACAGTCTTCCCACCTCCGTTACCGGATTGAATTTATAGGCTTTCAACTTTCCAGCCTTTGTCTTAACTTCTTCGTTACCAATATATTTCAACGATACCGGGTAGAGTTCATCAGTGAACCATGTTGTTATTGTTATTACATCACCGGTTTGTATTGTATCGATACCAGGAAGAATACGGTTACGAAACCAGTAAAAGCATGAAAGGATGTCGTGAATTCCTTTTTCGGCAATATGGATCCCCGTAAGATCGCTTGTCAGTATAGCTGAATCCTGGCGTGTATTATGGTCAAAGGTGACAACATTATATCTCCTGTACTTACCTTCCTTAATATTCCGTATTGATTTTACAGGTAATTCACTGCAGGGATCAATGAAACTTTCGTATATATCCCTTACCTCAAACAGGGCATCAACAATCCCAACGGTTTTTCCGTCAAGAACTGAGTGCCAGAGTTCCTGCCCGGAACTTGTATCCTTCATAAGTTCAAGTGTGGCTTCTCCTCCTGTAATCAATCCATAGTGTATTGTGTAAAAAATTTTTTCACCGGGCTGATAGGCTGTGATCTGTCCTTTCACATTAAAGGTCAATGCTATTGTTAAAAAGAATATTAAAAGGGATCTATTCATAATGCTGTTTACAGATCGCAAGGCAATTTGCGGGCCAATTTATTATCTCAGGATATTTTTAACAGGTTTTGAGCTTAAAAATTCTTTCAGATAAAATGGTTCAAAATATGCAACATCCTCAAAACGTTTATTTTTTAATGCTTCGTATGCGGGAACCATCATAAATGATGCCGATAACCTGAAATCATTAAAAAAGAATACATTCCGGCGCTCTATTGTTTCTTTGCATTTACCTGCACCATTGCCAAAAATAAATATCCGGGCTCCTTCCGGCAGATCATTGAATGAATCTTTTGTGATTATCTCTGCACGTGTGTTTTTTACTGTCATTCCCGCAATATTGATTATTGAATAATATACTTCCATCCTGCGGGCATCAAGGGCAGGGCAGAAAAGATCTTCCGGATTTAATGAATAATTATCCCTTACAGAAGCTGTAAAACCATGGAACATTGAGATTGTAGTATCAATACCTATCAAAGGGATCGAGGAGGCATACGATATTCCCTTTGCCGTTGATACTCCGATTCTTAATCCTGTGTATGACCCAGGGCCCTTGCTTACAGCTACGGCATCCAGATCGCCTGTTCTTATACCGGTTTCTTTCAGGACTTCAGCTATCAGAACAGTAAGAGAAGAGGCATGAGATTTATCTGTATAATTTTCTCTTGCAGTTATTACCTGATCTTTTCCGCAAAGTGCGACAGAACAGATTGTAGTTGAAGTTTCCAGACATAGTATCATATCTTCATGCCGGTTTCTGCAAGCTATTTTTCTTTATACAGATCATCTTTTTTTACTATTTCAACAAGAGTGCTGTCTGATAATTTCTTACTTATGGCACTGAATGGCGCAGAGACTACTCTTACACTGTCCTCAATGCCTGAAATTATCTCAATATAGCTATTATCCTGTATCCCTGTTTTTACATCCTTTGCATAGGCGTATTCCCCGTCGGTTGTAAAGACAATTGTCCTGATGTCATCGGATACGGCAGATCCTGTTTCAGTAGTGTCGGTCCGTGTTGTAACAGATTGAATTGGAACAGTCAGGATATTCTCTTTTGTTTCGGTAAGAATTTCAACTGTTGCTGACATGCCAGGTCTGAAAGGATTGCTTCCATCTTCTGCAAGGTCCTTGTATGAATCAGGAAGGATAAAGATCTTGACGTCAAAGTTTGTTACCTGATCGGCAGATGTGCCTGTTGTCTTTGCAGAGTTAGCTATTTCTGTGACTATTCCTTTAAATTTTCTGTCGAGATAAGCGTCGACTTCAATAAAGGCAGTATCGCCGGTGCTTACCCTGACAATATCGTTCTCATTTACTTCAACCTGAGCTTCCATTCGTGAAAGATCTGCAATACGCAATATTTCAGTACCGGCCATCAGGTTTGTACCGGCAACCCTTTCTCCAAGTTCAACGAGGAGCATCGAAACGGTTCCAGGCATTGGGGCATTTATCGAAGTCTTTATAAGGTTCTCATTAGCCTCTTTAAGGGAAGCTTCGGAACTGATTACTGAAAATTTTGCGGCGTCGACCTCAGCTTTTGCCACATTATATGATGCTTCAGCCTGTTCAAAATCAGATAAGGAGATAGTTTGTTCTGCGAAAAGCTGTTTTGTCCTGGCGAATGACAGCTCTGCCTGAGTGAACTGTGCTTCAGCCTGAGCCTGACGTGCTCTCGCTGAACTTATTGCTGCAAGAGAGCGGTCTCTCTGCGAGATATATACATCGGGTCTTATCCTAAGAAGAAGCTTCCCTTTTTCAACAGGGTCTCCTTCCCTTACATTAAGCTCGACTATCTCACCTGATACATCAGGTGTGATCTTAACTTCCCTCTCCGGCTGTATTTTGCCGTTTGCCGTAATAGTCTCTGTTATCTGGCGCTTGGAGGCATGCTCCACCGCAACCTTAACTGTTGCAGCTTTTCCAAACCAGCCGGCTTTTTTCCCGATAATTGCAAATGCAAGAAGAACAATGACTAGTATTATTAAAATCCTTAATATTTTATTTTGTTTCATGGTTTCAGACCTGATAAGGTTAATTTATTTGATTCAAACTGAGTGGCAATCCTTTATAGAAATCAAGAAGCTTTGTTTTGAAAACATATTCATATTTAGCCTGCGACATATCCGACTGAGCATTAAGAAGCTGTGTTTTTGCTGCATTGTAATCTACAGGTGTCACCATCCCAACGTTGAATTTCTGCTCTGTGTACCTGAACGACTCTTCTATTGAGGTAACAGCCTTCATGCTTGCAGTGAACTTTTTTAAGGCTGCAGTGGCATCGGCATAAGCCTGCTGGATATTCTTATATAATTTTTTCTTTTCTCCTTCAAGCACATACCTGCTGTTCTCAATTGATATTCTTGAATTAGCTATATTCCTGTTGATCTGCCATCCGTTGAGGATGGGGACTGACAGTGAAAATCCCACACCGTAGTTAAGGTTATCATTCAGCTGTTCAGAAAACTTGTAGTTTTCAGCGGGATTGCTCATCTTGATTGCTATGTCGGAAAAACGTGTTGTGACTGAATGGTTCATCGACAGACTTGGGATCCGGCTGCCGTTTGCTATTTTGAGATCATATTCACTTGCTGTCAGGTTCAGTTCGGCACTTTTTATTTCAGAACGTGACTGCAGGGCCAGATCAAATATCTCATCAATGTTTTCTGTAATAAATGAGTTAGTATCAATTATGATGTCGGGAATCAAAATCTGGAAACCGGTGGGAGATCCAAGCTCAAGCATCTGGGTAAGTGTAAGATAAGATATATCAAGCTGATTCTTAAGGTTGATAAGCTGTAATTCCTCGCTTGCTGCCTGAGCTTCTATCTGGAGAAGGCTTCCTTTTGCAACGCTTCCTGCATTGAACATCTTATTGGTCTTATCTATCTGCTGTTTTGTTATCTGAAGCTGGTTCTCTGTTGCTGAAACAAGCTCTCTGTTGAGTAGTATCTGAAGATAGGCCAGCGCGATATTCATGGAGATGCTGTTCTTAATAGTCTCCAGATCCATTTCACTTGCAAGCAGCTGATATTCATTTCTTCTGATTGTGTTATAATTCTGGAGCCCCTTGAAAAGACTCATACTGCCACCGGCATAAAAACTGTTTGACTGAATGTTCTGGTTTTCGGTATATTCATAAGTCGTTTCATCGAGTGCACGACCGAATGAATAATTATGGCTTGCCTGACCGTTAAGTGTTGGTAACAGACTCAGTTTTGACTGCAGAAGCAGGTTTCCCTGATACTGTGTCTGCAGAACCTGCTGCTTGATCTGGATATTATTATCGATTGCATATTTGATACATTCTTCAAGAGACCAGAATTTCTCCTGGGCAAACAATATCCCAGGAGACAATATTATAAAGGCCATGATGAAGCAGAAGAATTTTCTCATTTGGTTAATTATTTAACTACGATCACTGCGGTATCCATATATAAATACGTGATTAATATTATTACGCTGCATCAGCGTTCACCGACATCTTTATAATGTTATTTGAAAATAAAATTACGAAGTTACATAATATCTTCATTTCATGTGAAAAATTCATATAAAAGGTGATTAATCCCTCATTATTTATCAAAGTGAATGGGGGAAATTCTTTTGATCCTAAGACATAAATAACTATCTTGTGCTGAACATAAATTTCAAAAGAATCATGTTACATTATAAAGAGTTAGGCCTGGTAAATTCGAGAGAATTATTCAAGGCTGCAGTCAAAGGCGCATATGCCATTCCCGCATTTAATTTTAATAATCTTGAGCAAATGCAGGCAATAATAAGTGCCTGTGTTGAAACTAAATCCCCTGTGATATTACAGGTATCAAAGGGAGCAAGGAAATACGCAAATCAAACACTTCTTCAGTACCTTGCAAAGGGCGCTGTGGAATATTCAAAGGAATTAGGGCATGCCATACCAATTGTCCTTCACCTTGATCATGGTGATACATTCGAGACATGTAAGTCATGTATTGAAATGGGATTTTCTTCAGTTATGATTGACGGATCTCATTTGCCGTATGATGAGAATGTAAAGCTGACCCGTCAGGTTGTTGAGCATGCACATAAATTTGATGTTACTGTTGAAGGCGAGCTGGGAGTACTTGCAGGGATTGAAGATGAAGTATCATCGGAGCATACTTCATATACACGTCCGGAGGAAGTAGAGGATTTTGTTAAAAAGACAGGGGTTGACTCTCTTGCCATATCAATAGGCACATCGCATGGAGCTTTTAAATTCAAGGTTAAACCAGGGGAGCTCCCGCCTCCTTTACGTTTTGATATACTTGAAGAATGTGAGAGGCGTATACCTGGATTTCCTATAGTTCTTCACGGCGCTTCATCAGTCCCGCAGGATATTGTCGATGAGATCAATAAGTATGGCGGGAAAATGGAGAATGCTGCAGGTGTATCAGAAGATCAGCTGAGACGGGCGGCAGGTTCAGCTGTCTGCAAAATCAATATCGACAGCGACGGACGTCTTGCCATGACTGCCGCAATACGAAAAGTATTTGTTGAAAAACCGGGTGAATTTGATCCGCGAAATTACCTTGGCCCGGCCCGTGATAAACTTAAGGAATTATACAAGCATAAAATAGTTAATGTGCTTGGGAGCGCCGGGAAAGCCTGAGAGAAAGCATTATGGTTTCAGGGTGGAGCATGCTGGAAAACAGATAAGGGAAATATAAAGATACCGGATGCTGATGCTTGCTCCGGGCAGGACAGGAGTGCAGATCACATAAAGTTTTGCATAGATTAATTTCCAGGCAATCAAAAGATTACAAGTATTACTCCTGCATTCTGTTAACAAACTCTTTCCATCCTGCTCTGTTCTGAATAGCTGTTTTTATATTTTAGCATTGGAAATCAGAGACCGCCAATTAGTGAGGCATTCAATATATAAGGAAGAGAAGCTGAAAAGGACCAATAAGCTTTCAGTAATGCTGAATAACAGAGAGATGAAAGCTTTGGGGATATATTGCGAGCGTTTCAGGATAAAGAACCGTTCTGAGTTCTTCAGGGAAACGGTTATGAAGGCTATACTTAAAAGGTTCGAAGAAGAGCATCCTTCACTCTGGGAAGAGCCCTCTCTTTTTAACCGTGAATCTTCCAGATAGTATTTGCATAATATTCCCCTTTTTTTAATTTTACATACTGCTATTACCGGGAAAGACAATTAATGAATCTGGTTTTTAAGTGTTGATGGATTTATTTAATTAAGGTAAATGTACCCTGATCAGTTAGATATCAGACCTACGAGGAGGTCGCCCAGGGTTGTCATGAATAATGAAAGGATATTCATAATGGGGCGTTCTATAATCGAAAATCCTTCCACTTTCTATGAACCGGTTATTGAATGGATAAGGGAGTTTATTAAATCCGGGACAGGAACCACAAAAATTGATCTGGGCTTTGAGTACATAAATACAGGTTCAACAAAATGGCTTTATATAATATTAAGGGAGCTGTCTGCAAAGAAACAGCTTGCCGAAAATATTGAGATACGCTGGCATTTTGAAAGAGGCGATGAGGACATGTGTGAACTGGGTTTGATTATAAGATCCCTTGTGAATTGTCAGTTTTCATTTGTTGAGGTCAGTGCAATGAATGACAGGTTTTACGAAGAAATTTCTTCAACGGACAGTTGACCCGGTATTTCCGGGATTTGTTAAGTCAGCTCGCATTCAAAAAATTTTGATTAGTTTTGCATCGTTGGGAGATATCTCATTGACCCATGGTGTAATTGGCAACACGTCGGATTTTGGTTCCGCAGAGTCCTGGTTCGAGCCCAGGTGGGTCAACAAATAGGATCAATTAAAGCCCTGTATAATAGTTAATTATAGGGCTTTTATATTTTATAACTAAAGAATAACTAAAAATATTTCAGGTTTCAGCCCCCTTCCTGAAGATATTTTAATTCAGAAGGTAAAAGCCCTTTTAATAAGGATTTGGGAAGGAAAGCCCATCTTGCCCTATCATGATAATCTTTCTTTTCTTCAAGAAGCTTAATTCTATTCCTCAGCCTGGTTTCATTTCCCTGATAATGCTTCTTCTTGCTTCTTCCCATGCATCTTTCAATTTCTTTTTCTAAAGCCCAATATCTTGTATTATGATAGCTGAGTTTACTGCATTGTTGGGAAGCATAATAGATCCTTTGCCTATAAGCCCCCCTTGATTTCCAGATTTTACTTCCATAGCATTTATAAAGGATTCTTGCCCTTCTTCCTGTAATGGGGCAAAGAAAATAAACTATTTCCCCCCTTCCAAGATTGCTGGGGATAGTTGTAAGCTGAATAGTATATTCAAAATCTTCCCTTTCCCCTGTTCCATTGCTGGTAAGGTAATAACTAAGCTTTAAGCATCTTTCTTCATTATTGTAAAAAGATTCAATCCCAATCTTGCTTCCATTATTCCAGCTAAGAATACCCTCAATATGCCTTCCTTGCCTGATGAATCCATTTCTTAATAAGTAAGACAATTCAATTCTTAAGGCTTCCCCTGTTGTTATTGCCCCTGTTCCCCATCTTCCCATAATCAAGAATCTTCAAAATAACCTAAATCTTTAAAGATAATTCCCTTCTTTTAGGCTTCAAATATTGCTTAATATTAACAAGCTGAGGCATTTATATTAATATCCCATCCAGGAAGATTAAAATCTATTCTTGGAAGTCCTAAATTCCATTTAATCTTCAAGCCCCATTCTGGAAGATCAAGCTTCCAATCTGGAAATTCTATCTTCAATTCATCTTTCTTTTTTGCTTTCATGTAAGGATAAGATTTCTTCCCCTTTTTGTACTTATAGAAAAGGATTCAGGAAATTGCTGAGGCTTCAATTCTTGCCTGAAGAAGTTCCTTGATATCATATGGACTTTGCCCCTGAAGGCTTATCTTTTTCAGATTATCCCTTATAGTTCTTAATCTTGCTTTCCTATCAGCTGGGCTGAAAACATCTTCAGGAATAGCTTTTAATTTGCCCTTAATCAAATCTTCTGTATTGAAGTTATATATTGATTCAAGTTCCTTCAGGATCATTAAAGGAATAGTTCCAGCATTGATATCAGCCTTATGGCTGGGAATAATTGAATTTCCAGTTTTCATTATCTTATTGTATGAAGAAAGTAATCCTGTTCTTAAGCCTTGCTGAAAGCTGGAAGATAGAAGTTCATTCAGATAGATATTGCCCTTGAAATGGGCTTCAGGCTTCTTGTAATGATTTTCCAGCTTGATGTAATGCTTTTCCTTATCCCAGGCATAAGCCTTGCTTATTTCTTCCCTGATGGGCTTATCAAGCTTGTTCTTTATGTTCCTCTGAACATCATAAAGCTTTACCTTCAGGCTGGGAGAATCAAATTCCTTCCCTGTAAGGATATTCCCCTTATGATATTCCCTTACTTGCATCCCTTTTGCCTTTACATGATTCCTAAGAAAATCTGATTCAAGGAAGGGAATTTCCTGAATAGTTCCATATTCAAAACAATTAACAAGCCCTGTAAAGATGTTTATCTTTAAGCATCCCTGAAGATATTCAAGCCCTTCAAGCCAATCCTTATGGGAAGCATAGAAATTATGCCCATTGATGAAATATGGAATACTTCCTTTCAAGATTATCAGATTTGTTGCTTCCCTATGCCAAACTTCAATTTTATTGCAACCATTAAAAGAATATCTTTCAGCCCCTTCATATTTAGCATCCAATTGCAGATAATCACTACAAAGCTTATCTTTGTTGAGGAATTTGGTTATTTCAATATAATCCAAGTTCATTGAATATCCCTTAAAGCCCCTTATTGGGGCTTTCTGTTTATGTATTCCCTTAGAAAGCTAAATACCTGGGTAAGATATTCAGGCTTCCCCATGCCCCTGAAAAGATGTATATCAAAGGACTTTGAACAGTTATTCCCAGAATAAAGAATCAGCAAATCATAAATAGAAAATCTTTCATCTATTATCCCATATCCATAAAATTCAGGATATGCCTCAGCCCCCCAGATAGAAGAATGAATCTTCCTATTATTAAGGGAAGAATAAAGCCCTTCTTCAGCCTTTTTGTATATACCATTGATTTCATTTTTCTTCAGTTCATCCCTTTGGGAAGGCTTCTTCTGGGCAAATATGCCTAAGCTTAATCTTTCAGGCAAAATATTCTTTCCCCCTCTGCATTGATAGAAGCTTCCTTTTGTTTCTGGCTTCAATTCATATCCCAAAGGAATATGGCAAGCTTCAATAAATCTGGCATTCATAAAATATCCCCCTTTGTTATTGTTTTATGTAATGCCTTTCCAGGTGGGCTTCAATATCAGAAGCTTTGATATAAATCTTCCCAGCAAATCTGCTATAAGGAAGGACATTCTTAGAAAGATAATTATCAAGAGTTTTATTACAAACCCCAAGCCTCAGCCTGGCTTCCTTTTTAGGTAACCATCTATTTAATTCTGCTTGATTCTTCTTTTCATGAAGAAGCCCTTTTATTTCAGCAATATCAGCCTGAAGGGATTCAAGCTTTTCAGTAGGAATAAGAGAAAGTTCCATAATTTACAAATATTTATTGATTATTTCTTGTTAAAAGTATAATCAATCAATCTGTAAATCAATTATTTAAGTAAGAAATAAATGGGCTATTTTTAGGGGAATTATTTCTTATTAATCTTCTTTGCCTTAAGTTGCTTTTCAAGTTCTGCATTAATTTCATTCTTTATCCCCTGTGCATTTTTTTGAAGTTTCTGGGATTGTTTCTTCTTTTCCCTGAATCTATCCAGAATATGCCTGATGTTATCTTCTTCCCAGGAAAGATTATCAGGGATTAATCCCAATAGGTTAAGGAATTTATAAATGAAGGATGCCTGGCTTCTTGAAATTGATGCTACTTCTTCAGATTTAAATTCTGTAAATTCTTGAAGATATGTTTGTAAAGCATCAATATAGCTTCCTGTAAATATATGCTTCCTTGGCCTTCCCTTCTTTGAATAAAGATTCTTTTCTGCAATAACCAACCCCAGATAATAACCCCAATCCTTAATGTTTTCTTCCTTTGAAAAGCCAGCTTTAAAGGCAATATCATTCATCATAAAATATTCAGTTAAGGCTTTCCTAATTATAAAAATCAGTTGCTTATTATTTACTGAAGTAGAAAGATTTTCTGTTTTATGCTTTATTGTAATCTTTATACTTTTATCATAATCATACAGGAATTTTAATGAGTTAAGAAGTTCTTTATTTAATCCTGAAAATCTTTCCTTTTGTTCCATAAACTTTTCTTGTGTTCTGTTCTTTCTTAAGAATTGGAATGCCAGGAACAGTAAATCATTATAATAGACCTGAAGGGAATGTTCTTTCAATAAAGCCATAAAGCTTTCATTATCCTTTAAATTGTAAGGGATTTCCCCCTGACTTATTCCATGCCAGTATTTATCAATAAACAAAGGGGCTACTGAAGCATTCAACCCCAATGCAAAAGCAATCCTTCCAAAATCTGGCTTCAAATCTTGTATATTCATGGTTGAGGGGATTAATTGAATACTTCTTCCATTGCCTTATCCATAGCATCATTATCAAGGCTTTTAAGATATACTTCAGTAACCTTTAAGCTTGAATGCCCCAGCATTTTCTGAATATCATAAACAGTAACCTTATTATTTTTTCTGGCAATATCAGCAAATGAATGCCTTGCTATATGGGAAGTTATATTCTTTTTTATTTCAGCATTTACAGCAATGGTTTTAAGTTCCCTGTTATAAAGTACTATTTGGGTTTCAAGCTTCTGAAAAAGGAAAGTTATCAATTCAGGGGTAGCCTTCTGAAAATCTTCTGGGCTTATCAGCTTGGAATAAGAAGCATTGTTATCAAGGAAGGGGAAAATATAATCTGAATCCTTTTTCTTTAATGGTTCATATATCTTCAGAATCTTCTGGGCTTGGGGAAGTATCTTTATACTTCTTTCCTTTCCTGTTTTGCCCATGTAATATTCAAGCCTTCCTTCCTTGATATTACACCATTTTAATTGAAGTAAATCCCCTATCCTTATCCCAGCATTATATAAGCTGAAAATAAAGGCATTCCTTACATGATTTATTAAATGATCTTTTTCCAGATCAAGGCTCTCAATCTTCTGTATTTCCTTAATATTAAGTTTTTCCTTATAAGTGGGAAGGATCTTAGGCATTGTAAACCATATAAAGGGATTCTTTTCAGGAAGAAATATCTGATTTTCTTTAATAGCTTCCTTCTGAATGATAGTTCTTAATGATTTAAGAGTGTTATAAATATAATTCTGATGATAGTTTTTCTTCTTCAGAAATAGCTGAAAATCATTCAGGAAGCTTGTTGTTAATTCTTCCATTGGAAGGGGCTTATCATTTTTAAATTCCTTAAGCTTATTAACTAAAACAGTATATTTTTCTGAAGTTCTTATCTGCTTACTTTCATACTTCCTTTTAGCAATATCTTCAATGAAGGAAAGAAAATCCCTTCTTGCTTTTTCAGCAATATCTTTTTTATCTGCTTTGCTTTTCAGAATTCCTGATGATATTGCTTCCTGATTTACAGTTAATTTGTTTTGAAGGCTTTCAAGTTCCCCAACCTTAGCCCTGATATCTGAATTAATCTTCTGGGCATTGGGAAGAAGAATAATTCCCTTCTGTTTATCCCTAAATGCCTTGATTTCTGCTTCTGATAGGGATTCTTTAAGCTTTTCAGTAAGGCTGGGCATTGATTCCCATGCCTCAGCTTTATCTGGATTCCATGCCCCCTGGGGGATTGAATGCCCTATTGATACATAGCTGATTTTTCTGTTTTGATATATCCTGATGTAAACAGGATAAAATCCATTTGAATAAGGCTTAGGGAAAAGATAAGCCTTAAATTTGGCTGGTTTCATTTTCTTAGTTCATTTAATATCCTTTGTAAAGATAAAAATGATTTAGTTAACTAAGAAATAACTAAAACAAATTCATATATTCTTTTTACTAATTTTTCCTCATTTTCCAAATTAATAGCTTGAATATCTGCATTTATTCAGATAATTATAAATAATATGAAAGATAAGGAAAGTAATTGTTCCCCCTCAGGTGGGTCAACAAAGAGGGTGTCTCAAAAGCCTGAAAACCACCCCCTGCCCCCTAAAGGGGGTTCTCTAGAATCCTGAATATCAATAAGTCCCCCTTGGGGGATTTAGGGGTAAGTAAAGAGAAGTTGGCTTTTGATACAACCTTTTTGTTGAAAGGGTCTGAGGGGTGGATCCTGGTGAGAAGCTGATGACCTTTTTATTTGGTGCCCGGTAAACTGACAGTTAGCAAGAATTAAGTCAAAGGAAACAGTTGCCCTGATCTTGGTGCTCCGCAGCTGACGCATTCGGCGTCGTACCAGCTGATTGGCTGGCCGCACTGAGGGCAGCTCCAGCGCTTCTCTTCGTATTTGATCCATTCCTCAACACCCATCTCACGTATTTTTTCAAGGTTCTGCAGGTATTCCGCACGGTGCAGCAGGCCTGTATTGATCATATTGGTTATACGAAAACAGGGTAACTCTTTACAATCGGAACAACGGGTTACATCCTTTTTCTCAGCTGCGCATAGCTTCATGGCACATCTCTGGCAATGGAAGGCAATCTGTCCGTCGCTGAGGCAACCGTCGCAGAGAAGGCCATCCATCCAGCGCGGATCGGGGATAGCCTTATCTGGCTTCAACGGCCCGGATGAATTTCTCTTCTGAAGTCTCATTTTCCTTTGCTCGTCGCTGCTGTTTTTAGCAATATAAGCCGGGCAGGCTCCGCAATATGTTCCGCAAACAGCTGCAAGATACACTTTGACCTTGCCTTCTTTGAGCTTATCTTTTTCCTGTACTTCCTGGGCTGCCAGGCAATCGAATGAAAAACATCCACAGCAGACAACGGTTCCTGCTACACCTTTAACAAATTTCCTTCGGTTTATCATTATTTCATGTTTAGAAGCCCTGTTCACTTCTGGTTACCTCAAAATAGGTTCAACTTAGTAAGGCATCCAATTAATTACAGGTTATTTATTTAAGCACGATAAAGTTATAAAAGTAATGGATACGAAACAAACAATACCCGGAACCATACAATTAAAACACGCATTCATTCTGCCCTGGCGGCTCTGCAGGATACATTTAATATTCAGTATCATTTGTTTTATGAATCATATCTAATGAAAACGGGTATTTGTCAAAATGACTAAAATATCACTAGCATGCCAAGGCTATCATAATATACTGAATAACAATTCTTTAAAATGACCAGTTGCTAATGTTGCACTTTTCATCTGTTTTCATGTCAAATCTTTCGGTTTTTTTGATGAATAAGCTTATTCTGCCTGTTAATGGAGCGTGTCAGTAACTGATCCATCTGATTTTTTTGACAAGCATATTAATAAACAATCTCATTTGCCCACTAAATGGGCTTTATCAGTTTGTGCAGCAGGATATTTTAACATAATTTTGTCACTGATGATAAGATGATAAACAAAAACATTTTAACAGAATCAAAGATAAAAGCTATGAGAAATTTTTTATGTGTTTTATTCACAGCACTTTTAGTTACATTATCAGGCTGTGAAAAAAATGAAACGGTTGATCCTTATTTTCAGGGTGCTTTAAATGTGAACAAATTAATAAACAATGATTTATTTGCTCTGAATGAAAGGATTGATTTTACAGATAATCCGCTTCTGTATACTTTTTATGATCCCGTTATTGATTCGAAAGGGACCCCGGCTTCTTCAATAGATATTGAAGTAATTGCTGATCTGGAATCCCCTGCGTATAAAAAGGAAACCCTGCAGGCATCACATATAAGGATAACTGACGGGTTTGCTTATATAGGTTATAATACCCAGGGAGAGAGATACCTGGGAGGTATTGATATTGTGGATATTAATCCTGCTGCCGATCCCAGGCTTGTTTCAAACGTGATATTCATTAATCCTGAAACAAACTTTGGGAAGGATGTAAGTTCAATAGATATAGAACCAAAAGTTCCGGGTTTCAATAACTTTATCTGGATTGCCGGCGCAGAAGAAGGTAACCCTTCACTCTCATCTCCGGCTATTGCTGAGAGGTTCACACTAAATGCGGATAACCAGTTTCAGCTGACTAACGGTCCCAGGGAAGTTTTCGATTTAAAAGGATTTGTTGGAACAGATATCAGGTTCTTTAAGAACAAGATTTATGCAACATCCGGTACAGGCGGAGGATTGACTGTACTGAACAATCAGATGCTTGAATTGAACTTCTATGATATCGAAAATGCTCGTTCGGTTGATGTCAACAAAAATTACACCGTAGCGCTGGGTGGAAATCCCGGACACCTTTATGGTCCCGGTGTATGGGATTCAGAAATCGGAGGAGCTACTGATCCTGAAGCTAAATCAATGGTGAGATTATGTTATGAAACCAATGGGACAATAGTTACAAAGGGTGCTAAATGTACTGGTAATTTTGCCCTTGCCGCTCTGGGAGAAGATGGTCTTAAATGCTTCAATCTGAATATCTCATCTTCAGTTCCGGTTTCTTCATTGCCAAGGCCTGTCATTCAGGATGAGACTAAGGAATGGGATTATGTTACAAACGGGGTATCAATAGCTAATGGCGGCTGGGTTTATATTGCAAATGGTGCAGCTGGCCTGGATATAGCTAAAATGGATCTTCACGGTAACTTAACCCTCCTGGGTAACATTGACCTCGGGGCATCAGTTAATTTCGTTGAAGCATCAGATAATTATGTATTCGTTGCGACCGGACTGGGAGGGCTTAAGATCTTAAAAGTTAAAGAAAACCAGACTTCTTTCTGATTTATATTATTTTACAAGGCTGTCAGGTATTGAAATCAATTCAATGCCTGCCAGCTTTCCAAGATTCCCTGAATATTGCTTAAGAACCGGATCATTCCAGTGTTCGTGAACACCAAGGCTTTTAATTGGTGTTCCACTGTTATCAGGATCGTAGACTATTCCATCAGGCCAGTTCTTGCTGTCTGCAGCCTGATGCATATAGTCATCAATCCCGTCACGGTCAGGCAAAAGCTCCCACCTGTTGTTAACAGGGTCATGACTGTGAACCCCATTCCATTCAGATCTCATGAAATCATAACAGACTGATTCAATTGCAACCTGATCCTGTGACAGGAATAATGAATTACACCAGTCATTATTGAAAGGAGGCATAAAATATTTAACCGGTCCTTTTGTTTCGTCTGATCCTCCTCCAAACAACCCGTCAACTATATTCAGCATGGTGTTTTGTCCAAGGTACCGGCTTCCCATAATATCGACAAGAGCCCTGTATTTATAATAACCCTCATAAGCCGCGCCGCCTTTTCTTTTTGCCAGATGTGAATAATGAAGGATTTTTTCTGTGGCGCTTGTGATACTTCCGAGATGACCTTTTGCCGTAAAAGAGATCAGTGCAGCTCCATGGGTACGCAGGTTTGCCACATTGATAATATAATCTGCTTTTTCAACCAGGTCATAGATTTTATCCGAGTAACTCTTATCGGAGAAATATATCAGCTCTTTGTCTGAGGGAGTAACAACTGTCCGGCCATGTCTTGCTGAACCCCTGTCTGAATAGATGACATTTGGGAACTCCTCAGACCAGATATCATAATTATGACCATAGATATGCGAAAATGGATCTCCTACGGCAATATCTGCCTGATCAACTCCGGTCTCGTTTACAAGCTCCCGCAATATTTCTAGAACAACATAGGGATTTGTTTCAACAGGGATAAGATTCAGTTTTCTGCCCTGGTCAGATGGATCCAATGCTTCAGGAAGGTAATATCCATTTTCCTTTTCTTCCTGATTCAATATCCATCTTGACTGGCCCTGGTTGATCTTTATAAAAATTCTTTCGCCTTTTGAATAGGCTTTATTTTTTCCTGACTTCCTGGAATTGAAATCGGTGAAGAGTTTTTCCCATGAGTCGGTGATAAGCGAATCACCGGTAAGTTTATTTAAGGCTTCACGAAACATTGAAGCCACAGTTACCTCACTTATGTTTTCAGGTTTCCAGTACCAGTCGCAGGCATCAGCAGAAGACCTGCATTTTTCATTTGTTGCATCCGGATTCCATGCCCATACGACTCTCCCGGGATTGATACCTACAGGGATCCCGACAGGCTGATTGACTTCTTCGGCTGACTTAAAGCCCTGTATTAAAAAACATACTGCTAAAACCAAAGCAGATATCTTTAAGGCACTGATAAGTTTTCCATTCATATTGATGGTTTTACAGGAATGCGCATTAACTGGTTATCAGTTAATGTTCTTTCTCAGTGTTTAAATGACCGGCAGGATCAGAAAGCCGGCTCAGGTTCCATTTGTGCCAATACTGGTTCAAGTAAAGCAGATTTGTCTGTAAAATGTGTATGGAGATATTGTTCTGAAATTGTACCTCCGGGGTTTCCTATAAAATCTTTATATATTGAAATAATCTCCGGATTTTCGTGACAGAAACGTGTTGCAGCCTGTGAATCAGCTGTATTCAAAGCTTTGATACGGGCTTCAAGAGTGCCTGTGTCTGAAGTGGGTTGTCCGGCACCTCCGATACAGCCTCCTTTGCACGACATCACTTCAATAAAGTCATATTCGCATGTGCCATTGGCTACCTGGTCCAGCAAGACCTGAGCGTTTCTCATTTCATAGCAGACTGCAACATTAAGCGAGGCACCACCAATATTAACCTTTGCACTTTTCAGGCCATTCAGCCCCTGGATCTCATTCAGCTGAAGCAGGTCAGCAGAAGGATTCTTACCTGTCATATTGAAGTGAGCGGTGCGGATTGCTGCACTCATTACTCCTCCGGTGGTCCCGAAAAGTTTACCTCCGCCTGATGCAGTTCCCATCAACAGGTCATAGTTATCTTTTCTTGCTGACAGATCAATGTTACGCGACTTCAGCATAAGGGCAAGCTCATTTGTAGTGATAGCAAAATCGGTACTGCGCTGGCCATTTGTTGTCAGTTCTTCCCGGGTGATCTCATATTTTTTTGAAGTGCAGGGAGTAATGGCAACATGAACAATGCTTGCCGGATCAATTCCTTTCTTTTGTGCAAAATAGGTCTTGACCATCGCACCCTGCATACTTATAGGACTTCTTGTTGTTGATAGATGCTTAACAAGAGAAGGATAGAATATCTCAACGTATTTTACCCATGCCGGACAGCAACTTGTGAACTGAGGCATGTTAACTTTTCCTTCGATACGTTTCTGAAGCTCATGAGCTTCTTCCATTATTGTAAGGTCAGCACTGAAATTTGTATCAAGTACAAAGTCAAAACCAATATTACGGCAGGCCCCTGCAATATTTTCAGAAAGGTAGGCACCGGCAGGCATACCAAAATAATCTCCGATACCGGCAGGCACTGAAGGAGAGATTGATGCTATGACGATTTTTGATGGATCCTCTATAGCTTCAAGGACATTCTCCCAGTGATATTTCTCAGACAGAGCTCCGTGAGTGCAATTAGCAATGCAAGCTCCGCAATGTATACATACGTGATGTGACTTTGATGCTTTATATGTGCCATATACTTTTTGTACTTCTTTGCATACAGCAATACATTCACGGCAGCCCTTGCACTTTTTCTCATATCTTGCGATAGCAGGATTATTCATCTGGATTGGCAGATAATAATCGGATGCTGACTGGAAGAAGAGATTTTCGAAGGTGGGAGTGAACCACATCCCTCCAAGAACTATAGATCCGTTATATAGTAAAGCTTTCTCAATAAATTTACGTCTATTGATTTTGTCCATTCTTTTGGCAGTATTTAACTTAATTAATAAAGAATTTATATTATTATCAGCCTAATAACAATCGATGCATGGGAATTGTTAATATCAGCTGGCCGTTAACAGCAAATAATTTTTTGTTCAATTATAATTTGTGAACACTCCATTGCTGATACTGGTTACTCCGTTGTCTGTTCCGATCCAGATAACTCCGTTTTTATCAACGGCCAGACAGAGCACATTTGCACTTAGAAGACCTTCTTTTTCTGTGATGGCAGTCCAGGCTGATCCGTCAAAAACGGATATGCCGTTTTTGGTACCGAACCATACTTTACCTTCTTTATCAACAGCAATTGCCTGAACGAAATTATTTATAAGTCCATTGTTTGTATCAAAAACTGACCAGTTTGCCAGAGTATTATATCCGGTATGCCTGGCTGCTCCCATGTCGGTACCGAACCACTGCGTACCATCAGGAGCAATACAGATACTATAAACATTATCTGATGGCATATAGATTGGTCCCCACTGAGCATAATCTGAAGCTCCTGAAATCCCGTCGACCTTATTCCTGTATACTCTCAAAACGCCAACGCCTAAGGTAGCCACATACAATGAATCACCGTCAGTGCTGGCGGCTATTGAGGTTATTGGATGTTCCCTGAACAACTCCTGGGGATATTGTTCAAGATATGCATAATCGAGCCATTTGTTATCTCTGATTGCAGAGATACCTTTATCTGTTCCGATCCAGCTTAATGAATTAGATCCAGCGGCAACAGATATTACATTGCTGCTCGGTAAAGGAGAATTTTCAGTATTGAATGTATTAACAGGATTCTTTTTGCCCATGGGGAGAGATGCGAGTGTTGCACCTTCCGGACTGGCTAACAGCATCTTACGACCTGCAGAAGTTTTAACATATTCGATGTCCTTAACTTCTGATCCTGGCATACGGGTATTCTTGTTATGAATAATCCACTTCTTACCGTCAAAACTTATTATTCCGGATTCAGTAAGGAACCATTTAATATTTTCGTCATCAACAGTTACAGAAAAGAATTTTTTTGCCTGGATTTTCTTGCCAAAAGAGAGTTTTATGACATCTGCAGGAAAATCAGATACAGCTGGTGATTCTGAGAGCTTGAACATATTTCCCGGTTCAAAAAAAGCAAATCCGGCTGCAGCTATTTTACTGATACCGGGATTTGAACTGTAACTTTTCCGCCCTAAGAAAGACAGACCCGGGAGTAACAGTAAGATTATGATGATGAAGTTTTTTCTATGCATGTCAGGCAAAATGAAGATTAAATAATAATTAAATTATAAAACAACTCAGATAGGTTTTTTAACGAGATGTTCCGGGATTGATATCAATTCTATTCCCTTGTCAGAACCAAGATTACGTGAATACTGTTTATCAATCGCATTATTCCAGTGTTCGTGAACACCCAGGCTCGGGAATGTTTTACCGCTGTTATCGGGATCATAGACTACGCCGGCAGGGCGTTTTGCAGGATCTGCAACCTGGTGTATATAATCGTCAACACCCTTGGTGATTACCATAGATTCCCATTCATTGTTAACAGCATCATGCTTGTGAGTTCCATCCCATTCTGCACGCAGGAAATCATAACCAACCGACTCCATTGCAACAGGATCGAGAGAAAGGAAAAGCGAATTACACCAGTCATTATTAAAAGGCGGCATGAAATATTTCACAGGGCCTTTAATCTCACTGGATCCGCCTCCGAACAAGGCTTCTACAATCCATATACAGGTATTCTGCCCCAGGTACTTACTGCCCATCAGATCGACAAAAACCCTGTATTTTCCATATCCTCCATTATCAGGTGAACCTTCTCTTCTGACTGATATATGGGAGCGGTGAAGATGACCTGCTGTGGGCCTTCCGATATTACCGAAATGATTCTTTGCATTGAATGATATACCTGCAGCTCCATGAGGTTTCATAACTGCCATATTTATCATATAATCTGCCTTTTCTATAACATCATATAATTTGTCGGTGTCAACTTTATCGGCATAAAAGAGCAGAGGCTTTTCAGAATATTTGATAAGGGTCCGTCCGTGCATTTCCGAAATTCTGTCTATATATTTTACTTTTGGGAATTCTTTCGACCATACTTCATAATTATGGCCCCAGATAGGACACATCGGATCTCCAATCCAGATATCCTCCTGGTTAACTCCGTATTCATTTACAAGTTCCCTGAGTAGTTCAAGAACAAAATAGGGAGATGTTTCTGTCGGGATAAAATTCTCTATCCTTCTTTCCTGTCCCTGTGCGAGAGTTTTCGGAATATAGTAACCATTATTCTTATCATCCTGAACAAGGACCCAGCGCGACTGACCCTGATTTATCTTAACAAAGATCATTTCTCCTTTAGTATATCCAATGTCCTTATTAAGCTTTTTATTGTTGAAGTTACGGAATATTGCATCCCAGGAGCTGGCAATTGAATTCTTACCGGTCAGGCTGACAAGCCCGTCTCTGAACATTTTGCCGACTACCTGTTCATTTATGTTCTCTTTATTTACAAACCAGTCATAATTAGAAAAATCATTATGTTCGAATTTCTCGTTAGTTGCTTCAGGGTTCCATACCCACACAACCCTGCCCGGGAATATTCCCGTAGGATTGCCGAAGGGCTGGTTGGGTCCATCATCAGGACCAACACCGAATGTGCCTGTCTGATAAGATGAAATCAGATCTCTTAAAGGAGATATTGCCATAACAACAATAGCTCCCAGGGTGAGCAGGAAGGTCGCAAAATACCTTACGTTGAGGAATCTGCTTTTAAGCTTTCTTGAAATCACAGTAA
>CAYNRI010000003.1:0-65098 GCA_964399575.1 uncultured Rikenellaceae bacterium
CTTAGATATCTGTTAGTTATCCTTTTAAGTCCCTGAAAATCGCACAAAACAGGAAGAAGGGTGATGCCTCCCCCTCCCAAGAACCTCAGGTTATGTAACTTAGGTATACAAAATAACAAATCAAGGGTATTCTTTAAAGATTACAGTCCCAACCAAATTTCACTTCTTACATCATCTTTGGAAGAGATGACATATCCATTCCTATCAAGGATCTGGATGGATGGATTTTTGTAAAAGATTGACAAATTGACTTATAACTTGATTAATAATGGTTTCTTTTTGTCAAATGATTTTGTTGAAAAAGTTCAAGAAGTTAATTTTACTCCTTGATTGTTAAGGCTTAAGAATGGCATTTAATGTGACCCGTATCCAAAATACTTATTACGATTCCCCTCTGTTTTTGACTGTCATTGAAATTTTAAAATTATGAAATGGTTGTTACTCTTCCACTTTCGGTTTTGATTTTGCATGGTAAGAATTGAAAAATATGATTGATAAAAATTATGAGATAATAAAATGCAACAGGCATCGCAGTTTAAATTGATTCCAATACATTAATTTTAAATTTAATCTTATGAAATCACAAATATTTAAAAAGTCAGTTTTGTTTTTATTATTAGTTATTTTCCCACTTTCCTTCTCGGATTGTGATAAAGAAGATGTCACTGAAGAAAAAGAATTCTGCGTTGTTGAAGTATCAACAGAAACCGAATGGGATTTTTGGGTGGCTGCAAAAGATGGTAGTAACTTCTTTTTGCAACATGAAAATAATAAACCGACAGCTGTTTACTTTCAACCTGATAAAAGCCAGGATGGTTTTACTATATTTTTTAATGAGTTGGGCTTGCCATCAAAAGGAATAATAGATGATAACATAATATTACTTGAAAATTTCAGAAAGGATTTAGTTGATGCAGCAATAATCAATTCAGAAGGTGAGATATCCTTCTTTAGGGATATCACAATCGACCACGATCTTACGCAATTTGTAACTGGGAATAAAGGCAATACCTTAGATCAACAAGATTTGTTAGAAATTGCTGAACTATCAATTAGTGTTTTTTCTTGTGTAACAGCAATTATTTTTCCAAACCCTTTATCTGTATTGGCGTGTTCAGCTACTATTATTAAATTATTAGTTGCAGAGTTTGGAGAAGATATTGAATTTCTTCAATTCGGTTCGACAACTATAGATACTTATGTTAATGCTCTTCAATGTATGCAATTACAAGTCTTAGATTGTTTCCTTGCCGCTGCGTCAACAGGATTAGCTATCAAGAACTCAGCACTTGAAGACTTGGAAGACAATCAGGAAAACATGAGTATCGCAGAAGGTGTTCTTAATGGTAGTGCCGTGATAGATATTAAAAATACTACTTGGGATGTCACAATTATATTTAATGCCACAACTACCTGGCATGCAGACGTTACATTTTATGAAGATGGTACTACAAAATATGATGAGCCTGCAAACCCGGGAGTGTATTTAACTTATGGAACATGGTCACTAAATAATAATCAGATTCATTGGGATATAGGTCTTGGCTCATCTTATATATTTGATGGCACAATTAAAGATTATTCCATGAGTGGAACATTTGTCTATGCCGGAGAAATAAAAACATGGAGTGCTATTAAAAAATAAATCATTAAATAGGTTTTAAAAATTCAGCCATTTAGCAGATTCTATTAATGGAAGAATGGATGGATTTTTGATTAAGAATGCAACGTAATAATCTCGTATCGTTCCAATTTTGATATTTTACAGGTACGTTTTGGGCTTCCCTGACTCCTTGATCTTCTTTGTGATTCCGGGGCGATTATTCGCTTCCCACATCCAGGCGCTCATTTTTCCGCTCATGAGCTCGTCGCAGAGCTCCTCGGTTCGAACGCCTCCCACCCTTCTCGTTCTCATCGCCCCTGATCCTGTGCCGTCATTATGTTCCTGCCAAAAAAAAAAAAACAGCCTCTTGTGACTGTTCTTTGTGATTCCGGGGCGATTCGAACGCCCGACCCACAGCTTAGAAGGCTGTTGCTCTATCCAGCTGAGCTACGGAACCAATAATTGGGTGCAAAAATACATTTTTTTTGGATTGAAACAAGAGATACATCCTCCTGACCTCTTTGTTATTTTCTGACCCCGGTCAAACATCCCCCTTCCCCCCTTCAAAGGGGGAATTGATCCTGCATCACCCATATTCTTTTACAGTAGCAGGATTTCCGATTCGCATCAACCTTCAAAGAGGGAATTGATCCTGCATAACCCATATACTTTTACAGTAGTAGGATTTCCGATTCGCATCAACCTTCAAAGGGGGAATTGATCCTGCATAACCCATATACTTCTATACTAACAGTATTTCCACTTTGCTTTGCAAATCCACAGTCAGCAGAAACGATTCCCCCTTTGAGCCTATGTACCTTTAATATAATTGACCAGTCCCTTCTTTTCGATTATCTGTCCTAATTTATCCGAAAGCGGCATAAAAGTGAATTTCTGTGCTCCAATATGAATGGCCCCTGAATTGAAATCGACTTCAACATTTTCACTGTTCTTGTAAGCTTCTACAGCTTCCTTGTGAACTATCAGGAGAAGCCCCTGGTTTATCGATGAGCGGTAAAAAATCCTGTTGGCAGATTTCACAATAATCGCTTTGATACCTGCATGAGCAAGCCCTACAGAAGGATGTTCGCGAGAGCTCCCGCAGCCGAAATTCTCACCTGCAATTATTATATCGCCTTTTTCAACTCTCTTGCTGAAAGAAGGGTCAAAGTCAGCAAACAGAAGGGGTAAAATGGCATCAGGATCAGAACTTAAAACATTATAAGTATGCTTACCGGCAAACATCTGGTCTGTGTTAAGATTATCGACATCTGAATAATCCCATATATTTCCATATTTCCGGTTCTCGCCTGCAGTTATCTGAAAGGTCCTGCTCTGAACTGTATCATATTGAAATACCTCATGCCCGGGCTGTACCCTTGGATCAGTTATCCTGCCTTCAAGAGCTGATTTTGCTACAGTGGCGGGAGATGCAAGAAAGATCTGAGCCAGCTTATTTCCCATACGTCCCGGGAAATTCCTGTTAGCTGACGATATTACAGTATGTCCGTCTGCCGGTATACCCTGACCGGTCCCAAGGCATGGGCCGCATGAGGGTGTGAGGACATTTGCTCCGGCCTCTATCAGGTCAGTTATTATTCGTTCGTCAATAGCCCGAAGGAAAATCTCACGTGACGCAGGTATTATATTAAGCTGAAAATCCTTTTTTACTTTCCTGCCTCTGAGAATATCTGCAGCTATCCTCAGATCCTCAATCCGGCCGTTTGTGCATGTACCGATAAGTCCCTCGTGAACTTCAGTTCCTGCAACCTGACTGACAGATTTAATATTATCGACATTATGCGGAGCAGCAACTACAGGGAAAATATCGTCAAGGTTTATGTTTATCTCCCTTGTATATGAAGCATCAGGGTCGGCCCACACGCCATCGTATCCTATGCCTGTAAATTCAGAAAGCAATTCATCCGCGGGAAACACAGCATTTTTTGCACCCATCTCAGACGCAAGATTAGCTACTGTCATCCTGTCGGAAATACAGAGATTCTTCACTCCGCTTCCATGGAATTCGACAGACATATAGTTTGCCCCGTCAGATCCGATCATGCCTATAATAAACAATGCCAGATCTTTTGCGAACACTCCTTGCCTTAGTTTACCACTCAGGCTGATCTTTATCGAATGCGGGACCCTGAACCATGTTTCACCTTTAATCCAGATCCCTGCGGATTCAGTCCTGTCTATCCCTGCAGCGAATGTATTGAATGCTCCGGCAGTGGAAGTATGACTGTCGCTGCCAACTATCAGCATACCGGGTTTTGCATGTCTTGCCATCATCTGATGACAAATTCCCATTCCTGAATCATAGAACATTCCAATTCCCTGCTCTTTCACGAACTTCCTTATATCGCTGTACTGGGTAGCCAGCTTTGAATCGGCAGGCGGAGCATTATGGTCAAGAACTACAAGCAGCTGACCAGGATCAAGAACCCTGACTCCTCCCATTTTCTGGAAGGTCTTGAATATACTTGCAGTATTATCGTGTGTCAGAATTATGTCAGGCCGGGAAAAAACTATCGAGCCGGCTTCTGATCTGAAAATCTTTTCAGCAAATGTTTGTGGTTTCATAGCTTTATTATGCAAGCAGACCCCCGTTCTGATAAATTTCCATCTGGACAGCAGAAAAAGGGTCAGCAAATGTTTGTTTATTGCCTGAGATGTTCCTGATCAAACCTGTCCTGAGATCGATACTTATCTTATCACCATGTTTAAGATCAAGTACCTCAAATGATTTACACGTAAGTACTGGCAGTGCAGCATTAATTGCATTTCTTTCATAAATAGCGCCGAAAGATTCTGCCATAATTGCCTGTATGCCCAGAGAAAGGAAACAATCTACAGCCTGTTGCCGTGAACTGCCGCTGCCAAAATTTTTACCATGTACAATTAAAATATCGCCGGTGGACGTTTCTTTTGCAAAATTCTCTTGACCGGCAAGGTTGTCAAAAGTATACTGTCCCATTTCCTTCATATCAGTAACTGCCAGATATCTGTTATGAAAGATCATATCGGTATCAATATTATCTTTTCTTATTATCCGTATCCGTCCTTCAAGCATCTCAGGTTTAGGTGATTTTATCAGTCCTGTATGTAAAGGAGACACATGTTCATCTTTTGATAAGGATGAAGAAGAAAAGACTGCAGGTTGGGAGGGAATTTTATCAGGTGTTGTTATATATCCAGCTATTGCCGAAGCTGCAACAACCTCAGGTGAGGCAAGAAATACATCTCCTTTACCCTGCTTACCAGGGAAATTCCTGTTCCCGGTGCTAATAGTCACCTCTCCCGGCCCGTTCTGCCCCACCTGGCCTGCCGCACAACCCGCACAGCCAGCATTTGAAACAAGAGCACCGGCATTCTTGAATGTCTCAATAATACCTTCCCAAAGGCATTGTTTCCATATTGCATCTGTAGCAGGAACAATCTTAAGCACAACACCGGTTGCCACTTTCCTGTCAGCCAGAACTGATGAAGCTGCACGCATGTCTTCAATCCTGCCGTTAGTGCAGCTTCCTATGAAAGCCGAATCTATTTTTTCCCCTATGACAGTATCTATATCTGTTACATCATGAGGTTGTCCCGGACGTGAGATCATTTGTTTAAATATTGAGATATCTATCTCACGTTTTTCCTGATATGCAGCATCCTCATCGGCAAAAACAGGCAGGAAATCTCGCTTTGATATGTTTCTGCAGTAACTTATTATATCCTGCGACGGAGGGAAAAAGATAATAATGGCTCCCATTTCAGTTGCCATAGAGGAGATAGTTATGCGCTGATCAAGAGTAAGCCTGCCGATACAATTTCCGTACATTTCTATAGCGTAACCCAGCAATGAATTCGCTCCGAAGATCCCAAGCATATTAAGCACAATATCCTTAGCCGAAATATTTTGCGGGAGATCTCCGGTAAATACAATTTTAGCGGATTGCGGCACCCTGAACCATAGTTTTCCTTTATTCCAGGCAGCAGCAATATCCATATCTCCCATTCCCTGTCCGAATGCACCAACAGCACCAAGGATATTGGCATGGGAGTCAGTCGATACTGCAGTTGAGCCAGGGGTAACAAATCCTTCATCAATTAGCAAATGGGTCCCTATTCCGGAATCGATATCGAACACCTTTATATTGTTCTCGCGGGCATAAAGACGGCATATATGCTGATTGACAGCATATTTCTGATCAGACCCTGTCGGGTTGCAGTCAAATGTGAAAAGGGTCCTGGCAGGATCACTTATTGACAGCATGTTATCCCTCAGATGCTTTACGACGTTTGCACCTCCGAAATCACGTGCAACACGCACATCGATAGTGATATCAACTATATCACCAGGTTTTACACAATCTTTCTCAGAATGAGAAGAAATTATTTTCTCAATTATTGTCATAGCCATTTCCCGGATTTAGTAAAATATCCAATAAAAAACTATCTGAATTGAGCCCTGTAATCCCTTGGAGAGATACCTTCTGTTTTTCTGAATTGCTTATTGAAGTTCGAAATGCTTGCAAAACCACACTCAACTGCAATGTCGTGAACCTGATAATCAGTCTCGCGAAGCAGATAACAAGCCTTGTTAGTCCTTACTCGGTTAAGATATTCAACGAAACCCGCGCCGCAATTCCTTTTAAAGAAGCGGCTGAATGTAAAGGGTCTCATCCTGGAAAATTTTGCAATCTTTTCAAGAGAAATCTGTTTAAAGTAATTTTCTCTTATATATGTATAAATCTCAGCCATCCTTTTATTGCCTCTTTCATCGTATGACTGTTTATAATTTTCAGAGCACAGAAACTCTTTTTTTTCAGCGTTGCACAGTATCCTGATAACTGAGAAGAAATCAATCATTTTATCAAGACCATTATCATTGATCATCTGTACAAGATGTTTCTCAGCCGTTTTTGCATCATTGACTGAGAATCCCAAGCCCCTTTCAGCTGAGTTAAGAAGCTCATTCACAGATCTCATTTCATGCTGTGAAAGAAGGGCATCTCCAATAGATGATCTTTTAAAATGCATCATGATCCCGTGTTTATCCGGCAGATCTTTTTCACTTTTGTAATAATTCCATGAATGAGGTATCTTTCCTGCAATAAGTACCATGTCATACTGGTCGAATAATTCAACGCTATCCCCGATTATCCGTGTTCCATTGCTTTTAATGTTGAGAACAAGCTCATATTCCGGATGAAAATGCCAGATACCTGTCGTATCATCGATGTAGCATGCTGTAAATCCGCCACCGTCATTATAAGAAATCTGCTCGAGTTCTGCGACCATGGTTTTGCCAATTAATCAGGGAGATATCAAATTTAAGGAATATTTTTCTCTTTTACCATGATGAAATCTGCTATAATAATTTTTCACATAAAAGTTTGATAATTAAATATAATTGTGTATATTTGTTCCAAGCTCATGCTATTGGTAATAAGAGGAGATGAGCAAGGGTTGGGAGTGAAAATCAACAGGATTGTATTGCAGACATTGACTTTCACATCGGGGACCTGAGGTAAAGCGCCAGCTTACTATGGTTCCGTCCTTTTATCAGACAGTAGACACGGGAATTATTTTAGTAATTAAACCCGCTCCCTGATTTTCACAACCGCCCTTCCTCCTCTTATTTTTTTGTCCCCCCTGAAAGGAAATATAACATTGTTCTGAAGCAACAGAATATAATTTCGGTTATCTTTGAGAATCGGGTATATTGGGAAACCTGATCAGGTTAATCCATTTTTCATCTGATGAAGACATATATAAGGAGGAGAGAAAATAATGATACGCTGGTAATTTTATACGCCGGCTGGGGATGTGACGAGAATCTGTTCCTGCCAATGTTGAATGAAGAAATTGATTTCATCCTTTTTTACAATTATTCAGCCGATGAGGCTTTAGTTCTTCCTCAGATGAAATCATACAAAAAAAGCATATTAATAGGCTGGTCACTTGGTGTATGGGCGGCTCAATACCTTCTGTCAAAGACGGGAATTGACCCTGATATAAGGATCGCAGTAAACGGGACACCTATTCCTGCAGATGACAGGTACGGGATACCTGTACGGGTCTTTGAAGGTACGCTCAATAATATTAACGAAGAAAATATGCATAAGTTCTACTTCAGGATGTTCGGAGATAAGAAAACGAACGAACTGAACAGGGAGATGATACCAAAAAGAACGCTTAAGTCCCTGCATGATGAATTAAGATGGCTTTACAACAGAATGATGGAACAGACTGATTCAGATTTCAGATGGGATTATGCTGTAACAAGTGAAATAGATCGTGTTTTTCCGGCTGAAAACACCAATAATTACTGGGCAAAAGAAAAAAACACAAGTCATATAATTCTGCCTGTTCCACATTACTTCTTCAATAACTGGAATTCATTTGCCGAATTCATTGATTTTGTTGAAAATTACAGGAAAAAAGGGAGGAGAAAAGCAAAAAGCAGTATCCTCACCTAAAGGTCTTTAATAAGAATGTTTGAACCTGATTTAGTAGTCAGACGTTCATATTTCTCAAGAATACCAATAACCTTGTCATATTCTTTGCTCTTGACCGCCATTCTTCTGGCCACTCCTTTCCGGTCAAGCCTGGCCAAAACAAAACTCACGGTAAGTTTATTAATATCAATTGCCGGCTGATACAATCTTTCTTTCTGTTCATTCTCGTGGATAATTGAAACAAGTGAAGCTCCGCTCAGGTCATCGAGGATATCCCTGGCAAGCCTTACGGGTATCTTAAGCGATTTGCTTATTCTTTCAGCACTTATTGGTCTCTCTCCCGAGGAGAAATTACGGATTATCATATGGAGTATCATAAGAACCAGTGCGCGTTTCTGAAAATGACTGATATTCAACGCTTCAGATTCAAATTCATACCTTGACACATTCTGATTTGCAAAGGACAGCTCCGCCCCAAGAAGTATTGTTATCCAGGCAGTCTGCAGAAAGATTATGAATAGTGGAATTGCAGCAAGTCCCCCGTAAATGAAATTAAGCTTGGTTATTCCAAACTGGAGATCCATATAAAGCCACTGAAGGATCTTAAGAAAGGTCCCTGCGATTATTCCTGATACCAATGCAGGAACGAACTTGACCTTCACATTGGGCATTATTATGAACAGAAGGGTAAGCACTATCCAGGTAAGCAGATAAGGTATAAACTGGAGCAGAGAACTTACTACCGGTTTGAAATAAGTCAGGATTGAAGCCTGATTCAGGAACTCATTCAGGTTTTTGCTTATAATGAAAGTAATACTGCTTGAAAGGATAAGAAATATCGGGGCGACAAGCATTATTGTAAGGTAATCAGTGAATTTCCGGTACCAGGCCCTTGATGAAGATACCTGCCATATATGATTGAATGAGTTCTCTATCTGCGACAGAAGTGATATCACTGACCAGAATAGGATTATTATGCCGACGCCTGCAATATATTCACCCTGTGTTCCCTGTATTGTCATTTTTGCCCTTTCGAGCAAAGGCGTCAGCATCTCATTGTATGTCTCAAATTCCTTTGTGCGCGTAATAATTGCTATCAGATTCTGATCCAGACCAAATCCTTTTGCTATTGCTAGTCCGATAGCAACAACAGGGAGTATCGAAATGAGGGTATAGAAAGTAAGAGCTGAAGCCCGCAATTCGACCTTATCTTTAAGAAAGCCCCGGGCGGCAATAACTATTATTCTGAGTTGTTTTATCAGGAAGGTCCTGGGCATAGATAATTCCGAGAGAGGAGTATGCCATATTTCATCATTTAACCTTTTTACCTGGTCGACTGCCCATTTTAGCGGATTTGTCATTCTGATCTTTAATTAATTCAGGTAAAAATCTTATTGTCAAAGCATATATTCTGAGATTTGATCAGAATATCGGTAAAATATTCCTTCTTCTGTGAATTTCGCGAAAAGTACAGAACATGCACACCTTGTAAAGACTGAACAGTATCAGTGAAGGATCAGGTGAGTCAAGCCTGAGCTCCATCTTTTCCTTATACCTGATATAAAAGCCTGCAAGGAATAAAGTAAGCCTGAACAGGGAAAGCCTGTTGTAAAGCCTCAGTATTCTTACAGTTGATGAAAATGTTCTTTTATCAGTTACGCTGTCGTATAAACGGCTCAGATTCTCCAGACCAAGTTTGGTCTTATTAAGGAATTCCTTGTTCGATTCCAGTCCTTCATGAAAAAGCCCATTATCTATATGAAGTATGCTAATACCGGCTTTCTTAAGCTGATAACTAAGCAAAGTATCTTCAAATCCGTATTGTTTGAGCTCTTCGTTAAACCTTATTTTGGAAAAAACGGCCCTGTCTATCAACACATTAAAAGTAGAGAAGAAAGTATAAGGATGCTTTTCACGTTCAGCAGCCTTGCGTTGATTCCTCTTCCATCCCACTTTCCATCTTAAGATCTTGTCAGGGTCGCCAGGCGGCGATTTATGATAAAGGATGCCTCCGCAAATTACTCTGGCTTTTGACATAAACGGCAGCCATTTACTAATATAAGCCTCCGCAGTACCTGGGATCATTGCGTCAGCATCAATGAAAAGAAGATAATCACCTTTAGCCTCAAGTGCAAGCTTATTGCGTATTGCAGCCCTGCCAATATTTTTTTCCGATACTATCAGCCTGACACCGGGTTCTTCAAGCGACTTGTATTTATTTTTGAAATCAGGAGACGAACCATCATCGCCGATCAGTATCTCAATGAATTCAGGGATTTTTCCGATACAGCTTTTCATGCTGTGGACTAGTGCCACAATATCGTAATCACAAACCGGAATAAGTAATGAGATTGTCATCAGAATAACCCTGGAATAACCATGTCAAAAATACAATTAATTTCCAAATATTGTACTCCAATGACTTTGGCAAAGAAATTTCAATGACTAATTTTGCCGATATCTATCAAAACAGATAATATAAGATGAAAAAGTTCATCCTTGGAATACCCTTTATATTTCTCGCCTTTTCAGCTTTCTGTCAGCCTAAAAGCAATTATGAGATTCCTGTGTCAATTACAGGTTTAAGGGACTCTGCAATATTTCTTGCATACCATTTTGGAGACAAGCAATACATAACCGATACAACTATCCTTGATGCCAGGGGAAACGGCATTTTCTCAGGAAAAGAGAAACTGGCACATGGGATATATATGATAGTTTTACCCGGTAAAAAATATTTTGAGCTGCTGATATCTGATGATCAGCATTTCTCTCTGAGTTGTTCCTATAATGATTACTTCAATACACTCAGGTTCACCGGTTCTGATGAAAACACGGCCTTTGTAGCATACCAGAAAAAATGGGGTTCACTGCAGCAAAGATCATCATCAAACATAAAACGGCTTCAATCCAACAAAGGTAATCCGGATTCAGTCCGCATTCTGAATGAAAAACAAAGGATCCTGGAATCTGAAATGAAAGCCTACCTGCAGATTGTTTCTGTTGAAAACAAGGGGAACCTGCTTGGTATTCTTGTTAAATCATTGATCCCCATTGAAATACCTGAATTTACAATAGCGGCCGGAACTCATAATCCTGATTCGGTAAGATGGCTAAAAAGATACAACTACAACAAGGATCATTTTTTCGATAATACAGACCTGACAGATGACAGACTCATAAGAACCCCTATCCTTCAGGCAAGACTTGATGCGTTCTTTACTAATGTCGTCATTCAATCTGCAGATTCAATAAACAGGGAAATAGATAAGATAATTCAAAAATGCGAATCAAATCCCAAAATGTTCCAGTTCATAGCAGTCTATCTTTTTAATCACTTCAGGGAAAGCGAAATCATGGGTCATGATGCCGTTCTTGTCAAAATTGCAGATGACATTTATCTTTCCGGCAAAGCAGACTGGATATCAAAAGACTTTAAAAACGATCTCCAACGGCAGGTTGAACTCTTAAGGCACAATCTGATAGGCATGAAAGCCGAAAATCTTGTAATGGATTCATATAAAGGCATTTATGTATCATTATATGATATTGAGAAAGAATTCACAATTATTTATTTCTGGGAACCGAACTGCGGATTTTGTAAGGAATACACTCCAAAACTCAGAGATTATTATCTAAAAGCAAAAAATGAAGGTGTAGAAGTGTTTGCAGTCTGTACAATAAGTGATAAGGCAGAATGGAGCAAGTATATTGAAGATAATAAACTTACATGGATCAACGGATGGGATCCTGACAGGACCTCGCGCTTTGATTACTTTTATAATGTTCAGAGTACACCAATGTTATATATTCTTGACAAGAATAAGAATATCATTGCCAAGAAGATCTCGGTTGATGATATACCTTCATTCCTGGAGACCTACAGGAAATATTACAGGTGATCAATCCCAGGCCCGGCTTTAAAGGACCTGACAAGATCATACAGATTATTAAAATGATGCTGAATACCCCGTGATATAAGCACCCATTGAGCCTTGCCCGGAGATGGTGCAATAATGTAAGGCTCTGTTGGAACCGGACTTGCAGAACAGCCAATTCTGCCAAGAGCTTTGCGGGTCCAGTTATAAACGGGTCCTTCCCCCTTAATATATATTGAATCGGAAGATTCCGTTTTTAATGTAAATGTTCCCTCATTAATATCAAATCCAACTGTAGCTGATCTGAAGAGGCTGTCGAATGATCCTCCAAGGACAAGATCTTCAGGAGCTCCTTCAGCAATTTTGTCTTCAAGCATCATCCATATTTTATCTGACTGATTGACAGCAATATTGAGATCATGTGTTGAGAAAATTATTGTTTTACCTTCATTTGCAAGATTTAGCATCAGCTTAATTATATCGAATTTGCTTACTATGTCAAGAAAGGCAGTAGGTTCATCCATTATAAGGATATCCGTATCCTGGGCAAGTATCCTTGCTATCATTGCACGCTGACGCTCACCGTCTGAAAGGCTTGAAATGTACCTTTTCTCAAATCCCCGGAGACCTGTTTTCTCAATAGCTTCTTTCACAGCCAGGTATGAATCCCGGTCTATCCGGCCTAGCCAGTTCGTATGAGGGAATCTCCCGAATGTAACAAGGTCAAAGACTGTCATATTACTTACCCTCACTATTTCAGTTGAGATATAGCCAATTCTTTTGGCCTTCTGGATGCCTGAAAGGTCTTTCATATCTCTGCCGTCAATCAATACTTTTCCTCCCAGAGCAGGTTGTAATCCCAACAGTGTACGCAATAGTGTGCTCTTTCCTATACCGTTCCTTCCTATAACTGCAACGAGCTCTCCTCTGGCTGCTGTTGCAGAAACAGGCGGCAGAAGGCATTTCGTTCCATAGCCTATACTGAGTGAATCAAACGACAGCAGTATTTCGTTAAATCTATTCATCTCCCAATCCTGATATCTTTTTATTACGGATCACAATCCATATAACAATCGGGATACCGATAAGTGCAGTAACTGAATTAACAGGTAACACCCGTTCAGATCCAGGTAACTGAGAGATAATATCACAAAGAAGCATTACAGCTCCTCCGGTAATAATCGACCCTGGTACAAGGACTTTATGATCTGATGTTCTGAATAAATTTCTCACAACATGGGGGATAGCGATACCTATAAATCCTATCGGACCGCAAAAAGCTGTCACGCTCCCTGCTAAAATGCATGAGCAGGAGAAAACAATTATCCTTGCCAGACGGATATTGACCCCTATGCTTGAAGCATAATTTTCACCCATCTGCAGGGCGTTCAGGACCTTGATAAGAAATATGCTTAAAATGATCCCGCCAATTACTGTTATCGCCAGGACCTGAAGCTGTCCGGATGACAGATTTCCAAGGCTGCCCATAGTCCAAACAACATAGGCTTTCAGCATAGTCTCGCTGCTGAAATACTGTAAAATACTAACAACTGCAGTCAAACCACTGGCAAGCATTATACCTATTATAAGTATAGTCATGACATCTTTTATCCTTGCAGAAATTGCCATTATAAGTACCATCACGGCTCCGGCTCCAAGCCATGCAGATAAGGTCAGAACCCAGTTACCCAATGTCATTAGATTTGCTGGTGCGATCCCTGAGTAGAATCCCATTATCACTATTGCCACACCGAGGCTGGCTCCTGAACTCACACCAAGTACATAAGGTCCGGCCATGGGATTACGGAAAATTGTTTGCATCTGCAATCCGCTGATTGACAGAGCCATGCCAACAAGAATTGCAGTAACAGCCTTTGGCAGCCTGAATTTTAAGACTATTGTTGCAATATTACTATCACCATTTCCCAAAAATGCATTTATCACTTCTGAAGGTGCAACAGTGACAGATCCAAGGAAAATATCGAGGAATAATAACACAAGCAGGAGAAAACAAAGAATAGCAAGAATATATATTCGCCTGCCGTGTTGTGCAGTTAATAAACCTCTTTTAATTTGCGTCACTTGTTTCAAGTATGAGCTTATTCTATCGGTCTGTAATATATCAGTTCCTGATCTTCGAAACTTCCGGGATGAAAGATAGAAGCAAGATCCCTGAGCAGAAGATGAGGACTGAGGGTTCCACTTTCCCAGTAATCATTTCCTCCGCGGGTTGTCACACGTTTATTATTATTAAACAGGCGACCACTTTTAAAAGCGGGTATTGAACTTAAGCGGGAATCAATTGCCGGAATCTCATTCTTTGATATCACAGCCCCTATGTTAATCCAGTAATCTGCTTCCAGCGAGCGCAGATATACACTTTCGAGACTTAGAGGCATCGATGCTGATGATTCTGTTTCCTCCCAGAGATATTCGCCTCCTGCATCCTTTATCAGTGTGCTTAGATGAGTGTTCCCGGGTGACACATACCAGGTATCCCTGAATGGCAATCCGGTAAGCACCTTCGGTCTTACCCTGTTCTCCCGAAGGATCTTGTCCCTGATATCGTTGTATGATCCCATAACAGATCTGAAAATAGAATCCGCAATCTCTTCCCTGCAAAAAAGTGCTCCGAATAATTTTATCCACTCAGCCTTTCCAAGGGGATCAGTCTCAAGATAATCGGCATTCAGCATAGTCCTGATTCCCAGCTCCTCAATTTTGCCTGTATATCCTGCTGATTCACTGCCGACACCATACATCATAACAATGTCAGGCTTTATTTTAAGTATCAGTTCAGTGTTAAGTGAGTTTTCATAACCAACATCCTGAATCAGGCCTGATTCCGACATCTTAAAAAGATTTTCATCAAATATAAAATCGGTCCCCGAGAAACCTGCAACTGATTTCTCTTCACCCAGAGCTGCTATCATTGCCAGATGAGTCGTAGACATACATATTATCTTTCTGACAGGCACGTAAATTATTGCTGCACTATCTTTTAGCGAAATTGGTTTACTGCCTCTTCTGACAAGGTAATACTTGATTTCAATACCATCAGCACCCTGCCATGGATTGAACAGGGTGATCACAGTACAACTGTCGGTCTTATTTATTCCTAATCTTTCAGCTTTCTCAATTATAAAGGAAGATGGCATTTCGGAAGAAGCATTATGATCCCTGCCACACGAATTAAATAAAAGAATAATTACAATGAGCCATTTAAAACCGGCGATGCTTTTCATTTTTAGCCGTTAAAACTGAATGACAGTGAAAATAAAAATGATCTTCCGGGCTGAGGATAATATTTTATTGTTTCATAGCTTACGTTGAAAACATTATCTATTCTAAGCGAAAGATCGAGAAGTACAGGTGAGAGTTCCTTTTTAAAACCGGCTGCAATATTACTGATCGTATAAGCCGGAAGAAACTCACTGTTATCAGCTGTTGTAAAAATCCTGCCTGTCAGATCAGTGACCAATGTAGAATAAATGTTTTTAAATGCAAACAGAGCTGACCCATTCAGCTGATGTGCGGGGACATAAATAAGCTGTTTCTTTTCGTCACCTGTATTGAGACTAACAGCCTTAACATTGGAATAGGCAGAGCTGATCCTAAGTTGAAGAGCATTTGCCGAATATCTTATGTAAAGTGATGATTCAAAACCTGAAGTATTAACACGTTCCATATTATCGGCGATCCAGTAAGGAAGTTCAGAAGGACGCCACTGTATCATATCCCTTATATAATTACTGAACCATCCGGCTTCAATGCCAATTGATGTGAAAGATGTGATTTTTTGATCCCATTTATATCCTAACTCACAGGAATAAGCATATTCATTTCTGAGATCAGGATTGCCACCCGGGTTCCAATAGCGGTCGTTAAGAGATGGTATTTTAGAATTCCTTGACAGATTGACTTTTGCATAATGCTCCTTGCCGTGGATCAGGCGGTATTCAAAACCTGCCGAGAAGTCAGGGACAAGAAGGTTTCCGTCATGCAGAGTTTCTCTCAGGAGGATAGCTGCACCGAAACGTTTGCCCTTTTTCCTTTCTGCCGATACTGTAACTGAAGAAACATTCCTTTTGATGCCCTCTGTATAATTATTTGAATTAACAGAACTTAAGTCTTCATTAAGTACTATTTTGAGCTTTGAAAAATCTCCGATATGCCTTGTCAATGTTCCTTTCAGAATCATTGAATTAACCTTATTCCTTGAATCGATAGCATAGAGGTCACTTTTATAGTTCAGGTTAGTTGACAACCAGGCTGCTGACAATGAGTATTCACTCCTTTCACTGAAGAAGGTGTAGTTTAAAAGGCTTCTGAAAGCATCATCATACTGTTTTTCACCGGAGTAGCCATAGAGAGTTGATCCCGGGAGATCACGGTCAGCTGACTGATACCAGAAGCGTGCCGAGAGGACATTTCTTGATTTCCTGCTATAAAACTCCTGCATGAAACCTTTCTGCATCACTTTATTATTCTCCCTCTCCAACCACACTGGTTCGGGGGAAGATTCTGAATCAAGGTATGAAAAATTGTTTTTTGAAGAGTTAAGGAATGCCCTTGTTACAGACTGAAAATGTTCATTTCCTGCATTTATCCTGGCGAATCCTGCATACCTGCCAAAGCTTCCGAATGCTGGTGTAATTTCAATTGTTTTTATTTTTTCCCATTCGGGTTCATTTTCAATATTTATAAGGCCTCCTATCCCGTTATTACCAAGGTCCATTGAAGCTCCTCCAAAGCTTATCATAACATTGTCGGCAAGGCCGGCCGGGATAAGTGAGAAGTCTGACTGACCCAGCATCGGATCATTTATGTTAATGCCATTCCATGCAAGCTCAGTATGTCCTGCGGATGTTCCCCTGAATGAAGATGTTGCAGAGCCTCCTGACCCATAGTATTTTATAAATAAAGGAGTGGCTTCATTAAGCAGGTCGTTGAGGGAATGCAAAGAATAATACTTCAGTATAGCTGAATCAATATCATAGAATTTAAACCCGGGTTGTCCGGAGCTTATCTGTTTGGGGCTTATCAGCACCTCCTTAATGTTGAATATCCTTGTGTCCTGGGAGTCCTGGCTATGAAGCGGGAAAGAGATCATCCCTATAAGCAGAATTACAAATGTCAGACTTTTCAGTTTCATAATAACCTGATAATTAATAATTTCATCAAAAAGATGACCATCTTCAGGCTGACAGGAGTTTGGTTATTTGAATCAGTTAATGATCCGGCGCTTTTTTTCCCGAAAGCTTTGAATATGGTTTGTCTGGCAGGTCTTCTGACTTGTCCCGATTTCAGGAAGCCTTCCCATCAGCTTTCAGCTAACAGTGGCAGGTTATCTTGAAACCATCATCACGCAGAACGCGATCGGGCATCACAGCAGCGGGTACTGTCACGGATTTTTACCGTATTCCCTTTTCATCACAATGATCAAATTTCATTGCGACACCAAAACGGATCAAAGATATGATTAATTAGATAATAAGTGAATAAATGAAACGGATCTAAATATGAACAGGTGTTGATAAAAGAAATATTTTATAGCGATCAGGCATTGCTTATAGTTCCGCACGAATTCCTGATCACGAGTTCAGGAGCCATGTTCACCTGACGCTTGAATTTACCCTTACCTGAATTCTTTACTTCTGACCAGACCATATTTGCGGCTTTTGTTGAAATAGCTGCCAGTGGTTTTCTGAGGCAGGTGACAGGAGTGAAAACCAGATCGAAACCAATCCCCTCCTCCATTGAGATCAATGCAATATCCTGGGGTATTCTTAGCTTTTTTCTCCGCAATAATGACATTAGGGGATAAACGATCCCTGAGTGGATAGTTATAAAAATATCTGTACGATATGGGGGCCGGAGGTATTTCTCTACCTGGTCGAAATCCGTCAGTGTTTCCAGAAATGATTTTTCGATTTGAACAATTTCAGGGATGTTTGTTTTCGCGATCCTTTCTAAAGCATCACTAAGTTCATTAGCAATCAGCATATCACTCTGTAAGGTTTCCCTTTCAGTAATAATAACCACATTCTTGTAACCAAGTTTTTTTATATGTTCAGCCACAGTCTGTGATCCTGCCCCTGTGTCAGTGCTGATTGTGTTGAAGCGGCCTGTTTTGAATGATTTTTCGAGTATTATGAAAGGATAATCCGTTGACCGGAGGGTGCGAATAGTAACGTCATCCGCGGCCTGGCCAACCAGGATAAACCCGCTAAAGAATTTCCTGAAGGCACTTATCATACGGTCAAAGCGCTGGTCGTCAGTATCACGGGTAATAATTGAAAATCCCACCCCGATACTCATGAATGCCTTCTGTAGGAATGGTGTTATACCAAGAACAAAGGGATCACTGAGGGAAGGAACTATCATTGCAACTACGCCTGGTTTCTCATCAACAGGATAAGCTGCAACCTTGACATCGGCATCACTGAAAAATCCCATCTGACGGGCAAGTGCCAGGACTTTCTCCTGCGTATCCTTCCTTATACCATGTTGGTCGGCTTTATTGTTAAGCACCAGTGATACAAGCGTACCTGACACGCCTAATCTGGCTGCCAGGTCTTTATTTTTGAATTTTTTGGCCACTCCGCAAAGAATATGAAATAAATTTATACTAATTTTTTAACCTGATAAGCAAAAATTAATAAAATTTAACTTTTCACCAGGTATTCAAATACATTATTTACAAAAATCCTACCTTTTTGGAGGATTTATGCCGCGCTGTCTGGCAGCTTCTTCGAGCCTTTGCTGCCATTTTGATTTCTTTACCGGCTTTTTCTTGTTCTCTTCAAGTACAGCTAAAACTTTATTGGCATCAATGAACCGTTTGGAAATAATGTTCTGGATCCAGGTCATCATATTTGCCAGGAAATAGTAATATGTCAGACCTGATGACCATTGATTAAGTATGAGCATAAACATAACAGGCATCATGTACATCATCATTTTCATTCCCGGCTGATCCTGTCCTGCTGAAGACCCCGACATTTTCATTGTAAGAAGTGATGAAGCAGTCATCAGAAGTGTAAAGAGACTTACGTGACTGCCGTATATAGGGATGCTGAATGGCAGATTAAGTATAGAATCGTATGTTGAAAGGTCAGTAGCCCAAAGGAAATGTTCCTGCCTCAATTCAATAGATACCGGGAAAAACCTGAACATGGCAAAGAGAATAGGAAACTGAAGTAGCATTGGCAGGCATCCTCCCATCGGATTGATTCCGGCCCTTTTGTAGAGATCCATTGTCGCCTGCTGCTTCTTCATCGCGTCTTCTTTCCTGGGAAATTTCTTGCCCAGTTCGTCAACAAGCGGTTTCAGTATCTGCATTTTTGCCTGCGACTGGTATGACTTGAAAGTAAGCGGGAAGAGTACTATTTTAATAAGAATTGTAAGTATCAGTATTATAATACCGTAGCTTTTAATATATTTCTCAAGCCAGTTAAATACCGGAATAATGATAAACCTGCTTATCCAACCTGTAATATTTTTACCGAGGTAAATTATCTTTTCAAGTTCAAGTCCCTCCTTCCTTAAAGTAGAAGTGTGGTTCGGCCCGTAGTAAAATCGCATCTGATATGACATATCCGGGCCTGGAGTAACAGGTACTCCAATCTCAGATGTGAAATAGCGGATATATTTTTTTGATTCCGGGGTCATATTTGTAGTAAGGGATCCATTAAGAAAATAAGTATCAGTAATTACTACTGCCGAAAAGAACTGGTCAACATAAGCTACCCAGCTTAATCGTGTAGGTATCTCAATAGTTTCTGATTCTTTCTTTGACCTTATTTTTGAACCTTCAACATCATCCTGATAGTATTTATATTTAAGTGTTGTATAGGTCTCTTCATTCGATCTGCCCTTTTCTTTCTGAGGCACGTACATTCTCCAGTCAAGAGTAATGCTATTCTGGTTTGCAGGCATCACCTTATCCATGTTATGGAATGATACATCAAAGAGTACATTGTATTTATCCGGAAGAAGAGTATACTTATATTCTATGTATTTATCGCTGTCTGCATTCAATCTTAGGACAACTATTCCAGGATCCTCAGTAACTGATATGGATCGCTCTTCAGATAAAGGATTAAAATAAAGATCATTTGTCAGTATCGCCTTATTATCTGCTGTAAAGAAATTGAAGCCAAAAACTGTGGAGTCACCGGAGAAAAGGATAAGCGGTTTAGAATCATGTGTAACATATTCTTTAAGCCTTGCAGAATAGACACGTCCGCCCTTGAGAGCTATTTTCAATTCGAGAAGGTTATTCTCAAGAGTGATTAAGTCATCTTCACCAGTAAGGGCAGATGAAAAGGCACCAAACTGGCCGGGATCAGGGACTTCCTGTCCTTCCCCTGATGGAGGATTAATTTCAGCCGGGACTGTCTGTACTGTATCCTGAATCTGGTTTGCAGGTGTTATTCCAAGCTTAACATTCAGTTCGTTAAGCTTTTGCAGGACCTCGGGTTGATTTGGTTTAAACCTGAGAGCATTAACATATTCAGTTCTTGCCCTTTCAAAATTTCCATTTGCAACCTGCTCTTCTGCTGCAGCTACAGCACCTTTAAAGCCTTTGTTCAGCCTGTTATTATTATAAATACTGAAACCAATAAAGACCACAAAGATCAGAATCAAACCTGTTATCGTATTTCTATCCATTACCGCGCTTAAGATTTATCAAAATTTCAAATTAATCCTCCGATTATTTCCCTATGCAAGCTCTTATGAACTGAACGAAGAGAGGGTGAGGATTCACTACTGTACTACTGTATTCCGGATGAAACTGCACTCCTACAAACCATTTATGATCGATAAGCTCTACTATTTCAACCAGATTTGATTCAGGATTTATCCCGACAGGGACCATCCCTTTCTTTTTAAATTCCTCTAAGTACTTGTCATTGAATTCATATCTGTGGCGATGCCGTTCCACAATCTCTGATTTTCCATATGCTGTATATGTCTTGGAGTTTTTGTCAAGTAAACAACGGAAACCACCCAGTCTCATTGTACCACCCTTATCAATAATGCTTTTTTGTTCTTCCATAAGATCAATAACCGGGTAATTAGTTTTACGATTGACCTCTGTCGTATGGGCATCTTCCATCTTAAGAACATTCCTTGCAAATTCGATTACAGCACATTGCATGCCGAGGCAGATACCAAGAAAGGGTAAATTATTTTCCCGGACATACCTCACTGTTATTATTTTCCCGTCGATTCCTCTTGAACCGAATCCAGGTGCCACAACTACTCCATCAAGGCCTTTCAATTTTTCATCAACGTTCTTTTCAGTTATCTCTTCCGAATGTATGAATTCGACATCAACATCACATTCATTTAGTGAACCACTATGCACGAATGCTTCTGATATTGATTTATAAGCATCCGGAAGTTCAATATACTTTCCAACCAGGCCTACTTTTATCTTGTAACTGGGATTTTTGAGTCTTCGCAGGAATTCCCTCCATTCAGTAAGCGGAGGTTCATTTTCAACCGGCAAGCCCAGTTTCCTCAGGATTGTCTGATCGAGTTTTTCGTCCAGAATTTTCAATGGCACTTCGTAAATTGTTGGTACATCCACTGATTCTGCTACAGCATTTTCTTCGACATTACAGAAGAGAGCAACTTTTCTTTTGATATCTTTGCTCAGGCTGCGTTCGGTTCGCAGCACAAGAATATCGGGCTGAATACCTTCTTCAAGAAGTTCCTTTACTGAATGTTGGGTCGGTTTTGTTTTAGACTCACCTGTAGCCGAAAGATATGGGACAAGTGTAAGATGAATGACAATGCAGTTCCGGGGGTCGAGTTCCCATTTTAGCTGACGAACAGCTTCAATATAGGGTAATGACTCAATATCACCAACGGTCCCTCCTATCTCAGTCAGGACAATGTCATACTTATTACCTGAACTCACGAGCTTAATGCGCCTTTTTATCTCATCTGTTATGTGCGGGATCACCTGAACTGTTTTTCCAAGATAATCACCCTTTCGTTCTTTTTCTATAACAGTCTGATATATCCGTCCGGTTGTTACGTTATTTGCCTGGCTTGTCGGAACATTAAGGAAGCGTTCATAATGACCGAGGTCGAGATCAGTCTCCGCACCGTCAATAGTTACGTAGCATTCACCGTGTTCGTAGGGATTAAGAGTACCGGGATCGACATTTATATAAGGGTCCAGCTTCTGTATTGTGACTGAATAGCCCCTGGCCTGTAATAACATTGCAATAGAAGCGGCAAGTGTTCCTTTCCCCAGGGAAGAAGTAACACCTCCTGTCACAAATACAAATTTAACGTCTGCCAAAGCAAATAGTATAATTTATCAATTAATTTATAAAAGTGAGATCATTCATCCAAACCCGACTGGTCGATCATTTTTACCTTCTCCTCCAGAGTCCTGATCATTTTCTTTGCATTCTCGATCTTCTCCTCGACCTCTCTTATCATTGTATCAGCATTAATCGATTTTGTAAAGAAACCAATATTATTTTCCCACAGAACTATGTCATTCTCAAGTTGTTTGATCTTAGTAAAGAATTTATCTCTTTCGTTCCTGATCTTTCTTGATGCTTTAGGATTAGTTTTAAGGTTATCGAGTTTTGAACGGTATTTAAGAATGCTTTTATCGGAATCTCCGATCTTCAGCTTATCGAATTCTTTATTCAGGGCATTTCTGTACCTGTTTGTTATTTCATCTTTTTTATTGAAAGGCACATAACCTATTTCAGTCCATTTGCGCTGTAGATCTTTTAGTTTTTCAAAAGCAGCCTGCACATCCGTTCCCGGCTCAAATTTCTCAAGCTCCTCGATTATAGCGTTCTTTGCTTTAAGATTATCTTCATAAGTGTTATCCAGTTCTGAAAAGAACTCACTTTTACGATTAAAAAAATGATCGCATGCTTTTCTGAATCTTTTCCAGGTCTTTTCCGATTGTTTTCTTGGTATGGGCCCTATTTCCTTCCATTCTTTCTGAAGCTTTATCAGTGCATCTGAGGAAGGTTTCCATTCGGTACTTTCCTGAAGCGCTTCTGCCTGGATACAAAGTTCTATCTTCCTCTGCAGATTATTCTGCTGCATTTCCTTATTATCGGCATAGAAGGCTCTCTTTTTCTCAAAGAAGCTGTCGCAGGCATCTCTGAATCTCTGGTATATCCTGTTGTTCTGTTTCTTTGGAGCAAAACCTATTGTTCTCCACATCTTCTGCAGGGCAACTACCTTATCTGCCTTTTCATCAAAGTCCTTAAAGTTCCTGATCTCGAGCAGATTTATCGCTTCAACTTCTTCACATAAGGTTATTTTAGCTTCAAGATTTTTTCTCTGATCGTCTTTCTGTTTTTCGAAATACTCATGATGTCTCTTATTGATCTGGGAGGTAGCCTCTTTAAATCTTTCCCAGACTTCATTTTTAGATTCAGGCGGAACCGGTCCTATCTCACGCCACTGGTTATGGTAGTCCTGCAAAAACCTGAATGCATTTACCGGATTTGGTTCAAGAAGAAGCTCCTCGGCTTTCTCGCATAGTTTGACCTTGGCTTCCAGATTCTTCTTCAGGTCAAGATCTCTCAGTTCCTTATTGATCTTGATATAATCGTAAAATATTTCAACGTGATGATGATAGTTTTCCCACAGATCTTTCAGAGCATTCTGGGGAACTACTCCTGTTGAATGCCACTCATTCTGGAGAGACCTGAATTCGTGAAATGTTTTATTTATTGACTCTTCGCGGTTGACAAGTTCTTTAATCTTATCGATAATGTCATATTTCTTTTTCAGGTTCTCGTATTTTTCGGCTTCCTGAACTTTGTTATAATCGGATTTTTTCTCCCTGAATTTTTCAAGAAGATGTTTTACTTTTGCCTCCAGCGGATCGACCCATATCCTGTATTCCTCTATCTTTCCCCCATCCTCAAGGAATTTGGTCTTACGTTCTTCAGCTTCTGTTTTGAGTCTCTTATAAAAGAGTACCTTAATCCTGTCAACGTCTCCCCTTATCTCTGAAGGAGGTCTGTTTTCGATTAAAAGAGCAAGCGTATCGACAAGATCGGTCTTTGAATATCCTGAATAATCTACAGGTGGAAGATCCATTTCATCAGGATTTTCATCTTTATGACCAAAATCTTCCTGAAATTCAGCTTCAACGGGATCAACCTTTACTGTTCGTTTCCTTTTCTGAGGAATTACGACATCCCCTTCTGCGTTCTTTGGATCAGGTTGTTTTTCGGGTATTTCTTCCTCTTTGTCAGGGAAGCTTTCCACTATGTCACCTGTTGTTTCTTTCTTTTCTTCATCCTCCCCGTCATTTCCGGCGGTAGAATTTTCGTGCTGCATTTCTGCATGTGTGGCATCCTCAGTTCCGGAAGCATTTACTTTAGCTTCGGATTGTTCATCAAGAACAGAGTCATCCGGATTTTTCTTTATCATAATCAATCCTTTCTAATTTCAGCTCTCGTATTATAACCAACATATTTATGTCAGATTACGAATTTTTGATTGTACGAAAATATTGATAATTTAAATATGCTCAAAGTTTATTTGAATAATACTCCATTGTAAATATTGGTAAATATCAACACAAATTACTGCTATTCAATATTATAATCAAAATATGAATTAAAATTTGATTTGCTGCAGAAATTGATAATCTTAATATCTTTGAAGGAAATAATTAAAAATTCTGACATAAAATAAATTTGTATGGATAAATCTGAATTAATTTTTACGATACTGGCCTTTTCACTTTCAGGCGTGCTTTTGTACCGGAAATATGCAAGAGACAGGCAAAATAAGACAGGGTCAGCTGCAGGCAGGAATACAGGTTCATCATTCTCATCCCACACAAAGGATGATGACTACGAACCCTATACAAAGAAATGAATTATAAGTTTCTGTTTTTTGAAGCCAGGTAACGGAAAGGGTTAATTATCCTCTGCAGTAAGCGAAGATCCTCATCTGTAATTATCTCGGCATTACCCTTCATGTTTTGGGTAAAGTCAAGATTTCTGCCATAAAGTGTTGTCAGACCGGATGGAAGATCAACCTCAATTATATAAGCATCGCCTGACGGAACAAGCGATTTATTTTTCACAATTCCACGCACCATTCCGTACTCGAGATACGGGTATCCGCTCAGTTTTATGTTTACTTTCTGACCAGTCAATACTTTTCCCGATCTCTGCATTTTAAGGTTTATCCGTCCTACTATATCACCAGTTTCAAAAGGCACTATACTAAGCACCTGTTCATCCTTCATCACTGACTGATTCTCACTCCAGAATTTCGTAAAAGTGACTGTTCCTTCAACAGGTGAAATAAGAAGGTAATTATTCCGCCAGATATTTATCTGAGCATTCAGGTTAAGGAAAGTCTCATTTAGCACTGAACTGAGGTTCTGTCTTTCTTCCTCCCTTTTAATCCTGTAATCCTGGAGTAGCTGGTTTTTTTCAGCAAGTGCAAGTACATTCCTTGATTCGTCGAGTCTCACCTGCTGAAGCTCAAGCTTGCTGTTGTTATATATTTTTCTTGAATTCTCATACTCACTTTCAGACAGGACCTTATCAACATACAATGCAGAATCCCTTTTAAACCGTTTATCTTCTATCTTAAGGTTATCGCTGATCAGTTTCTCCTTCACCTTCATCCTGCTTATATAATCCTGAAGGGCTTCAATTTCTTCAGTGATTGAGATCATCTTGCTTCCATAAAAGTCATTCCTGTTATATGTATCATAATCCTGAAGGGCTTTTACAAATGAGGCATAATAGATTTGAAGTTCGCCGAGCTTCGAAAAAGCCGGAAGGGTAAGAGCATTTAGTTTTCCCGGTTCCCGCACTGTATCAGCTATAAGCTTCAGCGTTTCCACTTCAGGAATTGAAGCAGTTGTCTCCATTACTGCAAGCAAGTGGCCCCGAGCAACTTTTTCACGGTCTGATACATATAATTTATTAATACGGCCTGTTATTTTTGTCACCAGTGTAACGGGAGGATTCTGAGTGGTTATCTCGACAGATGCCGGCACTATATCGGGATAACGGATTATCCATGCCAGTATTATCAACAGCAGGAACACAAGGGCAATAACAACAGTCCCCCATCTTATGATCCTTGCCGGAGGATTTGAGATTATCTCCCTTACAGGGTCAGAGTATAATATTTCAGGTGCCTTTTCTTTCATGCTACTCTTTAATTACCCAGTTCAAGCTGATTCCTTACAAGATTGAAATAGGCTCCCTTATTTTCAACAAGTGATGCATGTGTACCTGTTTCAACTATCCGGCCTCCGTCCATGACAACTATCTTATCAGCATTTTTTACTGTGCTTAATCTGTGTGCAACGATAATTACTGTTCGGCCACTGAAATATGATGAAAGGTTTTCAACAATCACTTTTTCATTGTTTGCATCCAGCGAATTTGTAGCTTCATCAAAGATTATGATATCAGGATTTTTATAGATTATCCTGGAGATCAGGAGCCGTTGTTTTTGTCCTTCACTTAATCCATGCCCGTTTATTCCGATACGTGTATTATAACCAAGCGGCAATGATTCTATAAAGCCTCTGATATTGGCAATTTCAACTGCTGTGACAAGTCTTTCATCGTCAATTTCGTCTTTCCCCGGAGCTATGTTAAAGGCGATAGTATCTGGAAAGAGGAACCCATCCTGCATGACAGCTCCTGTTTTTTCACGCCATGTTTTCAGGCTGATTCCTGAAAGCCTTGTATCACCGATGAGTATCTCACCGCTTACAGGCTGATAGAATCCTAGAAGCAGTTTCAGGAGTGTCGTTTTACCACTGCCACTGACTCCGACAATAGCCGTTGTTTTCTTTTCTTCAATAACAATGTCAATGTCTTTAAGTGCATAGGGAGAATGAGGTCCCTCATACTGGTAGGATACATTATTTATGTAAATATCCTTCCGCTCAGGCAGTTTCCTGATTTTCATCTCAGGATCTGCTTCTTCATCGTCCATAAAATGAACCTCCGACAACCTGTCAAGGCTCATTTTCGCATCCTGAGACAGCCTGAAAAAGCCAATTATCTGACTAACCGGTGCATTCAGCTGACCGATGATGAACTGGACTGCCAGCATCATTCCAAGGGTAATACTGCCTTTTATTACAGCTGTAGCTGCAACAATAGTTATCAAAATATTTGTCACTTCACTTATGAAAGTAGCGCCGGCAGTCTGATATTGAATAATCCCCAATCCTTTTGTTTTCAATCTGAAAAGAGATGCCTGCAGATTCTCCCATTCCCAACGCTTGCTTAATTCACTCTGCGTCAGCTTTATCTCCTGCATACCATTCACTATTGTAATGAGCTGGCTGCTGGCTTCTGACATTTTTTTAAAGCGTTGATGATCGAGTCTTGCCCTTGATTTCATGAAGAGGGATACCCAGAGCAGGTACAGAAGTGAACCAATTATAAAGATAGCCAGGATCTTAACGCTGTATATTGCCAGAACAATACCGAATATTATCAGGTTAAAGAACGAAAAAAGGATGCTGAGGGATGCAGATGTAAGGAACTCCTCGATCCGGTTGTTGTCATCAATCCGTTGGAGAATATCTCCTGTAAGCTTTGTATCGAAGAAGGCAACCGGAAGCGACATGAGTTTCTGAAGAAAACCCGAGATCACTGCAACATTGACGCGTGTGCCTATATGAAGCAATAGCCAACCCCTTATGAATTCAACCGACAAGCGTCCTATAATAAGTGCCAGCTGGGCAATAAGGATGAGATAAATGAAATTGATATCACTGTTGTTGATTCCGATGTCGATAATTGACTGAGTAAGGAAAGGTATAATTAGTTGAATTATACTTCCAATCAGCAGTCCGAGCAAAAGCTGGAAGAAGTATTTCCTGTAGATACGGAAATATTTCAGCAGAAAAGCAAATCCCTGTGAATTTTCAGGCTCATTCTCTTTCTCAAAAAGTGCAGGTGTTGGTTCGATTATAAGTACAAGACCTGCGGGTTTTCCTTCAGATAATGTTGACGCCCAGTTTCTTGTAAATTCTACGCGATTGAATTTAACAAGCCCCACAGCCGGATCAGCTGCCCATATCTTATCTTTTGAGATTTTGTAGACGACAATAAAATGACGCTGACGCCAGTGTACTATACAGGGCAGGGGAACATTTTCCTCAAGGACTTCGAACGGGATCTTCACTCCCAGTGTTCTGAATCCCAGACTGTCTGCAGCTTCAGACAGACCAAGGAATGAGACACCTTCTTTTGTTATATAGCATTTTTTCCTTATTGTCTCAAGTGAAAACACCTTCTTATAATACCCTGCTATCATCTTAAGGCACACTGGCCCGCAGTCCATAGCATCAGGTTGCTTTATGAAGGGGAACGACATTTAAAATGCGGAATAGTTTATTTATTGTAAAGATATTCATATTTTTCATTTGAAAACAGTACCTTTTTTCTTATAAACAGAAAGCTGTTGTGATATCAAGTATTTTTGCTTCAGGGAAATACTATCTTTGGAAATTGATTTTATTTCAACACAGGGTTGTTTAAGAAGATATCAGATAATAGTCTTATTGAGGGAATTAAAAACCAGGATGACACTACCCTGAACTGGTTGTATAATAATTATTATCAGACAGTCAGCAAGCATATTCTCAAAAACAACGGTACAAGTGAAGATGTATCTGATGTTTTCCAGGACACTATTATTATTCTGTATAATCAGATTACTGAGGGTGACCTGAATCTTACTTCCGATCTGAAGGGTTATTTCTTTGGAATTGCAAGGAATATATGGAACACTCAGCTCAGGAAGAAGAAAAAGACAGTGGAACTGGAACTCGACCTGTTGGAAGAAGCTGATATTGAAGAAGATAATGACCGGATGTTTGAAAGGATAGTGAACCGTGCATTTCTGAAGCTTAAACCCGACTCTCAGGAAGTTCTTAATATGTATTACGAAGGTCATTCATATGATGAGATAGCAGTTAAAATGAAGCTTAAAAATGAAGGTTATGCACGGCGCAAAAAATATCTTTCAAAAGAGGCTCTTATGGAGATTGTATATAAAGATCCTGAATATCAGGAATTCCTGCGATACCAGAAATAAGCGAAGCTTGCTGATGCGATAAAGAGGACCGATAGCCAAAGAATAAGCTTGCCTGCAGAGAAGAATAAGGAAGAATTTTCACCATAAACTACCATGCTTGACCAGAAATACGGATGCGATTTCAACTGGCTTGCATTTTTGAGATAGGCAGATCTTGCATGTTTTAGCGCGGAACTTTTTGATTTTCCTTTCTTCAGATTATCATAAAATGATTTAATTATATCCGTACCTGATTTGTCGTCAATCTCCCACATAGACATCACAACAGACTGACTGCCGGAATACAGGAACCCTCTTGCCAGGCTCAGTATCCCTTCACCCTCTGATAGTTTACCACTACCTGTATTACAGGAGCTTAAGACAACCATTCTGGCTTTCAGGGGTAAGCCGTAAACTTCATAAGTATACAGTAATCCATCCTCCTGCTTGTCATCCTGATCCTGCATGAAAATCATTGCTGAATTCATCGGATTGACATCGTTAAGAAAAGTATGCATTGCAAGATGGATGATATCATACTTCCCTGCAACACTTTTAAAAACAGATTCCCTGGCATCTTTATTCAGATATAATTCTCCTCCTGCAAGACCGGATACATACTGCGCTTCCTGCCTTGCATAAGGCAGATCATAAAGGATCCTGAACCTGCTCTGTCTTACCTGCATCAATGAATCAAGATGGATAGCCCTTGTATACACCGGGGCAAAAGCAACAAGTTCATGTTTCCTGCTGTAATTTCTGTTCACAACCTCCTGGAGAAAGGTTGCAGAGTATGCATAGGATATATTATAATCATTCATCAGGTATTTTAGTTTCCTGTAGAGGATCTCATCACCCTCATATTTATCTGTCACAAGTGTTTCGAAAGGCAGGTAAGAGAGAATATTATCAGGCGAAATAAGAAGCTTATCCGATATGAGATATTTCCTGACAGGATCTATCAGCAATTTGTAAAGATCGAAACCTGTTTCGATATATTCCTCAAAATCAGTTCTGGCGTTTGATGACCTTACCGGTGATGAAAGGAGATTCTGGAACTTTATGAGCTTTTCCTTGAAAGAAGCTCCTGACTCCAGTGACAGCAATTCCTGATGCCTGCGGTTTACGATAAAAATATAAAGCAGTGAATCGGATACTATGTAGTTAAGGTAATTATAATCCCGCCCGATAAGAGAAGGAATTTCTTTCAACCCGGGGGTTTTGGTGTCGTATTTCATATTATAATAACCGGGAAAATCCTGCCTGAATGTCATTACAAGTGAATCCCTCTCATTTACTGACCTGAGTAATTTTTCATTCCATTGGGAGATCAGAGCATTATCCGGTTCACTTTTTTCATATTCTGTAACTATCCTGGCGTTATAAAAACCTATCTCTCTCTGCAGCGATTTTTCCTGATCAGCAAGGAAAGCAGGAATATTAAGCTGTATTGCATTCAGTTCCCGTGTAGCAGTGAGCAGTCCTGCAACCTTGCTCCTTTCAATAAATTCGAAAGCCTTTTCAAGATACATGTGGTTGCCTGTATTACGGTAACATAGTTCAAAATCCCTGATTGCCATCAGATAGGAATTCCTGTACCTTGCTCCCAGAACTATTCTGCTTTCTTCCTCGCTTATACTTATTCTTATCCTGTCTATAACATAAATTATCAATTCTGAGGTGTTAGCCGCTGCCTCAAGGACTTTCTCATCATTTGATCTTTTGTAGATATCCCACAGGATATCATATTTCAGACGAAGAGTGTTTAAAATGTTCCTGTTTGCTGATATTGTATCAGGGGATGGATTCATGTAATAATCCCTTACGCCGGTCTGTTTTCCCGGAAACAGGAGCTGCTGAAGCTTCTCCAGTGCTTCCAGCGGTTCGTTTGAGCTGAACAGAGCCTGTGAATAACCCTGAAGGACAGGATCCCTGAGACTAACTTCCTTGGGATTATCAATAAGGAAGTTTTCACACTGTTTGTACAATTCAAGAGATCTCTTTATATTTTTTTGAAAGAGGAGAAGATAATCTGCATAGTTCGCCAGAACTTCGATGAAATATCGTGATTCTTTGCCGTAAATTGTTTCAGCTCTTTTAACAATCTGTTCAAGCAGGTCTGCCCCTTTTACTATATTTCCTGAACTGCCAAGAGAAATGGCATAGTTGTTTATCAGATTCAGCCCGAGGAATGATTTTTCAGTGAGAGCAAGCCGGAACCCCTTATTATAGTATTCTTCTTCTTTGGCTTTCATACCCAGATAGCTATAAGTCACTGCCAGGCTGTTTATCAGATTCATATAATCCCTGTCAGGTTTGATTCGGCTGTTCTCTATCAACGATTCAGACTGCTCCAGGTAGATCCTCGCCTTTGAGTAATCAGCCATCATTACATAGCCTACGCCAATATTTATATAAAGGCGGATAAGGTTATTTCCTGTTACAGCTTCTCTGTTATTTCTAAGGATACCAAGAATCTGGGTTGAATATTCTGAGAAGTTCTCAAAATCCCTGCATTCAACTGCGGCTCCGATGAGGGTAATATAGGCTTCAGCAATTTCAGGGTTATCAGGTCCGTAAATTTCTGAGGCCTCATTAATGTAATCGAGCATATAATTACAGACCTGTATGTAATCGCCAAGAAAATTATACGACACCCCAATATTGTAAATACCTTTCAGGTAATGATCATCAACATGCCGGAGTGCATTCTTCAGAGAAACCGAACTGCTAAGGTTTTCAATAGCTTCAGGGTACCGTCCTGAAAGCAGGTAACAAACTCCTGCATAATAATAATATTCGGACAATGTTGCAGAATCAGGCTTTTCTTCAGTTATTGACTTTTGCAGTGAAGCAGCAAGCGAAAGCAGCCCTTCAATATTATTGTCTGAACTAAGGTTCACGATCCTCGAGCCTATAACATCTGCCGGAAATGATCCGCTTTCCTTGTCCTGCAATCCCCCAGTCAGTGATGCTGCAAAAGAGATTTTTTCTCCGGAAGACAAATGCCAGTCATTTCCGCCAGATAATGAAGCACATAGCTGGTCAGATAAGGTCCATGCGAGTATTGTGAAAATAAGGATCCTTAGTGACATCGTTCAAATTTTTAAGTTATATATATGCGAAATTTCTTAAAATTAAACAGGATTTTCAAGGTTTTGCTCTTATAAAAAATTATATATCTCATAAGTGCCTGATTTTCTGATAGAATTTTTATTTTTTAATTTTTTTTTAATTTTTTGTGTCACAAATCAGGGTTAAAAGACATGTAGTATTGAAACGAAAAGAAATTTCCCTGAATTAGTATCAATACGTAAATTTAAAATTATGAAAACGAAAACCCTGAATTTCGAAGAAACAAAAAAAGCATTTGTTGAGTTTGCACTTTCAAATGAAGAGATGATTCATGTTCGTGGTGGAGGTGAACCGGTTGTAAAACCATGCATCCCGCCAATAAAGATCTGACATGAAGGACCGGATACTGTCGTTGCAGACAGGTCCGTTGAAATAAAAAATCAGTTCGTTTTTGCAGTTTTCCGAAATAACAGGCTATAACAAGGCCTGGATGAAAACATGCGTACAATTAAATAGTAAGACTGTAAGTATATGCTTAATATACAGTTACATAATAAGATTACTGAAATTTGGAAAATATTGAAAATATAAAATATTGAATATGAAAACAATTGACTATTCATTTTTCATTGAAAGGTACAATACCGGTGAGATGAATGATGCCGAAAAAGGCTGGTTCCTTAAGGAACTTAACGGCAGCAAGAAGCTACAGGAAGAAGTGGCTTTGAGGAAAAAGACAGACGACATTCTGAGAAATAAGAATGTGCTTCAATTGCGGGGGAAACTCGTTGAGATCGAGAAGAAGAGAGCGTCAACTTTACCAGGCAAAAACAGGAGGAATCAGTCATTCAAATATGCGGCTGCAATTGCCGGATTCATTCTCCTCGGAAGTATTGCATTAATAAAAGGCAAGAACCTTAGAAGCGATGAGATTTACAATCGCTATTATGAAGCGTATGCCATTGAGACCGGCACTCCTTCGCGATCTGCAGGTATCAGTGAAGCATCTGATCTGGATTTTCTGACAGCTGTCGACTATTACAATGTAAGTGATTATACAAATGCGGCCCTGTACTTCAGCAAAGTCCTTGAAAATGATCCGGGTAACATGGAATCAAGAATGCTGTACGGGGTATCCAATTTCGAACAGTTTAACTATCCGGTAGCTGAAGAATCCTTCTCTGAAGTAATAAAGAATAACAATAATTTTTACATCGAAGATGCCCATTGGTATCTGGCATGGTGTTACATTAAGACTGATGAAGAAACAAAAGCTATTGATCAGCTTTCTCTGATAAGTAATTCAACCAGTCTTTACAGGGATAAGGCAAAGAAAGTATTAAGAAAAATGAAATAATAAGAAATTCCATTTTTGAATAATGGACAATCTTACGTTACATAGTACAGTTCAGAATGAGAGCGATCACAGGAAAAGTGATCACACACCTATAAATAATAACATGATCAATTGCCCGACAGTTTTAGCAGGTATGTCTCATGAGGTCAGGACCCATATGAATGCAATAGTTGCATTCTCCTTTCTCATGAACAGAGGGGAGTGCAGTGAATCGGAGCGTGAGGATTTCAGCAATCAGATACTGACATCCTGCGAGCAGTTGATCGGTCTGTTTGATAATTTCTTCGATTCAGCACTTATTGATACTACAGGGAACACTAAAGCTGATTACAAGATCTGCAAACTCAACAAATTTCTTGATGAGCTTCTTTCCGAATTCAGGGAAGTTTTACGGAAAGAGGCTCACAAAGAGGTTGTTCTTGTATCAGAAACAAGTTTTTGTGAACCGATCGACATTTTTATCGATTCTGACAGGGTTTTCAGGGTTATTCGTAACCTGTTTCAGAATGCTTTAAACAATACGAAATCGGGCTATATTAAAATTGGTTACTATTTCAGGGATAATCAGGTGACCTTTTATGTACTTGACTCAGGACAGGGATACTTCAAATACAAGGAATTTCTGAACACTGAGGATCTTAATGAATCGCTTAACAAATATAATGACACAGTCTCAGCTATCAATCTTACACTGGCAAGGAAACTGATTCATATACTGAACGGATCTATCTGGATTGAATGTAACGGACTTACAAGTTCCGGTATCTATTTCTCTGTCCCGGTGAAGGTCCCTGAAAGTTCAGATATAAAATTAAATAAATATGTAAATTCCATGATTGCGATCTGATAAGCAACTTAGTTGCAGCAATGTCTGATTTTTTTGCAGCATGAGTCCAAAATGGCCGTATTGCCAATATGCGGCCATTTTATTTTATCCTGTCGACAATCTTAACCTCGGTTCTTCTGTTTTTCCTTCTTCCCTCGGATGTCACATTGTCTCCGATGGGTGAAGTATTACCATATCCTCTATATCTGAGACGCCCGGAGGATATTTTATTGGCAACAAGATAATTGACAACAGAAAGAGCCCTTTTTTCAGAAAGGACGAGGTTATGCAAATCAGTCCCTGTCGAATCAGTATATCCTCCTATTTCGACAATAAAATCCCTGTTCAGGTTAAGAAGTTCCACAAGGTTATCAAGTTCAGCTACTGATTCCTTCTTCAGCTCCCATGAATCGATTTCATAGAATACATTTGAGAGCAGCATCTTCTCCCCCACTTTTATCGGATTAAGATAAATTTTCTTTACAAGGGGTTCCATAACACTATGTTCTCCTTCCAGCATGAAATTATCAGAGTAAAAAAGATATCCGGGTTTCGATATATTGACACCATAGTTGAACCCCGATGGCAGGCATACAAGAAAATTTCCCTTTTCATCAGTATTGCTCCTCATTGTTACATTATTTGTCGAGAGGTTTATCAGTTCATATTCTGCAACAAGATACCTTCCAGTTTCCCTGTCAGCAACAGTGCCTTTAAGATAGGATACAGCATCAGGCCTCACTGATTCATCTAGCTTAAAGAAAAATATATCCTTACCGTTATTGTTGTCCCTCCTTGATGAGAAATATGCTTTCTGTCCGTTTGCTTCTATGACAAGTCCCATATCGTCGCTTGCATCATTGATTGGATATCCAAGATTTTGCGGATCACTCCATGTTGTGTCACTTTTCATCCTGCTCATGTAAATATCAAATCCCCCCATACCAGGCCGGCCATCGGAAGCGAAATAAAGTGTCTTCCCGTCAAAATGTATAAAAGGAGACATTTCATCGCCGGAGGTATTTATTGATTCTCCCAGGTTGACAGGAACCGAACAAACACCCTTTTCATCAAGTACCGAATACCACAGATCCTTGCCGCCATAGCCGCCGGGCCTGTTACTTGAAAAGAGAAGCATTCTTCCATCAGCACTTATTGATGGCGTTGATTCCCATGCAGTTGTGTTTACAGGAGAGCCAAGGTTAAATGGCATAGTCCATCTGCCATTCCTTAAAGCTGAAAAATAGATGTCACAGCTGCCAAGGCCTCCCGGACGGTCACAAGCTGTAAAATACATATAATTTCCGCTCGACGAAAGGGTTTGTGCACCCTCGTTCTGCTGAGTGTTAAGCGGTTCCCCTGCATTTGTTGCAGACTGCCATTCATTACCTGAGAAGAAACTCAGATAAAAATCTTCCTGAAAGGCTTTTATCGGCAGGGAATAACGACTACGCCCAAGCTGTTCCTGCCTTGTGAACATGAGTGTCTGTCCGTCAGCTGTTATTGATGGCCAATATTCATCGTCAGGCGTGTTCACACCGTTACCGACGCTTTCCGGGTTGAAGGACACCGGCTTTTTCATCGCTTCAATGGCGAATTCGCAGTTCAGTATGTTCTTCAATGCTGTTGCCCTGTTTTTTTCCAGAGTCTCTTTGCTCCTCAGATATGCCTTATAATGAGCAAGTGCATCCTGATATTTCCCAACCATCATTTCAGCATTAGCCAGATGGAAGTATGCAGGCCTGTAATGAGAGGAATCAATATTTATAGCTGCTGTATAATTTTCAACTGCACCGGAGAAATTATTTTGCTTTGCATATAACTCTCCGAGCATTATGTAAGCCTCATAGAATTTTTTATCGTATAAGAGAGCCTGTTTAAAATATACTTCAGCTTTCTTAAGATCAAGATACTCATATGAAGCGACCCCGTCGTTATAAACCTTCAAGGCCTTGTTGGAAGAAGTGTGGAATCCCTGCGCAAGACCATCCACCCCAAATACTACTGAGCAAGACAGAAATAATATGAGTAAAGTGTATTTCATATCATGGTATATGCATATATTTATGTATCTGCAGTGAGAGCCTCCATTTCGAATTTCGTTTTACATATTCAACTATTGAAGGAATAATTGTCTCAAATCTGCTCCACTCAGGCTGAAGGTAAAGACGACATTGCTCACCTACAAGTTTGCTGCATTTTTCGGCCCATGAAAAATCATCATTAGTCTGAATTATAACTTTAAGCTCATCAGCAACCCTGCAGATGTTTTCAGCAGGAGGCATATTCTTTTTCGGTGAAAGGCATATCCAGTGCCAGCTGCCGCTCAGCGGATATGCTCCTGATGTCTCAATAAAAGTTTTTATGTTTTTCTTGTTAAGTTGAGTGCACAGATAGTCGAGATTCCACATAAGTGGTTCTCCGCCTGTTACAACAACAGAATCCGTGCCGGACCTGACTGCATTTGCAACAATAGTATCAGTTTCAACTTCAGGATATAAAAGCGGGTTCCATGTAAAAGGAGAATCACACCAGCTGCAACCGATATCGCAACCTCCAAGACGTATGAACCAGGCGGCAAGCCCTGAATTGAATCCCTCTCCCTGAATGGAATAAAACTCTTCAACAAGCGGCAGTTTATCAGCTTTTGTTTCCTCACACATATTCAATTCACTCCCTGCTTTTTATACAAGCTATCATTAAATTAACGAATCTCTGCACAAAATATTGTATACTTTTGATTACCAGCATAATAATGTTAGTATTACTCGCCAAAGAGCAGTTTTCGCTCACGGGCAGCAGCTCTTTCAGTCCATTCCTCCGGATTAATTCTCCAGTTGTTCAGTGGTTTCGGATTGATAATTTTCTGTTCTTCTATTGATCTCATGATAAAATATCTCAGATCACGGTCAGTAGAAAAAAGAAGGCGGGAGCTAAGCTCTTCCTTTTTAATACCTGCGCCTTCTGTAAGATGTCCCCCTCCGCCGTTTCCCCTGTAGGAATTAATCGCAACAGTGTAACTATTATCCATTTCAAAAGGTCTGCCATCGCTTAAAGAAATTATTTTTATACGTTCTCCATCAGGTCTTGTTGCGTCGACCGAGTATTCAATCCCGGCAGCCGAGTCAAAATCGTATGAAGGGTTCCTCAGCCAGGTCTCGCCGTTAATTATAACCGGCTTGCCATCTTTACCAGTCCGGTATTTCAGGAGGTAATCTTCAGGTCTTTTCATAGTGTTAAGCCATCCATCGTAAGAAAACTCCAGGTATTTCTTTATTTCTTCCCCGCTCATTGTAATTTTATAGAGCAGGTTCTCATATCTGTAAAGCTTGAACATATCACTGACTCTTATGGGACCTTTATCAATTTTTACATCAAAAGAAAGAGGTGCTGCAAATGATATATCAGCACCGGTTATCTTAAGCTGTTCTGCATGCAGCATATCGACAAATGCTGAAGATCCGAAATATGCATCCCGGGTCGATACTGCCACTTCTGATTCACCTATTATCTTACCTGTATAATCCCTTATAACTTCATCATTTAATTTAAATCTGGCAATAAAATCAGGATCCGGTTTAAGGTCTTTTACCCCTATCAGCTCACCCGAGACAACTTTGCTCTGTTTACCTCTTCCTGACGACCCGGATAAGGTAATATCAGCACGGGCTATCTTTTCCGCCCTGCTTCCGGCATTAAGTATAAGAATTGTATCTCCTTTCCTGTTAACGAATTTATCAACGGCAGACCTGTGATCATGCCCTGTCAGTATAATATCAAATCCCGGGACATTATATGCAACTGCCGCAGAACCATCTTCTGTAAGTGGGATGTTTTGCTTATAATTCTCATTATCAGTACTCCATCCTGCATGGAAAAGCCCTATTACAAGATCCGGTTTATGTCTGAGTATTTCAGGCATCCATTTTTCAGCCGTTTCAACCATATCCCTGAATTCCATACCGGAATACAGTTCAACAGGTAACCAGTTTGGAACAGCGGGTGTAATTAGTCCCAGTACGGCTATCTTCAGGTTTTTCCTTTTAAGTATCACATATGGGGTGAAGTAGGGTTTGCCATTTTTGATATTGACCGCGTTTGCCCCGAGAAGAGGAAAATCATATTCCCTGATTATCTTATCATATACCGGGTGTCCGGCTTCAATATCATGATTTCCGGCTGTCTGAGCGTCATATTCAAGCCAGTTCAATGCTTCAGACACAATATGAGGAGAAACAGTATCTATGAAATTATGATAATAAACTATCGGTTGCCCCTGAAGTATATCACCACCATCAAGCAGGATAACTACATCCTTCTCCTTCCGTAGTTTTTTAATATAAGAAGCCGCTTGTGCCAGTGACACATCTATCTTTCTGCTTTCTATATAATCAAAGGGCAGAATAGTACCATGCAGATCAGTTGTCTGGATGATGCTGACGCTTGTCAGTGTATTATTACTGCATGCAACAGATAACCAAAGGATAAATGAAAGTATTGTGATTAATCTTACGCGTCCGGCCATAGTAATTAATTTTGATGACATAAACTTAGGAAAGATTATCCATTTTTGCCTATATTCTTATCATAAAATGAATCCTGATCATAGCTGATATATTTGTATATTGCTTCACAAATATGGTAACTACAGGTCTTGAAATATTGGCCGGGGATTTTCCCTACAGCTTAAAAGGCAAAAGGATAAGTGTTCTTTGTCATGCACCAAGCATTGCAAGGGATTTTACTCACATTACCGATATCCTGTCTGAAATGAAAGATATCAGGCTCTCAGCAATTTTTGGTCCGCAGCATGGCATCTTTGGTCAGACTCAGGATAACATGATTGAATGGGAAGGGACGATACATCCAAAGTTCGGGATTCCTGTATACAGCCTGTACGGGCAGCACCGGAAACCGACACCTGAAATGCTTGGTGAAACTGATGCACTGCTTATTGATCTGCAGGATGTTGGAGCACGTCTTTACACCTACATATGGACAGTCAAACTATGTATGGAAGCCTGTTCCGAACTTAATATCCCGGTATGGATTCTTGACAGGCCGAATCCCATCGGCAGGCTGCCTGCTGATGGTCCGGTACTGAAGGAGGAGTATTTTACATTTGTCGGAGGGGCATCGATACCTTTGTGCCACAGAATGACGATCGGGGAAATGGCTTTATGGATCAGGGAGAAATATCTTCCCGGTTGTGAACTGAATGTGATATTGATGAAAGGATGGCACCGTTCCTCACTTTATTCTGAAACAGGTTTGCCATGGGTCCTCCCTTCACCCAATATGCCCTCGCTTCAGACTGCGCTTGTTTATCCGGGCACAGTACTTGCAGAAGCCTTAAACCTTTCAGAGGGAAGAGGCACAACTATCCCATTTGAACTTACAGGCGCTCCATATATTGACCCTTACAAGCTTAAGGCTAAGCTCGACAGAAGGAAATTAGAAGGATGTGTATTCCGGATTCATAATTTCATTCCCGCATTCAATAAATACAAGGATGAATATTGCAACGGGTTACAGATACATGTTACTGATCCTGCAAAGTACCACCCTGTCGGGGTCGCACTGGAACTGTTTGATGCTATAATTGAAACTTCAGCCCCTTCTGCCCTTCAATTCAACCCGCCACCTTATGAGTACGAGAGCAGGCTGATGCCATTCGACATATTATCAGGTGATTCGTTAATGAGGCAGACACTCCGGGAACGGCTTTCTCTAAAGGATGAAAAAGAGAGATGGCTTTCCGAAATTGAATTATTTCTGACTGAATTTCGCCAGATGTCATTTTACCCTGAATGAAAGAAATCTTCTATATGCTTCAGATCGTCAGGTTAGCTTTAGCTACTATTGCCGAGAGTTTTTCAACAAGCTGGTCAGGATAAATAGGCTTTATAATGTAATCATCAAAATCAGAGGATCTTATTTTTTCAAGATCATCAGCAAGGCTGTAAGCAGTCTGTGCAATTATTTTACCCTTATGCTCTGATTTTTTTATTTTTGTTGCCGCAGCATATCCATTAAGAATCGGTAATTGTATATCCATAAGGATCAATGCAATATCAGGATTTCTTTCTGCAATTCCTACAGCTTCGCTTCCATCTCCGGCGTTAATTAATACTGCTCCTGTCCTTTCGAGTATTTTATTCAGGTAGAGCCTGCTTGGAAGATCATCTTCAACGATCAGAATCTTTTTCCCCTTAAGAATTGAATTTTCCATTTGATAATATGTTCATTCGAATAATCCATCATCACGTAAAAGCAGTAGTATAGCTGATTGAGGGACAACAATATACTTCTCCTTGTTGAACTCTATCTCAATTGCATTACTCTGAAGATAAACAGCCTGATCTCCCTCCTTTGGCTGGAGAGGAACATATTTTGGTTCTTCTGTCCGGTTCTTCCATGGTTCATCAGTATCGCTCACAGAGGGTATCGGATAGCCTGGTCCGACTTTCAGAACATAACCGATCTGGACTTTCTCATTTTCATTGACACCAGGAGGCAGATACAAACCGCTTTTTGTTTTTGATTGAGGAGTTTTTGGTTTTATAAGGATCCTGTCACCTATAACTATCAGCTTCTGCAGATCCTTTTCATCAAGTAGTACACTCATCACATAATCGTTAATCAGCAAATTTAGTTTTTTTTGTCTGATATTCTAAGCCGAACGCCGGATTTAGTAATATTGCATTAATGATCAAAGTATTTTTTAAGGAACAGGAATCATTGACAAAATTTCTAAAATCGCTCGAAAATCAATTTAATTACCCCAACCCCAAGGGGAGTAAATTGATTTTCTTCGCTCCCCTTGGGGCCGGGGTAGACGAAGAAAATCAATTTCTTCTTGGGCATGATTTCTGATACTCATAAAAATAAATTCCGGCCCTGACTATTCGTAATGGATAAACCTGATACATATAAAACAATAAAATCCCCTTCCGAAGGATTGTACAAAGAAAAAGGCAGCAAATTCATTGCTGTTGCCTGGCCTGCTGGGAATGAGGCGGAGGTTAAATCTATCCTGGAAGAGACCAAAAGAAAATATCATGATGCAAGACATCATTCATACAGCTATGTCATAGGCGCCGATTCAGGGATATGGAGGGTCAATGATGACGGTGAACCGTCGGGAACAGCCGGAAGACCAATACTTGGACAGATCAGATCTTTTGGTCTGACAAACGTTCTTGTTGTAGTTTCAAGGTACTTCGGCGGCAAATTACTTGGCGCAAGCGGATTGACCAATGCATATAAAGCAGCAGCCAGATCTGCCCTGTTAAATGCAGAAATAACAGACAGCGTTATAACTGAGAATTTCGAGTTGATCTTCCCTTATAAGTCACTCAGTATTGTGATGAAGATACTGAAGGAATACAATATTGAGCAGGCAGAGCATAATTTTGATAACGAGTGCAGAATGCTTATCCAGATAAGGTTATCTTTGAAAGAATCTGTCTTATCCCACCTCTCAAGGATTGAGAATCTTTCAGTAAAACAATTATCCTGAAACTGATCGGGTACACAGCAAAATCTTCAGGGTGATCTGTCATCTTTCCTAAAAGTTGTTAATTAATTATCAACACACAAGCCCCGAATAACAATTCTTAAGTAATTTTGATAATATACAAAATTCAGCTCATTAATCCGGTAATTCAATGAAAGACAGGAGCTTAGTATCAATTGACGATTTCACAACCGAGGATATCCTGGAGACTCTTGACCTGGCAGAAGAGTTTGAAAAAAAGCCTGTGCAAAACCTGCTTGAAGGCAAAGTGATCGCTACACTGTTCTTTGAACCATCAACCCGTACACGACTGAGTTTCGAAAGTGCTATCAACAGGTTAGGAGGCAAAATTGTTGGTTTTGCAGATTCAAGCACATCAAGTGTTTCAAAAGGTGAGACCCTTCATGATACAATCAAAATGGTCAGCAGCTACAGTGATCTGATAGTGATGAGACACCCCGTTGAGGGAAGCGCCAGATATGCCAGTGAAATAGCTTCTGTTCCGGTAATAAATGCAGGTGATGGCGCAAATCAGCATCCTACACAGACTATGCTTGACCTGTACTCTATAAGGAAGACCCAGGGAACGCTTGATAACCTGAATATTTTTATGGTGGGTGACCTAAAATATGGAAGGACAGTTCATTCACTTATGATGGCAATGTCGAGGTGGAACACCACCTTTAACTTCATAGCTCCTGAAGAATTAAAGTTGCCTGATGAGTTCAAGTTATACCTTGAAAACCTTGGCCTGAAATACTATGAACACTCAGATTTTACAGATATTATTTCAAGGGCTGATATTATATACATGACAAGGGTCCAGAAGGAAAGATTTTCAGATCCGATAGAATATGAGAAGGTCAAAAATGTATATGTACTAAGAAATTCGATGCTTATAAATACAAAGTCCACAATGCGGATTCTTCATCCCCTTCCGAGGGTCAATGAAATAAATCCTGATGTTGATTCCAACCCGAAAGCATACTATTTTGAACAAGCGCTTAATGGTGTTTTTACAAGGCAGGCAATACTCTGCAAATTATTAGGGATCAAATAAATCATCTGAACTATGAAGGAACCGAAACAACTAAGTGTGAGTGCGATCGAGAACGGAACAGTAATTGATCATATTCCTGCAAAAAACCTTTTTAAGGTCATTCAGATCCTTGGACTCGACAGATTCGATAATCAAATCACTTTCGGGACAAACCTTGAAAGTAAAAAGCTGGGAAAGAAAGCTATCATAAAGATCGCAGGTAAGTTTTTTGAAGATGCTGATATAAACAGGATCGCTCTTGTAGCACCTGATGCTAAACTTAACATAATCAAAGATTACGAAGTCGTTGAAAAGAAAGTAGTAGAAGTACCTGACTTTATTACCGGTATCGCAAAATGCATGAATCCGAAATGCATAACAAACTCTGAAGCTGTTAAAACAAGGTTCAGGGTTGTATCTAAAAAGAATGTGACTCTGAAGTGCTACTATTGTGAAAAAATAACAAACCAGGAAAATCTTCAGATATTTTAGCAGCTGATACCCTCTGTCTATCTGAGCCTTTCATAAGATCTTACAAGTTTCTCATCTTTTCTTATACCTCTGTATGCGAGATAAGAAAATATCAGCATCAGCAGTGGAAGTATAAGGGTTATCCTGTAATTTATTCCTGCATTGTATTCAGACGATACATAGTACGCGTACCAGACCAAAGCCAGAATCAGTAATATTGTAATGCAAATCAGGCCTGCTGCAAACTTCAACTGAATTTTTCTGTTCCTGAATAAAAAGATTGTTATTACAGAGACAATGAAGATCATTACTAAAATGACCGCCGGTGCAAATATGGTCCCGGCATTTTCAAGTGTGCCAGAGGAATCAATCTTCTGTAAATCTGTAAGCCGTATCGAATAGATTGTATCCGAACTATCGTTGAATGACAAAATTGTTCCGCTAAGTAATACTGCTGAAAGTAATGCGCTTATTAAAAGATAAACCGATTGAATACGCTGGATCATAATCTTTTTTTTATTGATTTGTGCAAAAATAATCTGTTTTAGGATATTTATGCTTATCAGTAATTAATCCTGAGTGAAAGATATTAATACTATTTTATGAATATTTAACATATTTTAAAAAACCTTGACAGACTATAACTTTCTAATTTTCTACCTTTGGGCATTCTAAATTCCGGCTGGTATATCATTGAACCAAATCAGACAGAAAATGTCTTACCGGAATTGAAAACATTTAGTCATTCAAGCCTTATGAATAAGAAAAGAATCAGGATAGCAATTACAATATTGATTATAGCTGTAATTGCTTTTATAATAGCATTTCCAAAACTCAAACCGCTATTTGCAGCAGGTTCGTCAGCTGAAAGCAGGACTGGTCAGGGACCAGGAAGGGGACCGATGCGGGGACCCGTCAGGGAAGCACTCCTTGTTAGCGGATTTATGATACAACCACAGGAATTAAGTGATTTGTATAAAAGCACAGGTACCCTGAGACCGGATGAAGATGTAGAACTGGCGTTTGAAACATCCGGCAAAATTGTCGGGATAAATTTCACAGAAGGCACCAGGGTAAAAAAAGGTGATCTTCTGGCTAAGATAAACGACAAACCATTGCAGGCTCAGCTTGAAAAGCTTAATGCCCAGAGGAAGCTTGCCGAAGAAAAAGAATTCAGGCAAAGGAGCTTACTCAACAAGGATGCCATAAGCCAGGAAAGTTACGACCAGATAGTTACAGAGCTTCAGACGAACCAGGCAGACATAAATCTTGTGAAAGCCCGTATATCGGAAACAGAATTGCGTGCTCCCTTTGACGGGATAATAGGATTAAGGAATGTAAGCGAAGGGAGTTATACTAATCCTTCTACAAAAATAGCCAGGCTTGTGAAGATAAGTCCGATCAAGATCGAATTCTCAATCCCTGAAAAATACGTAAACCAGGTTCAGATAGGGTATCCGCTTACTTTTTCTGTTGATGGCACCAATAAGACTTATGAAGCACAGGTATATGCTGTTGATCCTCAGATCGAAGAAGCAACAAGAAGCATTGTTATCAGGGCTCTTCATCCGAACAAGACCGAAGAACTAAAACCAGGCCGTTTTGTAACTGTCACCCTGTTGCTGTCGCGTATAGATAATGCAATTGCAGTCCCTGCTGAAGCTATAATACCTGAAATGGAAGGGGAAATGGTATTTGTTTACAAAAAGGGCAAAGCTTCAGGCATAAGAGTAAAGACAGGCCTCAGAACAGAATCATTGGTTCAGATTGTCGACGGACTGAATTACGGGGACACGGTCCTTACTACCGGTATCCTTCAGTTAAGGCAGGATCTGTCTGTGAAGCTTGATACCCTATTCAAAAATTTAGCAGTTAATTAATCAGCAATGAGTCTGTCATCATTAAGTATAAACCGACCCGTTCTTGCATCGGTATTCGCGATAGTCATAATACTCTTCGGTATTGTTGGATTTACTTTTCTGGGCATTCGTGAGTTCCCAAGCGTTGATCCTGCTATAATATCGGTTAATGTATCCTACCCGGGGGCTAATTCCGATGTTATCGAGACCCAGATAACCGAACCTCTTGAGCAATCGATAAACGGCATCCCAGGAGTAAGAACCTTAACAAGTGTAAGCAGCCAGGGAAGCAGCAGGATCACCGTTGAATTCGAACTATCTGTTGATCTTGAGACAGCAGCAAATGATGTAAGGGATAAAGTATCCCAGGCACAGAGACGTCTTCCTCAGGATTGTGATCCGCCCACTGTAACAAAGGCGGATGCTGATGCAAATCCCATATTGTTCCTGACTGTGGAGAGTCAGAAAAGATCATTGCTGGAGCTATCTGAAATAGCAGACCTGACTTTGAAAGAGCAGCTTCAGACAGTATCAGGAGTAAGTGCAATAAACATCTTTGGGGAAAAAAGATATTCAATGCGTCTCTGGATGGATCCGGCTAAATTAGCTGGATATGGCCTCACTCCAATGGATGTCCGAAGTGCGATCTCAAGAGAAAATGTTGAACTTCCTTCAGGAAATATTGAAGGTACCACGACCCAGCTTACAATACGGACATTGGGACTAATGACAACGCCCCAGGAGTTTAATGATCTGATAATAAAACAAAATGGCAGTCAGATTGTAAGGTTTAAGGATGTTGGAAGAGCTGAACTGGGTTCGGAAAATATAAGGAGCATACTTAAAAATGATGGTGTGCCAATGGTGCAGCTTGCTGTAGTCCCGCAGCCAGGATCAAATCACATCGAGATTGTTGATGAGATCTACAGGAGGCTGGAGTATATAAGAAAAGATCTCCCTGATGATGTAAGAGTGAGCGTTAATTATGATAACACTGAATATATACGATCGTCAATAAAAGAGGTTCAGCATACAATATATATTGCATTCGCCCTTGTTGTTGTAATTATCTATTTCTTCCTCCGGAGCTGGAGAGCTACACTGATACCTATCCTTGTAATTCCTGTTTCACTTATCGGATCTTTTTTCATAATGTACCTTGCCGGCTTTTCAATAAACGTCCTGACACTTCTCGCTATAGTTCTGGCAATTGGTATAGTCGTCGATGATGCTATAGTTGTAATGGAAAACATATATGTAAAGGTTGAATCAGGCAAGCCTCCAAAACAGGCAGGACTTGAAGGATCCCAGGAAATATTCTTTGCGATCATTTCAACTACGATAACACTTGTGTCAGTATTCTTCCCGATCGTTTTCCTGCAGGGTATTACCGGGCGCCTTTTCCGGGAATTCGGGATTGTGATGGCAGGAACTGTAACTATTTCTGCGTTTCTGGCTCTCACTTTAACACCAATGGTGTCATCAAAGTTGCTTCGGCATGAAAAAAGGCACAGCTGGTTTTACAGAAAAACAGATCGTTTCTTTAATAACCTGAATGAATTTTACAGGAAGGGCCTCGAATCATTTCTTAAGCACAGGAATTATGCTTTTATAATACTTATAGCTGCAGTCGTTTTGATCGGACTGCTCTGGAAAGTAATACCAGCTGAGATGGCTCCACTGGAAGACAGGTCGCAGATCACTGTTAATATGACAGCAGCGGAGGGTTCTGTATATGAATACATGCTTGCATATGCTGATGAACTTGAATTACTGATTGAGGAAACAGTTCCTGAGAGGATTAGGTACACAACAATGGTAAGGGGCGGAACTTCAGCAAACATGAGAATCGTTCTTAGCAAACCTGACGAAAGAAGACGAACACAGCAACAGATAGCAGATCAGTTGTCCGTTGACGTAAGATCAAAAACAAAAGCCAGAGCTTTTGTCGTACAGCAGTCGACTTTCGGAGGACGACGCGTCGGAATGCCTGTACAATATGTCCTCCAGGCAACATCAATCGAAAAATTAAGGGAAATCCTTCCGGTTTTTATGGCAAAAGTCATGGAAAGTGATGTTCTCCAACAGGCTGATGTTAATCTAAAATTCACAAAACCGGAACTAAGGATCCATTTAAACAGGGAAAAAGCAATTACAATGGGTGTCTCGACACAGAATATAGGCCAGACCCTTCAGTTAGCACTCAGCGGACAACGTTTCGGTTATTTCTTCATGAACGGTAAACAATATCAGATCCTTGGTGAACTGGCCCGTGAGGACAGAAGCAAACCTCTTGACCTGAAATCATTATATGTCAGGAACAGCAGGGGTGACATGATCCAGTTTGATAATCTTGTAACATTGAGTGAAGAGACTGCTCCCCCTCAGCTATACAGGTACAACAGATTTGTGGCTGCAACGATTTCAGCAGGCCTTGTCAAGGGAAAAACAATCAGTGAAGGCCTTGATGAGATGGACAGAATTGCCGATGAAGTTCTTGATGATTCGTTCCGGACAGCCCTTGCAGGTGACTCAAAGGATTTCATGGAAAGCTCGTCAAGCCTCATGTTTGCTTTTTCTCTTGCGCTGGTACTGATATTTCTGGTCCTTGCAGCACAGTTTGAGAGCTTCAAGGATCCACTGATAGTTATGATGACTGTTCCCCTGGCTCTTACAGGTGCTCTCTTTTTTATGTGGTATTTCGATATTACGATGAATATCTTCAGCCAGATCGGACTCATAATGCTCATCGGACTGGTATCCAAGAACGGGATACTGCTTGTGGAATTTGCTAACCAGAGAAAAGCTGCGGGAATGTCCAAACTGGAGGCAATCAAGTTTTCCGCGGCATCCCGTTTCAGACCAATCCTTATGACAAGCATGGCTACCATACTGGGTATATCTCCGCTGGCACTGGGCTTCGGAGAAGGTGCACAAAGCCGTGTTGCGATGGGTATTGCGGTAGTCGGAGGAATGATCTTTTCAACTCTCCTGACACTATTTGTAGTTCCAGCCATATATACATATATCTCCAGTGAAACAAAAATTACAGTTGATGAAAATAAGGTTACTACTGATTAATATATTGATATTTAGCACATTAATATCTATCCAATCGCAACCTGTTTACGATCTGAAAGAATGCATCAGAACCGGGCTCGAGAGGAATTTCTCACTTCTGATCACCAGGAACAGTGAATCAATTGCGAATAATAATTTTACTATAGGAAATGCCGGGTTCCTTCCCTCTCTTGATGTCAGCGGACGACACAGCGGTTCCCTTAATGATATAACCAGAAACCTTACTGACGGAGGTCAGAGCATTTCTGACAATGATTATAATACAACATCAGCAGGGTCATTATCAATGGGAATGACAATATTCAACGGGTTCAGCGTCAGGACAACCTATAAAAAACTTAATGAGCTGAAGCAGATTGGTGAACTGAATACGCAACTATCTGTTGAAAATCTACTTGCGGATATAATTTCGGGCTATTATAATTACATTGAACAGGTTCAGCTGTATAGTAATCTCAGTTATGCTGTGGCGCTATCCAAAGAGCGTCTCAGGATTGATGAAGACAGGTATCTCCTGGGATCAAGTTCCAAGCTGCAGGTACTTCAATCGAGAGTATACGTCAACTCTGACAGTTCAAGACTTTCCAGACAAAACGAAGTTGTAAGAGCTGCTCAGATAAGGCTGAACGAATTGATGGCAATAGAAGACCTCAGTCTTTTTTTCACGTCAAGGGACACGGCAATTGACCTTAATCCTGATCTGATATACGAAAAGCTTATTGAAGAAACATTGGCAAATAACACAAGCCTTCAGCTTGCATTAAAAAACAAGACAATCTCAGAATACGATTACAAAATTATCAAATCCCGCTCCTATCCTTATCTGAACGTTTCATCCGGGTACAGTTACAATTTCAATACATATTCATCAGGCACTTCGAAGAACCAGATTACAAACGGAATGAATTATGGGGCAACAGTTGGAATGAATATCTTTGACGGTTTCAATCAGCGGAGGCAGATTCGCAATTCTTCAATAGAAGTTGAGTCAAAAGAGCTAAGATACCGTGAGATTGAGCTTGGAGTCAGGGCCGACCTGCTTACTATATACAGTGCATACTCAAATTATCTCCGCCTTATAAAGCTTGAGATGCAGAATCTGCAGACTGCTTCTGAAAACCAGGAGATTGCGATGGAGAGATACAGACTGGGTGCGCTTTCAGGAATAGAACTGAGAGAGGTACAGAAGAGTCTGCTTGATGCCAGGGAAAGTCTCCTCTCGGTCCAGTATCAGGCAAAACTGGCCGAGATATCTCTGTTGCTTATCTCCGGCAGGATAATGGAATACTATAATTAGTTTGCGTCTACAGTACACCGGGCTTTAAAATGCCTTCATGACCTCTTAGCTTATAAAGCAGAAAATCATTACTTTTGTTCTTCAATCAATCCTGATGGAGAAAAAAACTGAGCTAATAACAAACAGTGACGGAAGTGTATTTCATCTGCATTTGCTTCCCGGGGATATCTCAGACAAAATAATTATTGTAGGAGATCCCGGTCGTGTTGATATGATCTCATCGATGCTGAATAATATAAGGGTCAGAAAAGAGAATCGTGAGTTCAGGACAGTAACAGGGTCATACGATCAGAATGAAATAACTGTCATTTCATCGGGCATCGGAACTGACAATATTGATATCCTTGTAAATGAGCTTGATGCACTTGTAAACATTGACCTTAATACAGGTAAGATAAAAGAGGATCCTATCTCCCTTACTCTCGTCAGACTTGGCACATCCGGCGGTTTAAGAAGTGATATACCAGCCGGATCATTTGTTCTGACAGAAACGGCCATAGGTTTCGACGGACTTCTTCATTTTTATTCCGGTTATGACTGGATACTGGATACTCTCCTCTCAGATGTCCTTGCAGAATACCTTGAATGGCCGGATACTCTTTCATATCCATATGCAGTAAATGCAAATATGATGCTTCTTGAGAAATTCCGGTCTGAAAGGTTTATTAATGGTATCACTATTTCTGCTCCCGGTTTCTATGCACCCCAGGGAAGACAATTACGCCTTGAGACTTTCGACAGTGAGATCAATAAAAAGTTATCTGAATTTGAATTCAGAGGCCGCAGGATATGCAATTATGAAATGGAGAGTTCAGCAATATACAGCTTATCAGCCCTTTTAGGACACAAAGCCCTGACAATATGTGCTGTCATTGCCAACAGGGTTAGCGGGGAATTTGTAAATGATTACAAACCCCTCATTAAGGAACTTGCAAAGATTGTGCTCCAAACAATCTGATAATAATAGCAGCGTTAATTATTTTTCCTAAATTTGTTTTACTTTTTTTTATTTGATAATCAGTATGTCAAAGGAAATTGGATCAGAAAACAGAACCAGTGGTGACGAGATAGATCTTATAGATATTTTTTCACGCCTTGGCAGATCAGTCGTAAAGGGTTTTAAAGCATTATGGGATGGGTTCTTATACACATTTTTCTTCCTGATAAGGAATATGATCTGGCTTGGGATAGGTCTTTTCATTGGAGTAGCTGCTTCATATCTCATAAAGCTTTCTGCTGAAAAATTCTACTCATCAGATATAATATTAAGAAGCAATACAATTTCTAACGCTGACATAATCAGTTATATAAACAAGCTCCATACCTTCTGTGTGGAAAAGAACTATGCTGAGCTGGCTTCATCCTTGTCGGTTCCACAGGAAGAGGTTAAAAATATAAAAGATATTCAGGCATTCTGGTTTATTGACCTCGGATCTGACGAAATACCTGATTATGTCGATTTTCGGGGAAAATATAATGTTCTTGATACAGTAAATATAAGGATGAGTGACAGGTTCCTTATAAGGGTAAAAACAAGTGTTCCCCAGAACCTTTCCAAAATCAGGGAGGGGATCTTTTCATATATCGGTAAGAACCAGTTCTTCAGTGAACAGAATGAATTAAGGCTGAAACAGGCTGATGCACTGCTGGCACGCATTGACTATGAAGTTGAGCAGCTTGACAGTTTGCAGAAAGTGAAATACTTTGAGGAATCAAGACGTCTGATTCCGAAAGAAGGGGGACAGATGATTTTTCTGCAGGACTTTCAGACACAATTATTGCACGAGGACATAAATCAGCTCATAACACGGAGGCAGGAACTTGAGCGTATAAGGACTATCTATCCGGAACTTATAACTCTTTTGAGCGATTTCACTCCACCGATAAAACCGAAGAATGGAACTCTTTATTATGGAAAATACCTTATTCCCCTGTTCTTTGTTATTTCAATTATACTCATCATACTGATCAGAAACAGGGCAAGACTGGCAGAAGCATATAGAAAGTATTAAGGGGAATCTGCCTGGGAACATCGTCTGGCTGACCTGACTTTAAGCAGAGTGCTTGTTGTTCTTTATTGAAAGGGCCAGAAGAAGAGACAGGGTAACACACATTAAAAGCAGAAAGAGGATCAGTATTGTGTTACCAAGGGATCGCAGAAAAAGTACAGCCAGTATCAGCACAAAATTTACAAAGACGATAACAAATGTAGCTTTCAGGTGGGATCCGGATAAAAGAAGAACCTGGTGATGAATGTGGTTATGGTCGCCTATGAACGGGGATCTGCCATGTATGATCCTGACGAAGACAATCCTGAAAATATCAAAGACCGGAACAATAAGAATCGACAGGGCAAGAGATGGTGCAATATCTGAGATACTTTTTGTTGAATTTACAGAGTCAAGTTCCAGAGACCTTATCAGAAAAACTGCAAGAAGAAATCCGATAACCATCGATCCCGTATCACCCAGAAAAATCTTATATCTAATGCTGAAGACGTTATACCAGAAGAATGCTATAAGAGATCCTGTCAGAGAAAAACAGATTACAGCATAAGAGATCTGGTTGATAAAAATAAACCAGATCCCGAAAGATAAAGAGGCAATAATGCCAATGCCTGCAGCAAGGCCGTCAATACCATCAATGAAGTTCAGGCTGTTGATAAGTGTCATTGCCAACATGATTGAAGCAATAACACTTATGAGGTTACATGTTTCCTGAGATCCTAAGAATTCACAGTTCAGGTTGATCCTGATGCCTCCGAAAATTACAAGTATTATACAAGCCAGGATCTGTCCGGCAGCTTTTTTGAAGTATACAAGGGAAATTATGTCATCTTTTAGTCCTATAAAAAACAGCACGAGTAATCCGGCAATTATATATTTCAGTTCAACTGATTTTTCAAGGCCTGTAAAAAGCACTGACGATATTATAATACCGGCAAAGATCATAGTTCCGCCAAGTCGCGGAATAGGTTCAATATGAGATGCCCGCATACCGGGAATATCGTAAAGGTTCTTTATTCTTGCTATTTTAGATACTGATGGAATACCGAAAAAAGTTATCATGAATGAAATAACGAATCCTGTTATCAAAATTAACCATGAGGGAAAATCAACGAATATCAATCCGGAATAGAACATAAATCAAATTTAAGATATTTTTCAGGCATCTAAAAAAATTAGTAAATCTGATGTACTTTATTTTAGAACAATAATTAAACGCTTATTCAGGCTTAATATTTTCTTCCGGGGTCTGTTTGGGTATCGCAAGGATAAAATAGAAAAGCAGGAAGAACATTATGCCCCACTGGCGGTTGAACATTGATTCGAAAAAAAGGAAAAACGACATAATCAGTATAAAAGCTGTTGCCAGCCGGGGGTACATGATCTTTTTTCTGAATATCAGCGGTGCCAGAAGCATTAAAAGCAGAGAGGCAGAACCTGCAATTCCGAATGTCATCTGCGCTTCAAGAAACTGATTGTGGGCATTCAGCTTCAGGGACGCTTCATCATTGAAACCGTTTTTCAGGTATTCCTGTACTAGTCTTTCCTCTGCTTTTGCAAATCCGGTTCCGGTTAGTGGCTCTTCTCTTATTATCTGAAAGGCTGAGTACCATTCGCGGGTCCGTTGATCTATATTCCTGAGATCAGGATTTTCGATAAGAAGACTGTTTTTTATTTCAGTAAAGTACACATTGATTCTGTTAATCCGTAATGATAAAAATACTGTCAAACATATCATTATAATTATGAGCCCGGCAGGAAAAACCTGTTTGCTGATGCCTCTCCTTAACGTCAGAAACCATGTTATCATGAGAATGATTACAAGAATCGCCAGACCAGCTTTAGACGCTGCGAAAACAAGGGCTGCAGAGAACAGAATTATAATAAGTGCTGCATGTATTTTACTGAATGCAGTAATACTTCGGAAAAATGCAAGAAAAATTATTGCCCAGTTAAGCTTAAGAGCGAAGTATGTTGGATGTTCAAAGATTGAAAAACCAAGCGAGAAAAAAGAAGGATCGTGCTGATTCAGCCACGTAAAAAAACTGACATTACCAGGATATTCATCAGAGATAATTAAAAGTATTCTGCCAAGCTGGTATAATGAAATTACTATAAGTCCGGCTATAAATGCTGTTAAAGCATAAGACTTTTTAACGCGTACTTTGCTGCTTAAAAAGACCGGAAAACCCAAAAGCGGAACAAGCAGAAACATTAATCTGCCTTCAAGAATTGAAATATCAGACTTCTGGTATAATACACTTGTAAAATGGATTATGAAATAAAGTATCGGAGGCAACAACAGGTAATACCACCTAAGAAATCTGCGTGAAATGTTCCGAAAATCGTTTAGCCACATCATCAGTCCGGCAAATAGCATTAATCCAAGGGAATACAGAGACCAAGAACGGGGAAATGAGAGCAGGAAAAGAGTGATGCACAGACACCAGAAACCAGCCTCTGATGCATAAATCCTTACTTTATTCCTGATTGCCTCCATTGTTATTTGTTTAACAGGCTGATGACACTTCAACGGTAATATTTCTCGAGTTCCTTCCAGAGTAAAAGGTTGTCAAAATTATGTCTGACGAATTCTCTTCCCGCCTTTCCTGCCAATCTTGCCCTTTCCGGATCTATTATAAAATATTCAATACCTTCCGCAATTGACTGAGGATTAATGAGTATATATCTTCCTGTAACATTTTCAATTATGGCATCTATACATCCTGTTGCCCTTGTGGTCAAAACTGGAATTTCCATAGCACTTGCCTCGATAACACTTATGCCAAAGCCTTCCCTGTATGATGGAAGCACATAGATATTCATCATCGAATAAAAGTAATTAATATTTTCTCTTACATAGCCTGTAAGGATAATGTCCCTGTCAGAATTTATCTTTTCCAGTGTCGACTGTGGTAACCTGTCCCTGTTTTCCAGAAAGCCGACTAGCATAATTATAAATCTATTACCGGGATTACGCGACCTGAGTATATCAAGTGAATCAACAAGTTCCTTAATTCCCTTATCAGGAACAATCCTGCCGCAGAATCCGATAACAACATCGCAGGTTCTGATTTTATATTGTTCTCTTAGAACCATCAGATCATCATGTCTGATAACTGCAGGGTTAAAAACTTTGCGCGTATCAATACCACCGCAGGTACCGCGGCCGAGGATAGTTTGCTTCCCGGCAGGATTTAACCTGTCTCTCAGACTTACCCTTGCTACTGACGGGCTGACACAAATTATCAACGTGGAAAAATATGCTGAAACCCTTTCAGCTAATATCAGTATTTCCCGTGCAATACCACGCCTGGTTTCATAAACAAGTCCATGCCTGAAGTATATTCTTACCGGAGTTCTTCTGAGCCACCCGGCAATCATTGCAAGCAGTGCTCCCTTTGGTGTATGACCCACCACTATTCCTATCCTGTTCCTTTTTATATATCGGTATATTGTAATAAGAGCTTTAATATCCTTCAGAAGAGTATAGGTTCTGGTTATTTCTAAAGTTTCATATTTAAACTGCATGTCGCGGCTGTACTTTTCAAGAAATTCCGAGTCAGGACAAATAAGATGCAGTTCGTGACCTTTTTCCCTGAAATAAAGAAATTGTCCACCAATGAAATAGGGAACTGCAAAATATGTGTTTACAACATGTAGTATTGAAGCCATCTTTTCATCTTATCTCCGGTCAGAAATGATCTTTTGCAGTAAAGCCTGATAATTATCCAGCTGATTTTGGTCAAGTCTCGTATTTCTTCTGGCTATCAGAGAACCTGAAAAACTCAATTTACTCATAATGAAGTATATAATACTCTTCAGGCGACAGGTTACACTAAGTCTTCTGAACTGACTATTCGTTATTTGATTACTGGTATAAAGAATTTTATATATTTTTCTCAAAACTCTCTGGCGATTAAGATAAGTTCCTACAGATACAGAAGGAGGATCGCGGTAAAACATCAATGGAAATGACATAATATGGAACCTCGATTCCTTTACTGTTGTGTTCCAGAGATAATAATCCTCTACTCCCGAAAGTCCATCGGTATAGGGATGGGATACGAACCATTCTGTCTTTCCGCAGACTGTCGGATGAATAAATAAAATTTCCTTCAATATTGTTTTAGAAGTAAAGTCCGGATTACTATGCCTGTACCCTATCACCTTATTTTTTTCGTCGATAACAACAGCTTCAGTACCGACAACATCTGCATCAGGGTGTTCAGTAAGGTAGTTCACCTGTTTCGCAATCCTCTCGGGAAACATTATATCATCTGCATCCATTCTTGCAAAATAGCGCCCCCTGGCTAAGCTGACCTGTTGATTGAGCCTGTAAGGTATTCCTCTGTTTGTATCATCAATAATCAGTTTGATCCTCGGGTCATTATATCTCAGGGCTATTTCGGCAGATTCGTCCGATGAGCCATCCGATGTGATTATAAGCTCGAATTTACCAAATGTCTGTGCCAGAACAGAATCTATGGCATAGTTCAGATATTTTCCGGCATTATAAACCGGTATCCCAATACTGACGATCACATCATTATCCATGAGGCAGGTATTAGATCACTGATTTCGAATCCTGTTTTATTCAGATACCATTTCCCCGGTGCAATTACAATTTTTTTACAATAGTCACCCAGAAAGGCTGCCCACCAGCTGAATGTGCTGTTGGCAATAATGAAATGCCTGCATTGCCGCAGAAGGAAATTATCAATACAATCCGATGGAGACATATTGTGAATTATAAATCTTGTCGAAGCAGGCATAAAAATAAAATTTCGTTTTACCCATTCAATATCGTCCGAAAATACAAAGAAGACCGGATCCCTGATCACTTCCTGTAATCTGTTTACAGCGTTTATGTAATATTGGTCCTCACATCTGTTATACACTGATTTGCCCTTTTCAGACAGATAGTCTCCCCTCCTTACATGAATACCCACTGACTGACAATTACTTATTTCATTCATCAAATCTGCCGGCAAGTTCACTGATTGTTTCAAAGTCAGTTCTTTTTTAAGCAGATTTGCAATTTGAATGAAGTAGCGGTATGATTGCCAGTATCCGTCGAAACACAGAGGGTATGGAACTTCAAATTCCGTATAGCCGGATCCCTTTTCAATCATTATTCCCGGATGGATGAACTGAAAAAGAGAAGTAAGCTTTCTTTCTGCGCGCACCATCAGGTTATTCCCATAACAGCGGTAAATTTTTTTTATGGCTTCCGGTTGCAGAAATGAGATATCCGCATCAAAATTAGTTATTGACATATTTCCGGGCTTCTTTTCCTTTTCAAGCATGTAAAAACAGAGGTCTTCTCCGGTTTTCAAGGCAAGAGCCCTGCCAAAGGAATACTGAAAGAATTGATTTCCAAGCCCACCCCAGAACCTTACAGCTATCATAGCTATTATTTATAATACCATTTTAAAGTTTTTATAATAAACATGAACTTGTTTATCACCTTTTTCATCATTGATATTCCAGCCATTTTGTCAAATTCAGGACCTCCATGTATTACTTTGTTGAGAATGATTATTCGTGGAGTAAAAGGCAGCTTCCAGCCTTCAGGATATCCATACGAAGGATCCATTTCCAGGATTTCTCTGCCGATAAAATAACGGTTGAGATGCGATTCATCGTGATAGACAGCAATTATACCCTGTTTCAGATCATCCCTTATCCATCCGTCGCATTTTTCCGACAATTCATTGAATGCTTCTGTCCTTCCTCCAAAAAAGATACCCATATAATACCTGTACCTGCTGTATTTGTGAGCAATCATAGCTTTTGAAGCAGGGTTTCTTTCATACGGGAACCAGAAATAATTTTTATTGAAATATCCCGGATGCAAAACACCCGTCAAACCTGAAATGTAATCATCAGGAAAAATCTCCTCATTCACAGGCGCAACAAAATTCAGATTTGAATTGAAAAAGAAGACATAATCATAATCTTTAAGCCTGTCGCTTATTGAGTTAAACATCCTGAAACGAAGAAGTGAATCGATAGGGAATCCTTCATGTTTTTTGTATATTACTGTTATGTTCCCGTTTGCTGTAATGGAGTTGCTGTCGGTGAAAACAAAGTAGTGTTTATGATGCTTAGTGAGGAGAAATTCTTTTGAACTACTATAAAAGGTTTCCCAGAATATCTGATACTTTCCAGTACATATATATAGAATGGCGACTTTTCTAAAATATGTCCCTGTATTTTTTTTAACAGTTTTCATACTGTTTTTAAGTTATTTCTGAAAAAGTCGTTTATCATTAATTCTCTCCCCTTAAGATAAAATAAAATAATTAAGTCACTTATTATAAATGACAGCAGCATAGCATACGGAAGAGCCGTATAAACATGAGTATCTCTCATAATCAAAGTGATCACAACCATTATAACTGCAATTGCCATGTCGGCATATGTTCTTACCCATGGGTTTTTCCCCACAATAACAAACTGACCTAGGATCATGTTGAGAGCAGAAAAAATTACGGTGATCAGGATTATCCTGTATGGTATTGCTGATGTTACCGGATCCAGATTATATAACTGCAGTATTAATTTTTCAAAGATCAGACCTGCCAGTGCAAGAACAAAACATATTGATATAACCGTTGCCAGGCTGATCTTACTTACAGAACGCTTAGCAGCATGGTTTTTCTCACCGGCAATAATAGGTAACAGTACCCTTGAAATCTGCACTGGGAAAAATTGAATCATCGTCATGATCTGCCTGCAGACAAAAACTACACCCAAAGCAGCAGCTCCGTTTATTTCATTAAAGATCAGTTTATTTGTAAGCCAGGTAGCGAGACTAATGAATAGTGAAGCAGTAAAAACAGGTAATCCCAGATTCAAAATTCTCCTGATTATCAGGGATGAATATTTAAAACGGATCCGGATATCATATCGTTTCAGATTTTTCCTTATAAAATACTGATTTGTAAAGACACCCATAATACTTGATATAATATACCCTGTGAGAATTCCCGGCACTCCAAATCGTACTGCAAGAGGTAAAATAAGTGAAATTGATATTATTCCCTTAAGTGCATCTGTCTTCAAGAGGTCTTTATACGCTTCAAAACCAATCAGAATCCCAACCTGTAACATATCGAACGTCATAGAAAAAGTCCACACAATAACAACAGCCATACTAAGGGATCTGGCAGAAGCATCCAGGTATATCTCCGGGAAAAAATAATCAGAAGTAAGAGCAGCTGTCAATCCGACAACTGTAAGAACTGCAGCTGACAGCATATAGGTATTCCCAATTAGAAGACCTGCATTGTTAGGAAATCTTGTACGGAATCGTGAGGTCAGTGCTATTGAAGAAATATTCTGTCCGAGCAAACCGAAGCTTGTAAGCAGTATTACCACACTCTGGATCACTGAAAAATGCCCCATACTGCTTTCTCCCACTTTCCTGGTAATAAAAACCAAGGTCAGAAAATTAAGTCCCTGTGAAAGAATAGCTGATATTGTGCTGATAAATAATGCATTATAGAAACGATTGTTTTCAGTCAATAGTTTTCTGATCCATGAAATACTAAATACCGTTCTCATGCACAGGTCTGTCTCTTAGAAGCATCACAACAAAAATAAAAACTGAGTTGTAGAATATAAATTGTCCGAATACCGAATAACTTAGAAATATAAGAGAATTATAGAGCAGCGTAAAATAAAAGATTATTGCTCTGAACAGAGGGTCTCCGGGGGTTTTCCTATGAAAGAAAATATCGATTTTTCTGTAGAAGTAGCCAGTAAGCATAAATACAAATATCATCCCGAGGTACCCAAGATTCAATACCAGCTCTCCGTATGTAGGGAAAACCTGGTCTCTTCCTACTTCCCTGTCATAACCAGCATTATAGAAAAAAGATCCGCTTTTTTCACGGAATGGGGTTCCGAGAACGGGTATAGTTTCAAGAAATGAGGAATGGATCGTAAAAGGCACATCATTAAATTTTTCGTCAATCCTAAACATCGGAGTCATTATATGCGGAGCAACGAAATATACCTGGATGAATTCCACGAACTTATCGCCTGTGTTCAACTCGCTCAAAATAGCTTCATTGCTTCTTTTGCGAAGGTTTTGAAATAGAAAAGCAAGTACAATGAACACTATACATGCAAGCATGAAATCCCTGAAACGGATCCTGAAATACCTGGGTATTATTGCTGCGAGGAAAGCAAGCACAGGGAATACCATATTGTTTCTCGAAGGGCCCAGTGCAAGGAACACAATCAAAAGGACAAAAAGAAATGCTATGAAAGCTTTTCCCCATAAACCGACATTGATTTTCTCAAGAGTGTAAATACCAAGGATAATGCCTAAGAAAGGAATTACATATTTAAAAAGAATATTTGAGTAAATCCACAATTTTCCCTTTTCTTGCTGCACTCCGAAATAGTCTTCATAGAACAGGGTACTAAAATAGTAGCTCAAGGAACCATAGTAAAAAAAAATGAATATCAGCAGTGTAATCAGGAGACCGACAGCGATGATCCCGTTGTTCCTGAACCTGAACTTTGAATGTTTTGCATCGGTTGCACTGCTCCCGGGCTCATTTAAAAGATCCCAGCCAGTTACGAAAGAAAGAAATGCGATGTCGGAAATCACTGAAGATTTAAAAATAAGTTCTGAATCAGGCATTTCAGGTAATACCCAGGGCTGATAACCAAACAGCATGATTGTTAAAGGGCAGATAACCAGGCGTGTAAAAAATATCAGAAGCATCAGATTGACAGGTGATACAAGGTTTGTTGTATCTACCCTTAGTGATGGTGTCAGGTAATACGCACAGGAAAATATTATTATTGAGAATATCTCTGAATAAAATTTTATCCTGAAGCCTGTAATTAAACCAAGTACAACAAAAATCGTTACCAGAATGATGAATACGACAATTCTTAAAAAAGTATTATTCCGGATTTTCAGTGAAATCATTTCTTCAACTTACCCACCATCACTTACATACACAAAATATCAATATAAAAAATATTCATATAATTACATAGAAAAAATGTAACAAATGTTACAAATTCATCCGGAACCATTCTACAGCTTGTTTCAGTCCTTCTGAAACAGTACATGCCGGAGCGTATCCCAGCAGCTGTGCAGCTTTTTCGACCGAGGCCTGTGAATGAGGGATATCCCCTGCCCTCTCCGGGCCATAAACAGGTTGGATTTCAAGAACCTCCGGAACATGCTTTCCTGCATACTCCCTGATCATCTCAAAAAGACGGTTTAAGGTTGTCCTTTCGCCGTGTGCAATATTATAAACCTGATTAAGTGCTTCAGGGCTCTTTGCCAGGGCAGCGAGATGATTGGCTTTTATAACACTGTCGATATAGGTAAAATCTCGTGAATAGCTGCCGTCACCGTTAATGACAGGAGCTTCGTGGCGCATAAGCATCGACACAAATCTGGGAATTACTGCAGCATAAGCTCCTTCGGGATCCTGGCGCCTCCCGAAGACATTGAAATACCTTAGTCCAATAGTATCGATCCCGTAGATCCTTGAAAAATTATCAGCAAACAGCTCATCAACAAATTTAGTGATCCCGTAGGGCGACAGGGGCTTGCCAATCCTGTCCTCTACTTTAGGCAAACCGGGATGATCGCCGTAAGTCGAACTGCTTGCAGCATATATGAACCGCTTTATCCCCTCTTCCTTTGAGGCAAAAAGCATCTTGACAAAACCACCAATGTTGACATCAGTCGAGGTTGCCGGATCTTTTATAGATCTTGGCACCGACCCCAGCGCAGCCTCATGAAAGACAATTTCAATATCCCTGACTGCATTCACGCAATCATCGTAGTTCCTTATATCTCCTACAATCAGCTTAAAACCAGGGTTATCAATAAATTCTTTTATATTCTCCCTCTTGCCTGTGGAGAAATTATCGAGGCATACAACATAATTGCCGGAAGCAAGGAGCGACTCTACAAGGTTGGAACCAATAAAGCCTGCCCCACCGGTCACAAGGACCTTTGTATTCCTTAGAGATCTTTCCATAATCTGACTGCTATCGGGATTAACAAAAAATAAACAAGAACCTTAAACAACAAACTTCAGTACTTCAGGATTCAAACATCATAAGTATCTCACTAAGAATAAATTCAGCAGTTTTCCCATTGCCATAGAACCCCGGATAATCAAGGTTTGACTCATTCTTTATGAAGCGGTTGAATTCATTTCTGATCTTTTCCTCATCAGCATCAACAAGAACAGCAGTTCCGTTTTTTACAAGCTCGATCCATTCAGTCTCCTTCCTTAGTACGAGACACGGTTTTCTGAAGAAATGAGATTCTTTCTGAACACCGCCGGAATCTGTTATTATAATTTTCGCAGTCTTTTCAAGTATAGTCATTTCAAGGAAAGATACCGGAGGGATTATTTTAACAAATTTACAATTATAAAGATCATTGCAAAAAGGTCCCAGGTTCATTTTCAGTGAATTTGTTGTCCGGGGATGCAGAGGCATTACGAATTTTATCGAATTCTCCTCAGCCAGGGATTTTAGTGTCGACAATAAAGTTTCTAACCTTTTAATATTATCTGTATTTATATCCCTGTGTATTGTAGTAAGAATGTAATTATCACGGGTTACACCAAGATCATCAAGGAATGATGCCTTCTTCTTCTCAGCCAGTCCTGCAAAGAAGAGAGTGTTATCATACATTATATCTCCTGTAAGGTAGATCTTTGGATTATCGACAGTGTAAGGAGGTGAGTTTTCAGGTCTGAAACCTTCACGCATCAGGTTTTTGAATGCATCGTTTGTCGGTGCAAACAGCAATGTAGAAGAGTGATCGCTTACAATCCTGTTAAGCTCTTCAGGCATTATCTTGTTGAATGATCTCAGTCCGGCTTCAATATGGATTACCGGAAAATGGAGCTTTACTGCTGCCAGGGCGCCGGCAAGCGTTGAATTGGTATCACCATATAAGATTACACAGTCAGGTTTTTCAGAAAGGAGAACATCTTCTATTCCTGTTATCATCATTGATGTCTGTTTCCCATGGCTTGAAGAACCGACTCCTAGATTATAATCAGGTTTGTGTATTTCAAGCTCATCAAAAAAGACATCTGAAAGCTCTTTATCATAATGTTGCCCGGTGTGGATCGTCAGCTCGGTTATTTTGTCTGAGAAATGCAGGCGTATTGCCCTGCTTATTGCTGAAGCTTTGATTATCTGGGGCCTTGCTCCTACAATATTGATTACTTTTATCTTTGGCATTTCTACTGATTCGGGTGCTCAAAGTTAGCAAAATATCTAAATAATGAATAAAACTGATCAATAAGCGATTTATGCTTTATGAATTGTGCTCCTTGAAAAAACATCCCCCTAACCCCCTTCAAAGGGGGAATATGACACTTTGTACCATGTAAAAAACATCCTCCTAAGCCTTTCAAAGGGGGAATAAGATCCTGCAACTGGCGTTTATTTAGCGTAGTTGACTGCTCTTGTTTCGCGAATGACAGTTATTTTGATCTGTCCCGGATATGTCATCTCATTCTGGATCTTACGGGCGATATCAAAGGAAAGTCCTTCAGCTTCCTTGTCATTTACTTTTTCTGCACCCACAATAACACGAAGCTCCCGACCTGCCTGAATTGCGTATGTCTTCATAACACCCGGATACTGCAGAGCAAGAGATTCAAGTTCCTTCAGTCTCTTGATATATGACTCCACAACTTCCCTGCGTGCGCCCGGACGGGCTCCTGATATAGCGTCACAGACCTGAACGATCGGAGCAATGAGTGTTGTCATCTCAGTCTCATCATGATGTGCTCCGATAGCATTGCAAATCTCAGGTTTCTCCTTGAATTTCTCAGCGATCTTCATACCCAGTATAGCATGCGGCAGTTCGGGTTCATCATCAGGCACTTTTCCAATATCATGCAGGAGGCCTGCTCTTTTGGCAAGCTTGGGATTAAGTCCGAGTTCAGCGGCCATTATTGAAGCCAGGTTAGCTACTTCGCGTGAGTGCATAAGAAGGTTTTGTCCGTATGACGACCTGTACTTCATTTTTCCGACCATTCTTATAAGCTCAGGATGCAGGCCGTGTATGCCCAGGTCTATAGCAGTTCTCTTTCCGACCTCAAGTATTTCATCTTCAACCTGTTTCTTTGTTTTCTCAACAATCTCCTCTATCCTTGCCGGATGGATCCTGCCGTCTGTAACGAGCTGGTGGAGAGCAAGACGGGCAATTTCTCTTCTTACAGGGTCGAAAGCAGACAGGACAATAGCTTCGGGAGTGTCATCGACAATTATCTCAACGCCGGTAGCAGCTTCAAGTGCACGGATATTACGGCCTTCACGCCCTATTATCCTTCCTTTCATCTCATCCGATTCAATATGGAAGACTGTTACTGCATTTTCTATGGCGTTTTCAGCAGCAACCCTCTGGATTGTCTGAACGACAATTCTCTTTGCTTCCTTATTAGCCGTCATCTTGGCTTCATCAAGTATCTCGTTGATATATGACATAGCCCCGGTCTTGGCTTCTTCTTTAAGGGATTCGATGAGATGATTTTTAGCTTCCTCTGCTGATAAGCCTGATATTGCTTCGAGTTTTTCGACCTGCTGGCGGTGAAGCTTTGAGAGTTCCTCATTCTTCTTTTCAACCAGATCAAGCTGAGAAGTCAGACTCTCCCTGATAGCTTCAGCTTCATTTTTCTTACGCTGTGATTCTTCAAGTTTCTGGGAAAGTGTGAGTTCCTTTTGTTTTATCCTGTTCTCTGCCTGAGAGATCCTCATGTTCTTTTCGTTGATCACCTTCTCATGCTCAGTTTTCAGTTGCAGAAATCTCTCCTTTGCCTGGAGAATTTTCTCCTTTCTTATAACTTCAGCTTCAGCTTCAGCTTCACTTATTATTTTTCTGTTCTTGCTTTTAAGTGCTTTCTGCCATATCAGGTATGAAACGGCAAAACCTATAACAAGTGATGCTGCGCAAAAAGCAGTTGTCAATCCTGCACCAAGTGTTCCAATCAGTTGTGTTATCATCTATTATTTTTGTCAAAGTTTATAAATAAAAAACCCGCAAAGTTCCTCCAGATTTTATAAAACCCCAAGCATTCATGGTTGGAGCTACTAACTCATTTTGGACTTCCACTGTCGCGCCAAAGCGTGATCCCGACATCCCGATAAAAATCGGGACGGGTTGAGGCCTGTCCTTGACGAACTAAGGATTGCTCCAAAGTTTTAACTGTTGAGTTTCAAAAATGAATGAAGAAACAATGCGGGCAATTTCATTGCTATTTAAAAGAACGCCTGTTACTCTTTTTTATCAAGAACTGAGTCGACCTTTTGAATCAGTTCATTTATGGCATCCGGGAGATAATCATTCTCCAGTTTCTCCTCTTCCTCAGTGAGTTTAATCACATATTGGAGTGCAGCCATCGCCAGAAAATCCTGAACATCCTTATCGGCATACCTCTGCTTGTACTGCAGTACCTTTTCGTTTATCATTCTGGCAGCTTTCCTGATCTTCTCTTCATTTTCCCGTTCCACTTTCAATGGATAAT
>CAYNRI010000004.1:0-62386 GCA_964399575.1 uncultured Rikenellaceae bacterium
ATTCCGGAAAATCAGCCCAGACCCTGTATTTGCTGTCCAGGCTTCGAAGAACTCTTTTCCATGTATTGTCTAAGTTATAACTATCGAGGGCAATAGTTCCCCTCGCTTTTACAATAACCCATGAGTTCTCCTTCAGTTCCCGTTCAAGCTGACCAGCCGACCAGCCTGAATAACCAAGGAAAAACCTTATCTGCGACCTTTGAAGCTTATCCGCATTTATTAAATCACGAACTGATTCTATATCTCCCCCCCAGTAAATACTATCATCTACCCTGACACTCTTAGGGATTTTACTGCCCTGGTTATGAAGATAATGCAGTGTGTCAGGTGATACAGGGCCTCCCATACTCAGATACTCTTCCCACTTGTCAAATCCTGATATAGCATCGCATACCCGGATGTCAAGTTTCTTGTTAAGGATAAATCCGACTGAACCTTCACTGTTATGATCCGCGAGATAGACAATAGTACGGTTAAAGAAGGTATCAGGAAGAAAAGGCTCCGAGATCAGTATTTTTCCTTTTTCAGGGATCTTGTCTTCCGGAAGAATAGTAAATAAATCAACTTCAGGTTTCATAATCATTGTCTGAAGTACTTCAGATTACAAAGGTATAATTTTGATAAGCAGTAATAAATATTTACAGTTAATTTATAACAACTTTAACATTCGTCTTAGAGGCAGTTTAAATCCGGCTGCTGCAACAACACACTGACACTGTTTTAACTCCGGAATTACACCAATTAGTATTTTTCAGGATAAGATTCTTTCATAATTCTATAGACTGCATCAAAGATATCTTCAGCGCTTGGTTTTGAAAAATAGTCGCCGTCAGTTGTGTACGCAGGTCTGTGTTCCTTACCTGTCAGTGTTACAGGAGGAGAGTCAAGATAGTTCCATCCTCCCTGTTGTTCGAGTACCTGCTGCATCATAAAGGCAGTCGTACCGCCGGGAACATCCTCATCAAGGAATAGAATCCTGTTAGTCTTTCTCACTGAGCCTAATATTATCCTGTTTAGGTCAAAAGGGACAAGTGTCTGGACATCGATCAGCTCAACAGAAATATTGTGTACATCAAGCTGCCTGGCTGCCTCAGCAGCAATCCTGACAGTCGAGCCGTATGTTACAACAGTAATATCCTTACCTTCATTTAATATCTCTGGTATACCAAGTGGTATCCTGAACTCTCCGATATTATCGGGCATTCTTTCTTTCAGCCGGTATCCGTTAAGGGGTTCAATCACTATAGCCGGGTCGTTACCTTCAAGCAAGGTGTTGTAAAAGCCTGCTGCTCTTGTCATATCGCGGGGAGCACAGATATAAACACCTCTTACAGAATTAATTAACATACTCATCGGAGATCCGGAATGCCAGATACCCTCAAGTCTGTGGCCTCTTGTCGATATGATCAGAGGAGCAACCATTCTTCCGGCTGTCCTGTAATGGGTTGTTGCCAGATCGTCACTCAGTATCTGCAGAGCATACATCAGGTAGTCAAGGTACTGTATCTCGGAAATCGGTCTCATACCCCTGAGAGCCAAACCAATACCCTGACCCAGGATTGTTGCTTCCCTGATTCCGGTATCGGTTATCCGTAACTCACCGAATTTTTTCTGGAGTCCCTCAAGCGACTGGTTCACACCTCCTATTCTGCCTGTATCCTCGCCGAAAGTCACAAGCAGCGGATATTTGGAAAACAGCCTTTCATAATTATCCCGGAGGATTTGCCTTCCGGGGACTTCCGGAGAGCTTTCAGAGTAAACAGGCGGTACCGGCTTAACATTCATAACTGATGCAGGTGTCTCATTGTAGAGATAAGCATCATAGCTATGATCAGCATCCTCATAATTGCGCTTCAGCCATCCCTGAAGCTCAATGCGCAGATTATCAGCTTTAAGACATGTTCCGCAGATATTCCTTAGTATCTTCCTGGCAGCCTGGAAATTATCCTTTCGGATAGGTGAAATCACCTTCATCAGTTCATCGGTTATCTCGTCAACTGATGCTTCCTTAACTTCCTCATGGCAACGGCATGTACGTTCCCTGATTATCTTTACAAGAGCATCGCGTTCGATCCTGATCGGTTCCTGGAACATCTCCCATCCTTTTTTTCTGGCTTCCTTAGCCTCTTCCTCAGTCTCTGTAGCAATCCTGTCAAGATCCTCCTCACTTGCAACCTTCTGACTAAGGATCCATTCTCTCATTTTTTTTATGGGATCGAAATCCTCCTCCCACTTAAGCCGCTCAGGACTTTTATAACGTTCGTGGGAACCGGAAGTTGAATGGCCGAGAGGTTGCGTGACTTCTTCTATATGGAACAGAACAGGAACATGTTCCCTCCTGCAAACCCCGATACCCTCTTCATAGAGTTTCAATAATCCGGGATAATCCCATCCCTTTCCCTTATAAATCTTTATCCCTGGCCTGTTCTCTTCACTTTCAAATCCCTTCAGAATATCAGAGATACTTCCTTTCGTTGTCTGGTATTCTTTGGGAACAGAAATACCATAACCGTCATCATACACAGTAACAGCCATTGGTACCTGAAGTACGCCGGCAGCGTTGATTGTCTCCCAGAAATGACCTTCGGATGTGCTTGCATCACCTATTGAACCAAAGGCTACCTCATTACCTTTGAGAGAAAGGCTTGTATAGGAGTGGAGATCCTTATTCTGACGGAATAGTTTTGACGCATATGCCAATCCCAGCAATCTTGGCATCTGCCCTGCTGTAGGCGAAATATCGGACGAAGAATTCTTTTGTTTCATCAGGTCTTTCCAACTGCCATCCGGATTGATGTTCGGTACTGAAAAATGATTATTAAAGACCCTCCCTCCGCTGCCTGTAAAAACACTCCTGTCGGTATTACCGTATAGCTGATGAAAAAATTCAAGGGGATTATAAAGACCCATCGCCATCATCCAGGTCTGATCCCTGTAATAACCCGATCTCCAGTCTCCATTCCTGAACTGCTTCGCCAGTGCTATCTGCGCCAGCTCTTTCCCATCTCCGAAAATCCCGAATTTTGCTTTTCCTGACAATACCTCACGACGACCTATTATGCTAAGGTTCCGGCTAAGGATTGCAAGCCTGAAATCGGCCAGTATCTCTTCATTGCTGGGTTGGGTATTTAATACCGAAACATTTTTTTTCATCATGCTTCCTGTTAGTGATTTTCTGATCCACAAACAATAAACAAAATAACATCGTTGTTGTTTAAAATTAAGAAGAAATGATAATTATCTTTGGCTGGCAGGTAAAAATAATGACGATGTTTATCAAGTTACTTATAATAAGCGCACTGATCTTACTTCTTGTTTTTGCTCTTCTAGGGATAAGGATGTTAATAAAACCAGGAGGGCGGTTCCCGGAGACTCATGTCGGTCATAACAAGGACATGAAAAAGCTTGGTATCAGGTGTGCACAGCACCAGGATCTGGGATGTAATCCTCTTGAAAGTTCCGGCAGTTGTACGACCTGCGGAAAAAGCTTTTAATTTGCTTCTGAGATATTCTTTTTCAGCGATTCTGACATCCAGGTCCTGAAGTTCCCCGAATCATCCGAGTAAACAAGAAATCCCTCAAATTCCGGATGACCCGCAAGGAATTCAATTGTTCTATCCTTCCCCATTACCATACAGGCAGTTGCCACTCCGTCGGCAGTAGCACAGTCTCCTGCCAGGATTGTTGCGCTTAGCAACTGATTCCTTGCCGGATAGCCTGTGACAGGATCAATTGTATGGGAATATTTTATCCCGTTTTCAACATAGAATTTCCTGTAGTTACCGGATGTAGCCAGAGACCTGTTTTTCATGCTTATTATAGCCTGGAGTTCCTGTCCGGCAACCATATTATTTTCTTCCGGCCTGTCAATACCAATTCTCCACTCTCTTCCACCTCTGTCTCCTCTTACTCTCACTTCCCCTCCTATCTCAATCAGGTACCTCTTAAGCCCAAGTCCGTCAAAAAAACCGGCTATCACATCAACTGAATAACCCTGGGCTATGGCATTAAAATCGAGACTGACCCGGGGATCTGTTTTTACAAGCATCCCATCTTTTATGTCAACTTTTTCCATTCCAATAAGGGCCAGCAGACTATCCCTGGATGATTCCGTAAAACCCCTTACTTCATCAGGTCCGAAGCCCCATGCCTTAACAAGAGGCCCTATTGTAATATCAAAAGCTCCCCCGGTAAGTTCCCATATCTTTTTTGACTGCGAAAAGACATCAAGAAAAAAAGAATCAGGAACAGCATATTCATTCCGATTGATCTTTGTTACTATCGATGAATCCTGATATAAAGAAAGAGACATGTCGAATTTGTAAAGGATAGTCTCCACTTTGAACTGAAGTTCCTCAGGACTCAGATTCCCGGGGTTTTCATACGTAATGCTGTATGTTGTACCCTGGGTGAACCCATTGAAAGAAGAAAACTCACTTTCCTTCTCTTTACATGATAAAGAGGTAATTAACAATAAAATAACAAAGCCGGTCAGTCCTTTTTTCATAACAGATTCTTCCTCCAGTTAGCAACTTACTCGGAACTCATATTCCGAAATCATCAAATGATATATTCTCCGCAGGTATCCCAAGATTATAAAGCATCTTAACAACTGCATTGTTCATCATCGGAGGTCCGCAGAAATAGTACTCAATATCCTCAGGTTCATCAAGTTTGCTAAGATAATTATCATACAGGACCTGATGTATAAACCCTTTATAGCCTGTCCAGTTATCCTGAGGCAAAGGTTCAGACAGTGCGAGATTAAAAGTGAAATTCGGGAATTCCTTTTCAATTGCCCGGAATTCATCCTCATAGAAAACTTCCCGTAATGAACGGGCCCCGTACCAGTATGATACTTTCCGGGTAGTCTTAAGGGTATGAAAGAGATGAAAGATATGGGACCTGAGTGGCGCCATTCCTGCGCCTCCCCCTATATAGATCATCTCATTGTTAGTCTTCTTTATATGAAATTCCCCGTAAGGACCTGATATCATTACCTTATCACCCGCCTTCCTTGAGAAAATATAGGAAGAACATATTCCTGGAGGCACATTCAGGAATTGTTTCTTAACATTATCCCAGGGTGGAGTTGCTATCCTTATGTTAAGCTTGATAAGATTTTTCTCGGCGGGATAATTAGCCATTGAATAAGCCCGGAAAGTTTCCGTTCTGTTTTTGATGCTCAGATCCCACATTTTATATGAATCCCAGTCAGCCCTGAACTGTTCCTGGATATTAAAATCCCTGAATTTTACCTCATAATGAGGCACATCTATCTGGATATAGCCTCCCGGCTCGAATTCAAGCTTCTCTCCTTCCGGAAGCTTAACGACAAATTCCTTTATGAATGTTGCAACATTCCTGTTCGAAACAACTTCGCATTCCCATTTCCTTATTCCGAGAACCGATTCCGGAAGCTTTATTGTCATGGGTTCCCTTACTTTAACCTGGCAGCCAAGGCGCCAGTTGTTAAGCTGTTCTTTCCTTGTGAAGAATCCTGTCTCGGTAGGCAGTATTGATCCGCCCCCTTCCATCACCTGGCATTTGCACATACCGCATGTTCCGCCTCCTCCGCATGCAGAAGGAAGAAAGATACTATTAGATGATAATGTAGTCAGCAGATTAGAACCCGGTGATACTGTTATTTTCCGGTCATTAATATTAAGTTCAACATCTCCTTTAGGGGTTAACTTATCTCTGGCAAACAGAAGGAGTCCGACAAGAATAATTATTACAAGCAGAAATACAATTATACTGTAGAATATTGTTCCGAGAGTAGTGACAGCTAAGATCATTACAAGATAATATCAGTTATAGTTTAATTCCCATAAATCCCATGAAGGCAATTGCCATAAGCCCGGTGAGTATGAATGTTATGCCAAGACCCCTCAAGGGAGCTGGCACATTACTGTAACGCATCTTCTCCCTTATTGCCGCTATACCCACTATAGCCAGGAACCATCCCACACCTGATCCCACACCAAATACAGTTGCTTCAATGACATTATCATATTCGCGTTCCTGCATGAAGAGTGAGGCACCAAGTATCGCACAGTTGACTGCAATCAGCGGAAGGAAGATCCCAAGGGAATTATACAGTGCCGGACTGAACTTCTCGACAACCATTTCAACAAGCTGGACCATAGCAGCAATTATTGCTATGAAGATCATAAAAGTAAGGAAGCTGAGGTCGACATCTGCAAATCCTTCACCAAGCCATATAAGTGCACCTTTTTTAAGTATATATTTTTCAATAAGGAAGTTAACAGGCACTGTTATCAGGAGAACGAAAATAACCGCTACACCCAGTCCTATCGATGTTTTAACCGTTTTGGAAACAGCAAGATAAGAGCACATCCCAAGAAAGAATGCGAATATCATGTTGTCGACGAAAATCGATTTAATGAATATGTTCAATAGGTTTTCCATAATGTCTCACTCTTTATTTTTCAATCAATTCCTTGTTTCTGCTTCTCTGCACCCATATAATCAGCCCTATCAGTATGAGCGCCATGGGAGGCAGGATAACCATTCCGTTATTTTCATATCCGGTTCTGTAAACTCCAAGCTTTTCCATAACAGGATAACCATAGATAGTTCCCGATCCAAGCAGTTCCCTGACGAAGGCAACGATTATCAGTATAATTCCGTATCCGCCTCCGTTCCCCAGTCCGTCAATAAAGGAGGGCCATGGTTTGTTTGCCATTGCAAATGCCTCCAGCCTGCCCATAATTATACAGTTGGTTATTATCAGTCCGACAAAGACCGAGAGCTGTTTGCTTACATCAAACACATAAGCCTTGAGGAACTGGTCAACAAGGATAACAAGAGTAGCTATCACTACAAGCTGGACTATTATCCTGATCCTGTCGGGGATATACTTCCGCATTGCAGCTATTATAAGATTTGAAACAGCCAAAACAATTGTAACAGAGAGGGCCATTACAATTGCCGGTTTCAGTTTCACTGTAACAGCCAGGGCTGAACATATACCAAGGACCTGGACTGTTATCGGATTATTCTTATTCAGGGGACCCGTCAGTAATGTCAGATTCTTCATTGAGAACACAGGGTCTTTTTCAGTATTGCTCATATCCTATATCTTTATTTTATTGAAGTATTCCGTATACTTTGAAAGGCAGTCGGAAAGCATTTTTTCAAGGCCCTTGCTTGTTATTGTTCCCCCGGAGATAGCATCAACGCCATGAAGATCATCAGTATCTGCACCCCCCTTCAGAACCTGTACCGATACAAAATGTCCGTTCTCGAAAAGCTTTTTGCCGGCAAACATGCTTTCGAAGGCAGTAGTGTTTATTTCTGCTCCAAGACCCGGTGTCTCACCTTTGTGGTCAAAATTGACTCCGTAGATCGTATTCAGATCAGACCTGAGTGACACATATCCATATATGGGACCCCACAGTCCTTTGCCCTCTACAGGCAGAATAAGAACTTTTTCACCATCATCAGGAAATGCCCTGAAAACCGGAAGATTCTGATCTTCTATCTTTTTTTTCTGTTCATTTCTGAGAACGACTGTAAAGGCATCAACACCTTCAACAGGTTCTCCCCTTGAGTTAAGGACAAAACCTTCAGTTATATACTTGTCATAAAGCTCTTCGGTATTACTGCGGGTGGAAGATACGCCGATCGATTCAAGCATGCTCCTTTTCTTTTCGATCTCAAGGTTCTTTTCCTGAGCCGGCTGAAACAATGTGGCTGCAAGAGACAAAAGAGATGCCACAGCTACAACCATTATAGTTGAAAAAACAAAAATATAGCGGTTACTGAACTGTTTCATTTTACCTGTATATTAAGTGCGGGTCTGGCGCGTTTAACCCTTCTTTTTATATGTGATTCGATCACGAAATGATCTATCAGGGGGGCAAAGAGGTTCATCAGCAGAATTGCAAGCATTACGCCCTCCGGGTATGCAGGGTTAAGGACCCTCAGCAGGATCGAAAGAACCCCGATAAGGAAGCCGTAGATCCACTTGCCCTTTTCAGTCTGGGCTGCCGTTACAGGATCCGTGGCCATGAAGACAGCCCCGAAAGCAAATCCTCCCATTACAAAATGATAATAGAAAGGCAGCTCCATATAGGCATTGGCAGCTACAGCATTCAGAAGCAATCCCATTGAAAGGCCTCCGGCAAATACACTTACAATAATTTTCCAGCTGCCTACTCCTGTAATAATAAGTATAAGAGCTCCCAGGAGAATTGCAGCAGCAGAGGTCTCACCAACAGACCCTGGTATCGTTCCAATGAACATTTCAATGAAAGATGGAAGCTCTGACAGCTCACCTGCAGCACTTAATGAAAGAGGGGTTGCACCTGAAAAACCATCAACAATATTCTTACCAGTCCTCAGTCCTTCCGTCCAAACCTCGTCGCCTGTCATCCAGCCCGGATAACTGAAGAAAAGGAAAGCCCTTGCAAGAAGTGCGGGGTTGAAAACATTCATACCTGTTCCCCCGAAGACCTCCTTGCCCAATATCACAGCAAACGCCGTCGAAACAGCAAGCATCCACAAAGGCACATCAATTGGCATTATAAGCGGAATAAGCAAGCCTGAAACAAGGAAACCCTCATTTATTTCATGCCCCCGTATCTGCGCAGCAATAAATTCAATACCGAGACCTGTTATATAGCTTACAATTATTAGTGGGAGAAGCTTCAGGAATCCGAATCCAAAACATCTCAGCACCGTTGCGTCAACCCCGACCGATCTGAAGTGCTGTAAACCCACATTCCAGGCTCCGAAAAGCAGAGCCGGGACCAGAGCTATAATGACAACTGTCATTGTACGTTTCAGATCGATACTGTCGCGTATATGGGATCCTTTGAAAGTAACCCTATCCGCAACAAACATAAAGGATTCAAAACCCTCGAAAACCGATCGCAGTTTCGAAAACTTCCCTCCCTCAGAGAAGTGCGGTTTCAGTTTATCTATCTTGTTTCTTAAGGAATTCATTCCAGTATATTTCTCAGATTCTTAACTCATTTCTTTTATCATCAGATCAAGACCTTTCCGTATTATTGACTGTATCTCGATCTTTGAAGGACAAATAAACTCACAAAGAGCAAAATCCTCTTCAGCGACTTCATATATCCCAAGGTTTTCCATCAGATCAATATCCTCAGCAAGTATTGCTTTAAAGAGCTGCATCGGATAAATATCCATCGGAAGCACTTTCTCATATAAGCCGGTCATTACGAAGGCTCTTTCGCCTCCATGGAAATTTGTATCAGGCCTGAACTGTTTTTTTGGCATAAAAGCTGAAGCAAATGTCCTCGAGAAACTGAGCTTCCCTGTTCCGGGAAGTGCCCATCCGAAAAATTCAAAGTAATCACCTTCAGGAATCACAGTAAACTGAGAATCGTAATATCCCAGGAATCCTTCATCAGTTATTCCGGACCCGGTAAGAATATTACCACTTATATATCTCACATTGCCAGGCTTTATATTACCTTCTGCACAAGCTTTTACAGATGAGCCCGAGAGCATCCTGTAATATTGCGGATGCATAACCTCAGAGCCAGTAAGGGCAATAATTCTTTCGGGCTTATAAATACCTTCAGAGAATAGCCTTCCGATTGCTATTATGTCCTGCAGATTGACTGTCCAAACCACTTCTCCCTTATTAACAGGATCAATGTGATGGATATGAACTCCCACGTTGCCTGCAGGATGAGGTCCGGAGAAATAGGAAATCTCAATACCGGCCGCTCCCTTAAGCACCTGTGATGAATCAGCCTTACCGTTAAGAACAAGATGTATTTTGCCGTCAGTAAGTTTCGTTAATGCGTTGATCCCTGTCTGAAATGATCCGTCAGCATAATTATCAATTACAAAGTCAAGATCCGGAGCAAGAGGAGCCGTGTCAAATCCTGATATGAATATCGCTTTCGGGTTTTCAAAGGGTTTAGCAACGATATTGTAGGGTCGCTGCCTTACCGCAGGCCATAGTCCTGATTTCAGCAGCAGCCTTGTCACTTGTTCACGCGAAAGGGATAAAGGATCCGCCTTCCCGAAACTGATATAATCATCTCCCTGCTTTTCCACCACAACCTCAAGCATCTTCCTGCGGTCACCTCTCTCAACAGACAGTACTGTGCCGCTTACCGGTGAAGTGAACAGGATATCAGGATTTATTTTATTGTGAAAAAGAGGGCTTCCGGCTTTGACCTGATCGCCGGGTCTCACATTCAGCTTTGGTATAAGGCCGGGAAAATCTACCGGTTTAACACCAAATTTCGAAGGATTGATATCCCCGGACAGGACTTTTTCAGCAGCTCCCTGAACCGGGATATCATATCCCTTCTTAAGCTTTATGGATTCAGGCATTTGATATTTAGTTAATTATGTCAGATTTGTTCTTTTGAAATTTTGGATCCCTCAGTATTAATTTGCTGTAGAAAATACCGTTAATCGTTTTTACAAACCAGTCAGCATAAACAAAGAAATAACAAATGCAAAAATAAAAAAGGTTATGACATTAAAGAATGAGGCCGGGCATGAATAATAATTTTGCACTATTTTTGTTAACAATTTCCAGATACACAATCCCGATGCAGAAATTTCTTACTATAATTTCAATTATACTGTTGTCAGCTATTAATTTACAGGGAATTGATACCGACTCGCCCTATTCTTCCAACGGCGTTTTCGACAACCGAATTAAAAGCGTCCAGCTATACAAGGAAGGGTGGAATCTTTCCTATCCTGCACTGAAACTGAATGGAACCGACAGACTTGAACTGCATTTCGATCTGCTTAATGATAACAGTGAGACATATTATTATACTTTCTATCACTGTGACAGAAACTGGCAGAGATCAGATATATTCACAAACGAATACCTTGAAGGGTTCCCCGAAAACCCTATAGAAGACTACAGACCTTCTTTTAATACGACTGTTGATTATTTCCACTACAGGTTGCTTTTTCCGAATGACCGGGTAAGCTTAAAACGATCAGGCAATTACATTATTTATGTATATCCTGCCGACGATCAGGAAAATCCGGTCCTCACACAGCGCTTCATAGTAACAGAAGATGATTCAAGGATCGATATAAAAATGCACAGGCCTCTTATGACAACAGATGACAATGCAGGTCAGCAGGTCGATTTTACTGTAAACATATCCGGATTGAACATTATAGATCCTGCAAGGAATATCTATTCATTCATCCTTCAGAACGGCAGATGGGATAATGCCAAAAAGAACCTTCAGCCTGAAATATCCGGAGGCAATCAGCTTATATACAACTCATTATCTGACAAGAACATCTTCATAGCCGGAAATGAGTTCAGGTATTTCGACATCAGAAACATTAAATATCTTTCAGAGAATATAGTAAGCATTGACTTTATTCCCCCGAATTATCATTTCTATCTTAAACCTGTGGAGAGCAGGCAGCTGAAACCCTATTTTTATTACCAGGATTTCAACGGAAAATATTACATAGCAACAAGCCAGGGTAAAGATGCAGACAGCGATGCAGATTATGTCTATGTATACTTTACACTTAATTCCGATAATGTACCGGCTGGAAGCAGGATCTATGTGACAGGAAGTATGAATGGCTGGTCAGCAGGGAATGATAACCTGGCAAAATATAACCAGTTAAAAAGGCAGTATGAATGTACAATGCTTCTCAAGCAGGGGTGGTATAATTACGAATATTCGCTTCAAAGTAAAGCAGGAGCTCCTCTCTTGTCTGCAGAATTCGAAGGAAGCTATTATGAGACTGAGAACGACTACCTTGTACTTGTTTATTACAGGGGTCCGGGTGACCGTTACGACAGACTGATAACAACTGGCTCCGCCAACACGCTCAACCACCTCTCCTATTGATGTTTACCATGTACATCGATCCCATGCTGCATCAGGATAGCATGCTTCAGGGTCTTCAGTATCTCATCCATATATTCATCAACAGCTTTTACTGATCCCGGCAGCGTGTAAATAAGTGATTTCCCTATAACTCCTGCAACACTCCTGCTAAGGAGGGCATTAGGTTTTTCAGTGCCGTATCTTATCCTGATATATTCCATTATACCCGGGATCTCTTTTTTTAGGAGCGGCCGCACTGTGTCAGTTGTAATGTCATTTGGCCCAATACCTGTCCCTCCTGTTGTTAATATGATATTACAATTTCCCGACGCGTTCACAAGGATATCCCTCAGCCTGACTGCATCATCCGGAATAAGTTCCATCTTAAAACCAGCGGTCCATCCTTCTGTACGAAAGAATTCTTTCAGCCTTTCCCTTACAACAGGACCGCTAAGATCATTGTATTCACCTCTGTAAGCCCTGTCACTCAGCGTTATTACAAGAACTTCAAATTTATCAGGCAGGTTCATTGTTTTTTCTTTTCGATCAGTTCAATTTTTTCTATTACCATGGACTTATCAACGGCCTTGCACATATCATAAACTGTAAGCAAAGCCACAGCCACTGAGGTGAGAGCTTCCATCTCAGCTCCGGTCTTTCCGGTGCATTTAACTTCACTTTCAGCTATGACACAACAACCGTCTGACCGGAGATTTACTTTTATGCTGTCAAGGACTATATTATGGCATAAAGGTATCAGGGCGGCAGTCTCCTTGGCGGCATTGATACCTGCAATCTGAGCGACAGTAAGCACATCGCCCTTCTTAAGCTGATTTTCGCTTATCATCCTTAGGGTCTCCGGGGCAAGCCTTATGCTGCCGCAGGCCTTTGCTATCCTTGTCCGGACTGTCTTACTCCCGACATCCACCATCCTGGCTTTGCCGTCTTTATCAATATGAGTCATTTCTTTCATTGTCAGCCTCCTATATTATAAAACCTTCCTGTCAGATTTCTTACTCCGCATTCAGGCTTCATCTGTATAGCTTCCTGAATGGCTCTCTCATAACCTGTTTTTCTTATATCTATTTCAATATCACTGAAAAGGCATGGTTTAAGCTTACCGTTGGCTGTAAGCCTGAGCCGGTTGCATGACGAACATCTGCCGCCTTCTCCCCCCTCCACAGGAAAGAAATGACCGTTTACCAGATCCATCTGACGTATATACCTTATTGCCAGTCCCTTCTTATAACAGTAATCCGTTACCTCCTTTGCGTCTTTTTCTTCAATTGATTCACGTATAACACAATTGATCTTTACCGGAGTCAATCCTGCTCTTATTGCAGCATCTATACCTTCAATAACATCTTCAACGTTCCCTCCTCTGGTGACAGCAGCAAAACGTTCCTTGCTGACAGAATCGAGGCTGACATTTACCCTGTGCAGACCAGCCTCTTTCAGATCATCGGCAAAATCCTTAAGGAGGACTCCATTTGTTGTCATCGAAAGATCCTTTATCCCATCTATGGCTGCTATCATCCTTACCAATACAGCAATATCCCTTCTTACAAGAGGTTCTCCTCCTGTTATCCTGACTTTCTTAATGCCGGTTTTAACAGCGAACCGGGTAAATTCAGCAATCTCATTGAATGAAAGGATATCCTCATGCCTGAGTAAATTGACTCCTTCTTCCGGCATACAATAAACACACCTGAGATTACAACGGTCAGTGACCGATATACGCAGGTAGTCTATAGATCTGTTAAACCTGTCTAACACTTACAAAAGCTCCTTTCTCTATTGTATTCCTTCCCAACGGGATCATAATAATGCCATCTGCAAACGGGATTGCTGATATATGTGCAGACCCGTGATATTCAACCGGCAATACCATATTATCTTCAGTAATGACCACAGGTATCAGGCCCATTCTCTCTGAAGACCTCCTGATATACTTTTCTTTCATAGGCAGGTTGATCATTACAGGATCCCAGGAAGATCCCATTATTTTATATATCAGCGGCCTCACAAGCAATTCAAATTGCATGAAAGATGAGACCGGATTTCCCGGTAGTCCGAAAACGACAGCATCCTGATGAAGGCCGAAAGTTGTCGGTTTACCGGGCTGAACAGCAATCCGGTCAAATTGTATTTTTACACCTGCTTTCATAAATACTGAAGGAACAAAATCAAAATCACCCATAGATACACCGCCTGTAAGGATCACGATATCATTCTCTTCAATTGCTTTTCTGACAACTGCAAGAGTTTCATCTTCATCATCCTTTACTATTCCATAATACCTTCCGGATGCTCCGGCTCTTTCAATCTGCGCCATAAGCTGGTAAGAGTTACTGTCCCTTACCTGTGAGCCTGCAGGCGTCGAATACGGTTCAATAAGTTCGCTCCCGGTACTGATAACAGCCACTTCGGGCATTCTGCTTACTACAACCGATGTATTACCTGTTGAAGCCAGTACAGCAATATCTTCCGGTTTGATAATTCTTCCCTGCCTGAGCACCACAGCTCCCTTTTTCACATCTTCTCCCTTGTATGAGATATTATCTTTAATAAGCGGATTCGTTATCCTTATCAATCCGGTTGAAAGTGTCTCCGTATCCTCTACCATAATAACACAATCAGCTCCTGCCGGCACCATTGCCCCTGTCATGATCCTTGAGCATTGCCCGCTTCCAATCTCCTTAAGCGGGGATTTGCCTGCAGGGATAGTCTCAATTACCTCAAGATCAACATTCATATCAGCTTTCCTTGCAGCAAATCCATCCATTGAGGATCTGTCGAAAGAAGGCATATCGATATCACTTGACACATCCGAGGCAAGTACCCTGCCCAGGGACCTGGTAAACGGGACTGTTTCCTTTTCAACCCGCTTTTCTGCTGCCATAACAATGCTTAAAGCTTTGTCAAAACTTATCATATTGGTTCTTTTCTTGAGAAAACTATCGGAGCCTCAGAAGAAAATGTTATCCACACTTCAGATAGCTCTTTAATATTTAGTTCCTTAAATTCACTACTCTTAATTTCGGCGTGTATGATCTCACCTGCATCAAGGCTTATTTCCATCCCTGTCTCTGAAGGATAAATTTCCCTGACAACAGCTCTGAACATATTCTTCTGATTATAACCTGCTGACAATATATTTAAAATTTTTACTTCTTCACTCCTTATAGCCAGCAGTCCTTCCTGAGGGTAGTCTCCTGACGAAATACTGATCATCATCTTATTCCCTGTCAAGGCTTTCCATGAACCATCCTCGGTATAAAGTTTTACACTGAAGAAATTCCTTATGCCGGCATATCGTGCTATAAACTCATTTGAAGGCCGTATGAAAACCTCATCTGGTTTTCCTTCCTGAATTATACGGCCGTTATGCAGGACCCCAACTCTTGCAGCAAGGCTTATTGCCTCCCTGTAATCGTGAGTGACATGTAAAATTGTTAATCCATCAGCGTTCAGCTTCCTGAATATCTTCCTTATATCGTCCTTCAGGCTTGCATCAACAGAAGCCATCGGTTCATCAAGAAGAAGAAGCTTCGGAGCTGTTATGAGTGTTCTGGCAAGAGCTACACGCTGCAGCTCACCTGCTGACAGATTATGTGTTAAACGGTCAAGCAGATCATGAATATTCAGCCTTTCAGCTGCCTCAGCAACCATTTTACCTATGTCGGCATGGCTGTACTTTCTGCAGCGCAAAGGGAATGAGATATTCCCGGACACCGTCATATTCGGAAAAACAGCAAAATCCTGGAACATCAGCCCTATATTGCGGTCCTGTATCCTGGCTTTTGTGACATTCTTCCCAGCTATCCTTATCTCACCTGAATCAGGGACATTCAATCCGGCTATCAGTTCCAGGAGCTGTGACTTACCTGAACCTGACCTGCCGAGTAGGACAAAATATGCACCTTCAGGGATGTCGAGATTGATTCCTGAGAGAGCAAAATCGCCCAGCTTCTTATTTACATCAATCAGTTTCAGCATGAGGACGGGCATTCAGATGATTTTTTCCTGCAGGTATAAGCCTGAGTATTATGAAAACTGCCAGTGCAATTATTATGAACAATACTGAAGCAGGCCTTGCATATTTAAGTCCGAAAGAAGTGAATCTGTCATAAATCATTACAGGGGCTATCATCGGGTGATAGGCAATTATAACAACTGCTCCGAATTCACTCATTCCCCTGGCAAACATAAGGACGAATCCCGATGTAATATTACGCCATGCAAGAGGCAGTGAGATGCTGAAAAATACTCTTGACTGGCTTGCACCGAGAGTCAGGGCGGCTTTTTCAAGACGTTCGGGAACCGAGGCGAATCCGTCGCGAGCAGAATTGATAAGGAAAGGCAGGCTTACGAAGGCCATTGCAAGAGCAATTCCTGCAGGCCTGTTGATAAAAGTAAGTCCTACAGAATCAGCAACTTTACCCAGGAAACCATCGCGGGAGATAAAACCGAGCACTGCAATTCCTGCTGCAGTATGGGGCAAAACGACAGGAAGATCGATTATCCCCTGCACTAATCCTTTAAAAGGGAATTTCTTCCTTGCAAGCACCCATGCGAGCGGCACTGCCCCGATAGCAAAAAAGAAAGTCGCGGCAAAGGAGACCCAGAGGGTAAGCCAGATACTCTGCTGCACATCCTTATCACCGACAGTCTCTAGCAGCTCAGAACCTTCTGTATGAAGGAACATGCCTGTTAGCGGTGCCAGAATGAAGAGCAGCACCAGCGATGACAGGATAAGCAGTATCCAGTTAAATGGGCTATTCTTTAGCATCAGCAGGTTTTTCTTTCCCGGATCCAAGGTATTTTCTGAGTATTTCAGGTACAAGATCCGTTTGTTCACTTATTAAAGGCGTTAACGGATCCTGCCCGTTCCTCCTGAATATTTCAATACCTTCCGGGCTGAGCAGGAAAGATACAAAATCCATTGCCGCCTCCTCATTGGGAGCATCTTTTAGTACAGTCAGACTGTAATTAATATATTCACCCCTGACAGTCATCCTGCTTCCGGGCGAACTTCCCGTAACTTCAAGTGAGACAGAACTGTACAAAGAGTCATAAGCAGGATTACCAAGATTGATCTCCGAAGGCAGTACTACATAGTTCAGTCCGTGTTGTATTGCAACCGATTTATACTGGAACATATAATCAATTGAATTTGATTCAATCAGAACGACAAGATCAACCTCTTTCGGTCGAATGAACTCCCTGTTTTTTATAGTCATTTTATCTGCCAGACCGTTCACTCCGTAGTGTTTTTCGGCAAGCTTTAAGAGCATTACGGTTCTGTATCCGCAAGGATCGGCATCAGGGTCAGACCTTCCGAAAATGACGTCATCCCTCATAAGAATATCGTACCAGTTTTCAGAACTTATCTCATCTGAATACTTTGCTTTTGACTGAAAGGCTATCACTAATTCATTTGTTGCAAACCGCACTGCCCAGGATGCATATTCAGGTATCAGAAGCTCATCAATTACAACATAATCTGCAGATGCAACTATGTCGCATGGCCTTTTCAGCTCTGTCACTTTACGGGCACAGACAAGGCTGCCGGCAGGTTCAGAAAGTACCCTTATACCAGGGTTTTTCTCCTGATAGATATCAGCGATCTCCTTAAAAGGGACAGACAGGCTCCCTGCATGAAAAATTATTATTTCTCCTGTCCTTTTATTCGCGAGCGATATACATCCCGTGAGTGAACAGGCGGCTAAAAAAATCAGAATGACAGTCCTCTTCAAACAGCCTATATATTATTATACGTAAAAAATGACCTGCAAGTTAGGTAATGCAGCCTGTTTATTGATATTTTTCAACCACTTCTATCACCTCTGGAAAATCCATTCCTATTTTTTTCAGGAATTCAATTGTTGGAACACCGTTACTATTCCAGCCCCTTCTTCTGTACACTGCATCCTGGAGTTTTTCGTACTGGTCTTCACGGTATTTCCTCAGTATCTTCATTTTTTCCTCAGTAGTCATTCCTTCCGGATCCACTCCCACTTTTTCCTTCAATTGCTTATCATATCTTTCGGCACGAGATTCATATTCAGCTTTTGTGACCGGCCCGGCAGCCCGGTAAGGCTGTCTGTCGTTGATCCTTTTTCCGTATCCCCTTCTTATGTTGAACACCCTCTGAAAACTATAAACCCTTTCTGAGTCTTCAACAAGTCTTTCCCTGCTGAACTCCCGTCCTGTTACAGCTTTGTATATAGTCACATAATTATCGACATGTTCGGGGACTTTAGCAGGTTCGTCAGTCTGTGCATTGCTTTCCGGTTCTACATCGTTCCATGGCAGCTTGCAGAGGCCCACAAGGCCGAACCAGGTCCTGAACATCGGAAAATAGTGAAGAGCTTCAGCTTTATTCTCAAAGGTAGGGATCTGGTTATTGACCATATCCATGAAGATCAGCCATGCTTCATCGTGCTGGGGACCTTTATTTGTCAGTCCGAATCCTCCCTGTTGTGCAAGTGATTCCTTTGGCATATACTGTGAATATTCAAGCCCTTTCTGTTCCATTGCAATATCGTTAAGGAAGCCGGCATCGCCCCATTCGTTTCTGATGAACAGCTCTTTCATCTTTCTCACACCCTGGCCGGCTATGATCCCGAATCCTTCACCCCTGGCCAGCTGGTGCAGGAGTTCCAGGGCATCCCCGGAATTTCCGAATCTCAGTTCGAGTCCTCCGGTCCTTTCGGTATTAAGTATGCCATTCTCAAAGCACTCCATTATGAAAGCCATGCTTGTGCTCCATGTTATTGTGCAGATGCCGTAGGTATCACAATAGAAGTTTGTTTCGATAATGTAATCCGGATCGAATATCCCGGAGTTTGCACCCAGTCCGGCTGCGTTTTCATATTCCGGGCCATCAACAATTACTTTATGTCCGGCATAGGGACCTGTTTTTATCTCATAATCATCGATCCCTTTGGTGCACGACATATTGCATCCTATCCAGCAACCGTCGGGGATATTCTGGGTAAAATGACTTTTCCACACTGATGAATCGATCTTCCATGCATCGGGGTGGCTGCCATACTGGTAATTCATTACGGGAAGCAGGTCGTGGTCGTTCATTATCTCCATAAGGTGGGCTGTTCCCACCTGGCGCATCTGGCATTGCTCGTCGTCAAGTTCGCGTATTTCCCGGTTGAATCTTTTACCTCTCTCAATTATTGCCTCAAGGTCAACCACATTATTAAGGTTCCCTTTCACTCCCGGGATCTTGCAAACGAGGGCCCGAATTTTTTTATTCCTGAAAACTGTTCCGATTCCTCCGCGTCCGGCTTGTTTCAGCCTGATCTTTTTTCTTCTCGGGTCATAGAAGCTGAAGTTAAGCATCCCGATGAGAGAATTATCGGCTGCAGAACCGGTTGAGACAATCCCGATATTTTTCTTTTCATCTTCACTGTCAGCAAAAATACCGGTAAGCTGTTCAACAAGCACATGGCTGTCGGGAGCAGCATCAGGAGCTTCGTACAACTCAACTTTATGGTTTATCCCGTCGATGAATATTATCACATCTTTTTCAGCTTTCCCCTGCAGTTCGAGGGCATCGAAGCCCGAGAATTTCAGGAAAGGACCGAAGAAGCCCCCAACGTTACTGTCCATTACAGAGTTGGTCTGAGGAGAAATACTCACTACAAGTGATTTACCAGTACCGGAATACTGGGTTATCCCTCCTATCGGTCCTGACGAAATTATTATTTCATTTTCCGGATCGTCCCATTTTGTATCAGGAGAAGTGGCATCCCAGAGAAGGCGGAGGCCATAGCCTTTTCCTCCAATGAATTTTTCTTTCATAACAGGAGGTACATCTTTTTCTTTTATCTCCGCGGTTCCGGCGTTTACATAAAGGATTTTATCGGTGTAGCCCCTGCTCAGAGGAGTCCACACGTATTCCCAACTCTTAATAAGCCGGTAATTAATCTTTTTCGGATCTTTATCCATATGTTTTCCTTTGTTTCCGGAAATTAGAATAACTGATATAAAGTTACATTTTCTATCAGAAATTCAGTATGATAATAATCAGTTTGTGGGAAGGGGCGGGAAGCGTGAAGTGGTGAGCTATGAGCTGTGAGTGATGAAGCACTGGGTTTCAAATTCCCCCTTTGAAGGTTGGAGCGAAGCGGAAATCTGCGAGATCTGCGGGAAAAATCTTAAGTTCCTGTGATTGTTGTTCTGCGCCGTAACGCCTACGTCTTGTATATAGCTAAAAAGCTTCATACCTTTAGCATTTAGCGGATCTGTATAAAAGGAGAATGAGATCATCAGATATCAGAAATCATCTTTCCCGTTTCAGGGTAGGGATTGCCGGTGCCGGAGGACTAGGCTCAAACTGTTCTGCCGCTCTGGCCAGGAGCGGCGTGGGGACACTGGTGATCTGTGATTTTGACGTTGTTGAACCGGCTAATCTGAACCGGCAATATTATTTCATCAGCCAGATCGGAACCCTGAAAACTATCGCCCTGAAGGAAAGTATCGCCAGAATTAATCCGGATATTGTGATACTTGCTTATACAGAAAAACTTACCAGGGCAAACATTCCCAAGATCTTCAGCGGATGCGACATTATAGTCGAGGCTTTCGACAGAGACGAAATGAAAGAGATGATCATCGAGACTGTCCAGTCGGAGATGCCCGGCGTTCCTCTTATAGTGGGATCAGGCGTTGCAGGATGGGGCAACAGCGATTCTGTCAGATGCAGGAAGATTGATGATACTCTTTATGTATGCGGCGACGAATCTACAGAGGTAAGCGAGGACCATCCACCTATGGCACCAAGAGTGGGAATTGTTGCCAATATGCAGGCCGATATCGTAGTAGAACTGTTAATGAAGAAATCAAGCGACTATTTCAGGCAATGAAAATAATCCTGAATAACAGAGTTGAGATACTCCCCGGAGAAACATTGACTGTCAGCGGGATGCTGCTGCTGAAAAAATTTTCATATAAAATGAGGATAATCAAGATCAACGGTTTACTGGTGACAAAAGACAAATACGAAACAACACTGATAAAAGAAGGAGACAATGTCCAGATGCTTTATCTTATGAGCGGCGGATAAAAAAAAAGTTATAGCTTTGCATCATAATGATCAGGTTCAGGTACATAGATAAAATACCCGTTATTTTCAGGAATAAGTATTTCCTTACAATCCTTGTATTTCTTATCTGGATCATCCTAATGGATTCAAATAATCTGCTTTCCCGTGTCAAAGAGATCCGCGAGCTGCGAAAGCTGAAAAGCGATAAGGAGTACTATACAAATAAGATAGAGGAAGATCAGAGTAAGCTCAGAGAGCTGAAAACAGATAACCATAACCTCGAGAAGTTTGCCAGGGAACAGTACCGGATGAAAAAACCTGATGAAGATCTCTTTATTGTTCTTACCCCCCGCGAAGACAGGCAGATAAACCGAAAGAATAAATAATCTGCAGCTTCCGTTACCTGAGACTTATCCCTCTTTCCAGCCTCCGGTAAGTCATCAGCACATCATAAGGATTATGTTCAGGCTCAGGGATACCAGTTAGTGAAAGCAGTTCTGTTGCCGCTTCTGTTACCGGTTGTTTTCTGAAAATGTCAGAATGCACATGGTTTATATACCTGACGATCATTAACATATTGAACCACCCGAAGAATCGTTTCCTGAATGATACCACGCCTGCAGTGTTTGATCTGATACCGGATATCTGCACTGTCCATCCTTCTTCACTTATAAATGATCTTATGCCTTCCGGTAATTCCTTATAATACTTCCTCAGCTGATCAATCTCAGTATCAAAAAGAAATTCAATATTATCAAAGAGTGATCTTAGTTCCTTGAATGCATTTATATTATATGTCAGGAAATCCTGTCCGGGATTTTCGATGAATTTTGTCATTGCGGCCCCGGTTCCGAAAGGTGCCCGGGATGATGCCCTCGGTGAAGGATAAACGGTTGTTGTATTAAGTGAAAAGAAACCTCCCTGCGGGACTATCTTCTGAATGAAATAGAAATCCTCCCCTGCCCTCCTCCTGTTCATGCCTCCGGCTTTCATGTAATCGAGTGCCTTTACAGCCAATGCCGAACCTATTGTATGAAAAGGATAAGGAAAGCCAGAATAGCTAAGTCCTTTTACATAATACCTCATATGCAACTCATACAGGATTATATAACGATAATTAATTTGAGGATACTCATCGCCTTCAAGGAGATGCTCGAAATAAATTGAACAGGCTGTCCTTTCCTTTTTTACCAACAGCTCATCAAAGATCGATGTGAAATAATTTTCCTCTACTGTGCAATCTGCATCCAGGCTCACTATAACGCCACCGGGTTTGTCAATCTCATCAAACCGTCGTAATGCCTCGTCCATCCCTGTCTTTCTGGCCATTCCGGCACCCCATTCGAGCAGAGATGAGAGACCTGCATCAAAGACAAGAGTCCGGAAAAAGCAATTACTATTTCCCTTCTTCCAGTTGTCAATCCTGCTTATGCATAATTTGTTATTAAAGATACTCTCCGGACTTGCATCCTGCCTGGCATTCACAATGATGATTATCTCTGCCTTGCATCCTGGTTCACTGCATTGTGAGAGGCTGTCGAGGAGTGTAGTAATACCCGGTTCATTGAAAGCAGGCACAACGACTATTATGCCTGTATCCTTATCAGGTAATTCTTCGAAAATAAGCGGAAAAAGGGCCCTTTTTTCAAGCCACGATGTGGCAAAACCCATTAGTTTTATTTTTTACCAACCCTGTATTTGTTGTTCAGGGCTTCAGTAACCTTATCTGTAATATCCAGCGCACTGTCGCCGTAAAGCACCACGCTTCCGAAGGTTTTCCCCAGTATATACTGGTAGTTGTATTCTGATTTGTTCTCTTCGAGGTAAGATGTGATATATTCTATTATCTGTCTGTTCATCACCTGTTCTTCTTCCATCAGATTGGTTTGAAGATTGTCGCGTAGTGTTACAAGCTCCTGTTGCTGTTGAAGAAGCGACTGTTCCATCTCAGCTGCTGTAGCCCTTGTAACAAGTCCTTTGTTCACCTTATCCTGAAAATCCCTTGCGTTTCTCTCGTACTGGCTTCCTTTTGAATTAAGCTCAGCTTCAGCTTTTTTCTGCTTTTCCACAAGATCTTCTCTCCTGTCGAAGAACATATCGAAATTAAAGATAACTGAATCGATGTTTACATATGCTATTCCCTGAGCTTCAGACTGTACTGTTGCAAAGTCTCCATCTGAACCTTGTTTACTTTTACCCTTACCGGTAAAATGGAGAACATAAAGAAACGCTGTTGCAAGAAATAATGCTGAAAACAGGACTATGGTAATTTTCTTCATCACGATTTTTTTTTTATTAAACAAAAGTCACGCGCAAATATAAAAAAATTAACAAACAGGCGCGCAACTGACTGTAAATAATTATAAAAAGCAAAATTGTTAATATGCTCAGGGATTGAGGTAGTAGAAGCTAAAATTCCGGGCAGGGGATAGCTCTTATCCTCTTTTTCTGTGATCCCATTGTAAATGAAGTAAACTCGTATACAAGAGAAACTTCATGAGCTCCTGCTGTCGAACTGATAAGGTTAGATATTGTAAAATCGTAGCTGTATCCAATGTGCAGGTTGTCTGATTTAAATCCGATCAGGCCGATTATTGCATCTCCTGCCTGGGATGTCATGAAAGGAATTCCACGGTACCATAATCCGAATATCAACGGGCTTTTGAAGTAATATAATCCTACGTCAGTCTGGTAGAATTTAGCCTGTTTCTGAAAATTCATTGCTATAGACAGTGTTTCCTGAAGTTTTACTCTGAGACGGGTTTTTTTAATAAGCTGAATACCTCCGAAAAGGTTGAATTTGATAGGAACATTGGCATCATCTCCGTAAAATGAAGTTTTTGGGACAAGGAGGTGATCAAGCGTGAATCCTGCCCATATGCGGTCGTTATACACGAGTGCCGATGTTGCAAAATCAACGTCAGCTACATTGTCGAATGGCGGAGGATATACTGAAGGAGATGTTCCGCTGCCTGTAAGCTGGCTGTTGAAGATCAGTTTATAGATGTCGAGCCCCAGATAATAGAACTTGAAATGAACGCCCGGTCTGATATGCCAGTCATTGCTTATGTTGAAATCGTAAGAATACAGCAATCCAATATTAGTGGTACTCAGTTCACCCGATCCGGCCACATCGTAGGAGGCAAGGATCCCGAAGCCTGAATTAAAATTGGGCATTGCCTTATCAAATGATACGCTGTAAGTATGGAACACACCCGGAACAGCCGGCCATTGATTCCTGTAATTCAACCCCAGTCTGTATTCCTCTGTAGCACCGGCAAAAGAAGGCGCCAGATAGAGTGGATTCGCATAAAACTGCGAAAATGTAGGGTCCTGGCCGTAACTATCGAGAAAAAGGATAAATGACAGTAGAGCTATATATTTAATCCTCTTAAACAAAGTTTTCACGTTAGGTTTACTGAAGACGAAAATACTTAAATCATTTCACAATTCACTACAATTAAACGGAATTTATAACCAAAAGTGACACAACCCGGAGCTTTTTTTAAATATCCGTATCAGAAAAATATTTTGATTTATATTTAGCAGGAACTGAGACTGGCTTATAATGAGGACTCCAGAATATTACATAAAGTCCTTCAGGAGGGTGACATCACCCATTTTAGTAAAAGGTTCCCTGTTGATAAAATTTCCGCGTACTTTCCAGATATATACGCCGGGCTCGCATAGCTGGCTGTTGTAGTATCCATCCCAGCCTATGTTGATATCATTACTTTCGAAAATAAGCAGCCCCATTCTGCTGAAGATCTTCAGCTGGTACTCCGAGACGCCATCTGCCTGCGGATGGAAAACCCTTGCAGATTCATCGCTTTTTGCTGAATAATAGCCATCTGACGGTCCTTCCGGATTTGGTATGAAGGCGTTCGGAAATTCAATAAAATATTTCTCCCTATTAAAAGCATTCTCAACTACAAGCGTGTCATAACACCCGTTTTCCGATATTGCCACCAGCTTGATAGTATAACTACCTTCTTTTTTATATGAATGTCCGGGCTCGTTCATTTCCGACGTGCTCCCGTCTCCAAAGATCCATTTGAATCTATCCGCCCCTGTCGAATAATTGTAAAAGGTAACATTTTCTTCAGGCTGAACCTCATCGGCATGAACGATCTCAAAGCGTGCAACAGGTACCGGGTGGACTCTTATAGTGCACGAAGAAACTGCTTTCAGAATCCCGGAATTATAAAGTCCAAGGCTTACCTCATATTCACCGGGAAAGTCAAATATCCATTCCGGTTCTCTTTCTTCTGAATAACCTCCATCTCCAAAAGCCCATCTGAATGATTCATAAGATGATGATATATTTGTAAATCTGACTTTTAAAGGAGAACAACCTTCAAACACTGAGGGTATTATTTCATCACTGAGCTGTTTAACTCCTTTCAGTCTGTCCTTTTCACCCAGATTCTCATTAAAAAATGCCTTATAGCGATTTATATCCGTATCCGTTCGTGAAGGAACTGCCAGTCTTTGATCAGGGGTTATCCTGCTATTGCCCTTAACAGTGCTTATCTGTGCCGAAACGAACGGTATTCCCCTGCCAGCCGACTGCTCCTGCATCCATGTCACATCGCTTTCAATAGTAACCCTTGATCCCTCCTCGGCATATTCAGGATCTGAAATGATGTTATTAATCACTGAAGATGTTATATCGGGTCTGCTGTCCTCATTTTTTTTCTGGCCTGAGAGCAGAACTAAAGCGATTGCAGCACCTGCCATTGCCACTCCGCATGCATACCAAACATTGAATTTAGAGGGAATAAAATGAAAGAACTCTCTCACAGCAAGTCTTCGCATAAGATCGCTTCCTGCCGAAGATGAAGGCATAACCTCAGCATTTTCAAGCTTATGCCTGAATAATTCCCTGAATGCCCTATCGTCTTTTTTACCTTTCACCTGTATTTTAACTTCTTTTCAGTCCCCGCAGGGATATTTACTTTTAATACCCCGAAGCTTATCCAGTTTTTCTCTTAAGGCTGCTTTTGCCCTGCTGTATTGAGATTTTGATGTATTCGTATCTATCCTGAGCATTTTTGCTATTTCCTTATGCTTATATCCTTCAACAGCATAAAGATTAAATACGATCCTGTATCCTGCCGGCAGTTCATTCAGTACCTTGTGTAACTCATCAGCAGTAAACTGTTCTTCTTCAAACCCTTGTTCTCCGGTCTCTGTCGAAACAAACTCGTCTATTTCAACATAATACCTGAATTTCAAATTCTTATGATAATGAGTTATTGCCGTATTAACAGCTATCTTTCTCAACCAGCCTGTAAAAGAACCCGTTCCCGAATATTTCCTGATATTGAAAAAGACCTTCAGGAAACTATCCTGTAAAATATCTTCAGCCTCAGCTCTGTCGGCAGCATACCTCAGGCAAACACCAAGGAGGAAAGGCGAATACCTGTCGTATAACAGTTGCTGCGCTTTCCTGTCGTGCTTTGCGCACCCTTTTATTATCTGAAGGTCACTCATCATCGACTGAGGACATTTTTAAGACTTCACTCTGAAAAAAATGGTTGCACAATCTTAAAAAATTATTCCAAATTAACTAATTTCCCCTTTCTTTGCCTGCTGTTGTAATGATAAACATCATTAATTAAAGAAACAGAATTGGTTTAATTAGCAAATCAAAATTAATAAAGGATAACAAATTAAATATAATCATCATGTTCAACAGATTCATTGCATCAATACTTCCTTATTTCCCAAAAAAATTTATCTGGATCTTTTCAAGGTCCTATATCTCCGGTGAAAAAATAGAGGATGCCATGCGTGTTTCAAAAGAGCTCAACAGCAGGAATATAAAGGTGACATTTGATATTCTTGGTGAATTCATAAAAGATCTGGACGAAGCTGAGATAAACAAGAAGGAATATCTTAACCTGATTGAATTTGCCATTGCCAACAATATAGATGGCAATTTTTCGGTAAAGCCTACAAGCTTTGGCCTCCTTATTGACAAAGAGGTATGCTACAGGCATATCCGTGAAATTGTAGCTAAAGCTTCCTCCTATAACAACTTCATAAGAATAGATATGGAGGATTCTCCCTGTACTACTCTGGAAATAGAGCTATTCCGCAGACTAAAAGTTGAATTCCCCTCCAGTGTGGGACTCGTTGTGCAGGCTTACATGAAGAGAACCCTTGACGACATAAAAGGCCTCTCAGATCTTAACAGTGAAGCTGCTCCCCTGAGCTTCAGGCTGTGTAAAGGAATATATATTGAACCTGAAAGTATATCGTATAAAAAATACGATGAGATAAACAAACACTACCTTGAAGATCTGGAATATATGTTAAAGAATAAGATACATGTCGGTATTGCCACCCATGACAGGCCTCTTATTGATGGGGCCTGCAGGCTGATTGAGAAATATAATGTACCAAAAAACCTGTATGAGTTCCAGATGCTTTACGGCGTTACCCCAAAGCTGAGGGAAGAAATTGTGAGCAAAGGACACAACATGAGAGTCTATGTTCCCTATGGTGAGAAATGGTTTGGCTATTCGACCCGACGACTGAAGGAGAATCCGAAGATGGCAAGCCATATTATCAAGGCAATATTTTATAAGGGCTAGATCGGGGAGTCGGGAGTCGGGAGTCGGGAGTCGGGAGTCGGGAGTCGGAAGAAGGAAAGGGAGAAGGGGGAATGAGGTGAAGGGGCGATTATTTTTTCCTGGTTTTTTCAAGGTAGATCCTGTTTATCCGGTCTATTTCCTGGGTTGTAAGCTGCGGCTCAATCGCTGATTGTTTATCCGGGAATCCGTTGATAAGCAGATTTACAACGGGTATCAGTAAAAAAGGGCTGAGTCCAACTATCCTGTCCGCGGGTAGTTGTCCTTTGCTGTATGCTTCATCCTGTTGTTTCTGCTGCAGGACTTTATAGTTTATGGCCGGATCGCCCATCTTATTCTGACCCATCCTTCCCTGGTAGGCAGAAAGAGCAAGATTGTATTTTGCATTTTCCATTTGGATATTTGGCTCAATCTTACTGTTCATAAGCTCCGATTTAAGGTTCCTTAGTCTTGGTGTGATTATCACCTCAGCTATTGAAAGTGTATCTGAACTCATATAGATCCCTGCAAGGAATTCCCTGCCGGCAAGAGTGTCACTTACAATAAAATTGGCTGTCTTGTACCCAAGCCTCGTAAAGACAACAGTATCACTTCTATTCACGTAAAAAGCAAATCTGCCTTCCTTGTCGCTCACGGAAAGATATCTTCTGTTTATAATTATCTGAGTGTTGGCAAGCGCAGTATTTGTTCTTGAATCCATTACTATACCATTGAAAAGGAAGAGTCCCTGCGATCCGGATGCCTGCTGGCCGTTGCCGGGAACATTAATCAGAAAGAGAAAGAATGATATGACAGTGATCTGTTTCATCTTCAGTTTCAAAGGTCAATAATTATCTCATCCAGAGGTCTTTTTGGCACATGATGATTCTCTTCAGAATCGCGCCAGTACTTAACATCTCCCTCTTTCATTTCATCAATAATTATTTTCTCAGCCGGTTTGCCTAATGCAAGAACAAGCAGTATCTCATATTTCCCAGGGATCTCCAGTTCATTACTTAGCTTATCGCGTTTCACTGAAGCTATTATGCATGTCCCTAAACCTGCTTCGGTGGCACCCAGCCTGATGCTCTGAACTGCTATGCCATGATCCACCCCGAAAGATTCGGTAATTGATTTATCGCCCAGGATTATAATATATGCAGCAGGTCTTTCTCCTTCGGAAGGTCCGTCCCAGTCTTTCAGATATGCTGCCCAGGCAAGTGAAGAGAACACTCTTTCACACTTATCCGGTGTATTGATAATTGCATATTTCAAAGGCTGTCTGTTTGCTCCGGAAGCAGATAGCCTGGCCAGGTCAACAAGGTCCTGAAGAGTTTTATAAGGGATCCTGTATGATCCGTCAAAGCGTCTGTATGACCTGGTTTCAAAAACTAAATCCTTAAGAATCATTTTAGTAAATTATATCACTAATTACTTTTCTGTCCTGAATTTCAGGATTATTTTTATATATACAAATTTAATCAATTATTTATCCTTAAAGAAATTAAACTCCTGCAAACAGCTGGTCCGGTATGGCAGGTATTATGCCCTTATCCGAGGCTATCCTGTACAGTCTGGTGACTGCCTCTCTGCCTTCATGACCCAGGTTAACCGTGAATTTATTCACATATAGTTCTATATGCTTTTGCACCACATCCCTTTCCATCTCACGGGCATTCCCAGAAACAAATTCCTGCGATGCAACCGGATCTCTTAAAGCAAATCCGATGCTTCTGTGAATTATCCGATTAACGGCCAGAGCTGTTTCTCCGGGGATACTCCTGTTTATAACTATCATTCCAAGCGGAACAGGTAGTCCGGTCATTCCTTCCCAGAATTCACCCAGATCTGCTATCTTCTGTAATCCTTTTTTCTTATATGTAAACCGGCCCTCATGAATAATGAGCCCTGCATCCGCTTCGCCGTTGAGCACTGCGTTTTCGATCTCAGAAAAGAGATACTCAGTCTTATTTGCAGCCTCAGGCCAGGCGATACTGAAAAGCATGTTTGCGGTCGTATATCTGCCTGGTATTGCAATCCTCGCAGTAGCAAGACTGGCATTATCAATTTTCCCCCTGCTGACAAGCAAAGGACCATTTTTAAATCCGAGAGCGCTTCCTGAATCGAGTATCATATAATTTCCTGCAGCAAATGCATAAGCAAAGCTGCTTATCTTTGTAATATCAGGCTTTCCGGTAAAAGCTTTCCGGTTCAGTTCCTCGATATCTGCCAGATAATATTCAAAATCAATCCCTTCGGTATCAATTTTCCCATTCACAATTGCATCGAAGATGAATGTGTCATTAGGACATGGAGAAAAACCAAGAGTCAGTCTCATGCTATATGCTAATTGTTGTAAGAAATTCTTCCAATGCCAGGGCCAGAGTTTTAAGAGCCAGCGGGATATCCCACTTTTGTTCCGGACGCGGACCGATAAGATTGGATACCGCCCTCAGTGCAAGATAATCAACTCTTTCACAGCTGCAGATATATGCAAATGTTGCACCTTCCATAGTTTCTATATCAGGATCATATTTATTTACAAGTCGGGCTATTGTTTCCAGAGTTCCTGTTGCGGTGTTCACAGTCACTGCCTTCACTTTTCTGAGTTTAGCTGCAGCAAGGTCAACAAACCTGTTATCGCAGATTATCTTTCCGCTCCTGAAAGGGAAGTTGTCGGGATCCTCAAGTCCGGCTTCAGCAAGTGTTATAAAGCCTCTTCCTGATTCAATCCCTGCATCGGCAAAGCAATCTGAAACCGGCAAAACCACTTCACCTGCCGGGATATCTTTTCTAAAACTCCCGGCGATTCCGATATTGATTGCCAGATGCGGTTTCTCATTTACTGAGAACCATTTTGACAACGACCATGAAGTGCCTACAGATCCGACCCCTGTAACCAGAAGGTCAATCTTATTGTCATGCAAAGTATATCCCCCCCCCGATTCAGTGAGAAACGGAATATTTCTTATTATACCGGCTTCTCCTTCTGTCGCAGCTACAATCAAAATCCTTTTCAACCTATTCAACTTTTCAACTTTTTCAACTCTTCAACCTCTCTGTTCCATAATGCCGTAATGCCGTAACGCCTTAGAGCCGTAACGCCTTACCGCCTTTTCACCCCATAAATATATGACACAAACCGCTTAATACCTTAATTTTATTGGTTAATATTGCACTTTAATAACATTGCCTTATGATCTATCTGACTCGCAGAGAAAGATTCAGTGCTGCCCACAGGATGTTCAGGCAGGACTGGCCGGATGAACAGAACCGTGAAGTTTTTGGCAAATGCTCGAATCCTAACTGGCATGGACACAATTACGATCTTTATGTAACAATAAAGGGTGAAATTTCTGAAGGCAGGGGATTTATAATGAATATCAGCACTCTTAAAGAGATAATTACTGAGAAGATCATAAGCAAGATCGATCATAAGAATATTAATCTTGAGGTTGATTTCATGAAGGGTAAGATAGCAACAACCGAGAATCTCGCAATTTCGATCTGGAACGAGCTGGAAGAGCCAGTCGGGAAAGCAGGCGCTCTTCTCCATTGTGTAAAAATAAGTGAAACCGAAAATAATTCTGTAGAATACTATGGCTAAAAAGAATGTCTGCGAAACAAAGATCTCAGGGAATAACTCAAACGGATACACCAGAATAGAACAGTGGGATGAGAAAAACATAAAAGAGTTATCTAAGGTCTACTATAAAGTACTGAAGCTAATCGGAGAGGACCCCGACAGGGAAGGTCTCATAAAAACACCCGAAAGAGTAGCCAAGGCAATCTATTTCCTTACAATGGGATATTCAATGAATCCCTGTGAGATAATCAATTCAGCCAAATTCAAAGAGGAATACCGGCAAATGGTTATTGTTAAGGACATTGACATCTATTCAATGTGTGAGCATCATATGCTCCCGTTCTTCGGAAAGGCTCACGTTGCATATATTCCTGACGGTTATATAACCGGACTAAGTAAAATAGCGCGCGTTGTTGAAGCCTTCAGCCGCCGGCTGCAGGTACAGGAAAGACTTACAACCCAGATAAGGAACTGTATCCAGGACTGCCTCAATCCTCTTGGTGTAGCTGTTGTTATTGAAGCCCAGCATATGTGCATGCAGATAAGAGGAGTGCAAAAACAAAACTCCGTGACAACAACATCGGCTTTTACAGGGATCTTTCTCAGTAACCTTAATACAAGGGAAGAATTCATTCACCTTATCGGTTCAAAATTACACTGACATGAAAGCTTTTGTTTTTCCGGGCCAGGGAGCCCAGTTCCCGGGTATGGGAAAAGATATGTATGAGAAATCCGCTGTTGCCAGGAAACTTTTCGATAAAGCTGATTCAATACTCGGATTCAGTATAGCTGAGAAAATGTTCTCAGGAACAGATGAAGATCTGAAGCAGACTAAGGTAACACAGCCTGCAATATTCCTTCATTCAACTATACTTGCCACTGTTAAGGGATCAGACTTTAAACCAGATATGGTTGCAGGGCATTCACTTGGTGAATTCTCTGCTCTTGTAGCTAACAAAGCTCTTGAATTTGAAGATGCCCTCGTACTTGTCTCCAGGAGGGCTAAAGCAATGCAGAAAGCTTGCGAAAAGCATCCATCGGCAATGGCTGCAATCATTGGCGCTGATGATAAGACTGTTGAGGAAGTATGTGCCGGAATAGATGAGATTGTCGTTCCGGCTAATTACAATAGTCCGGGACAGATAGTCATCTCTGGCACAAATGAAGGTATTGATAAAGCTATAGAAGCACTTAAATCCAGAAGTGTCAAAAGAACACTTAAACTGGCTGTCGGAGGTGCCTTCCATTCACCACTGATGGAACCTGCAAGGGCAGAGCTGGAGGAAGCAATAAGATCGACAAGATTCAGTGATCCTGTATGCCCCGTTTATCAAAACGTCTCAGCAAAACCATCACGCGACCCGGAAATAATAAAATCGAATCTTATCGCTCAGCTTACTTCACCTGTACTCTGGACACAGAGTGTAATTAACATGATAGCCGACGGGGCTGATTCATTCACTGAGGTCGGCCCTGGTTGCGTTCTTCAGGGATTGATACGTAAGATAAACAACAGTGTAATCACCGGAGGGATTGTGGTTTAGGAAAACAGGGAAAAAACATCCCCCTGCCCCCTTCAAAGGGGGAATCGGCTTGTGCTGCACCGTGTGGCCCGCCCCCTGCCCTGCTTTTCTTGCCGTCGCGCCTTTGTGCCGTCGCGCCTTTAAGCCGTTGTGCCGTTGCACCGTTCCTAGGGCTTCATTATCACACCCTTGTGTCTTCTGCCATCGATCATAATGCCTAGTGGCTTATCAAATCTCACATGCCTTATATAGTTGTCTTCGTACACAGCCGCTATATTGTTAAGGTACCCGACATCATAATATCCTTCATTTATAAAAGGATTAATTGTAAAATACCCTACCCGGAAAGATGTGAGATTCTGGAAGAAATGTGTACCCTGACTGGGATCAATACGGTAATTCTGTAGCCCGGATTCAATGATTATTCTTGCTGCAGAAATCTGAGCCCATTTAACCGGAATCCCAAGCCATGGATCGGCAGAGCCCCACCTTCCAGGTCCGATAAGCACATATCCGCTGCCCTGTCTGACAAATGAGGAGTTAAGATTATCTATAACAATAGCTGTTTTTTTATTATTGACAGGGTTGAAGGAGTCTGGTTTTACATACACAAGATCCTGAATGCCCTTAAAGGTGCCATTCCCAAGCGCTGACTCGGAGAGTATGATTGTATTTTCAGATCTTACGTTCTGCAGATTGATATTATGTGTTTCATCCGAGTGGACTACTGGTCTTATCTGGAGAAAATTAAATGTTTTAGGTGTTCCGGCAGGAGTCTCAAGGTTTGCCGCAAATTCTATTTCTATAGGATTATTCATCTCCTTCTGGCCAAGATCAAGAATTGTTGTCAGTATCTCCGCCAGCGGGAAGGCCTTATGTTGCAATACCCCTGCAAAGGTTATTAACCTCTGCCCGGATTGATTTATTCCGTCACGAAGAACATTATTGGTCCTGTCATAGGTTGATGCCAGATACTTCAACGCGCCATCGTTGTTTGCATCCTTTATGTCAATGCTTGGTATGTTAACACCATCGTCAGTTGACGGGACAAAACTTTCAATATTCAGATCAAGAGCCCTGAATTCTTTCTGTGTATCCCGCAGTGCTGTCCCTGGTGAAGAGAGCTGAAGTATCTTTTTGGGATGCTTCGGACAGAACCGGAGTGATAGTCCTCCCTCAACTATAAGCTTCCCAAGCCCGAAGGCAACATTAGCTATTCCATCCTCTGCTTTTTCAGGACCTATGGGATAATAGTTTATTGATCGTGCCACCCCTGATATTGTCGGGTAAAAGATATTACCATGCCTGCTGCCGCACACCTCCTGAAGTATTATCCCCATTTTTTCTTCATCGATCACATTAGCTGTGGCTGTCATATAGGCTTTACTGGATTTAAAATATACAGACGCATAAACCTCTTTTATTGCATCCGACAGAGCTTTAACCATTAGCTTGTTATCTGCCAGCCGTGGTATCATATAGGTTGAGTAAACACCAGCAAACGGTTGATAATGTGAGTCTTCTAATTTACTTGAAGATCGTACAGCTATGGGATTGCTGCGTGATACAGAAAGATATGCATAGAAATCCTGATAAACCCTCCCGGGAAGCTCGGCATTCAGGAATCTGTTAAGTATCTCATTATCGGGAAGGTCTGACAGAGCTGCCGAATAGAGATTGTTATGTTCCATGAACTCGTCAAAGATATCCGTGCTCAACACTACTGTCCGCGGGATAGTTATCAGTACATCCGGAAACTTATTGAACAACTTGTTGTTCTTTATCATCCTGTTGATGAAGGCAAGTCCTCTTGCCTTCCCTCCTATTGAACCTTCTCCGATACGCGAGAATATCTGGTATTCATCAAAGCTTGTTTTGTCAAACTTGGCTATAACTCCCCTCCCCTTACCCAGACGGAAACTTGAAATGGCTACGTACAGAAAACGACGCATTTCATCCATTGTTGAGAAATCTTCCTTTCTGATGTATTTGAACATCTGAGCAACAGGGAAAAGTGCTCTTGCATTCAGCCATTTCGAAAAATGGTTCCTTGTTGCATGGTATTCAAGGGAGTTATCCGGTATAGTGAGAAGCTTCTGCTGAAGGCTCTGGAGATCTGTTGCTATTGCTATTGGTTCAAGGGTATCAGGATTCCTGAAGACAAATGGTCCGAAAGCCAGGTTCTGGATGATGAAGTTGCGGAGCTCAATCGATAATGATCTGGAATACTTATGAATGAAAGCCGCCCCCATCTCTTCAGCCCTTTTTTTATGCCCGAGATTTGACGACTGCAGCAGGATAGGAACCTTGTCATCATCAGCCATCACAACCTTGCAGAGCTCAAAACCCGCATCCTCATCCTGCATATCATCCCTTTTATAGCTTATATCTGAGATCACTCCCAGAACATTATATTTATACTTTTTGTACAGAGCAACTGCATCATTGAAATTATTTGCCAGCAGTATCTTTGGTCTGCCTCTCATCTTCAGCGTTCTCTGGTGTTCATTAAGAGCCTCTCTTTGAAAATCAAGAGATTGCATAAGAACTATCCTGTAAATATTGGGCAGATATGCTGAAATATATCTTATAGAGTTCTCAACAAGTATTATTGACTGAACACCAATATCTATATCATGTTCGGCATTCATTTTATCCTCAATAAGCTTTATTATTGCAAGGATAAGCGATGCGTCACCTAGCCAGCAGAAAACATAATCAATAGCACTCAAATCTTCTCCCTGGAGCCGCAGAGAAACTTCCCGTGAGAAATGAGTAAGAACAACTATCGGGATTTTGGGATATGTCTCTTTGATTCTTTTAGCCAGGGCAAATACATCGCTTCCCTTTAGGCTTATCATTGAGATCACAAGGTCAACGTTCTCATCCTGAAGTATCCTGAATGCATCCGCATCATTGTCAGTCTGAACGAAAATGGGAGGATATCTGAGATTAAGCGACACATACTCATTGAAGATCTGTTCATCGATCCTGCCATCTTCTTCAAGCATATAATTATCGTAATTGCTGCAGATAAGAAGGACACGATGGATTCGTTTCTGCATCAGGAGATTGAACGAAGTATCCGCAAAATCATATTTCTGAAGATCCAGTATTCCTTCAATGATTGTCATTTTTCCTTCTTTTCATTGTTCATAGTGATGACAGCCAGGCTTTTTTTCCCGTCCATTCTGATATTGAGAGGCTTGTCAAAACGGACATGACTGAAGAAACGGCCTTCCCTGATGACTCTCTGTGCCCGCAGCTTTTCCCAGTTGACTGATCCCTTCTGAGCCATCTGATCAATTGAAAAATAACCTACTTTCATGGAGGTAACATTATGAAAGAAATGAGAACCGAGCGAAGCATCAAGCTGAAAGCCGGGAATTCCAATTTCGACAATCACCTTGGCATTACATATCTGAGGCCATGTAACAGGTATCCCAAGGAACTTATCTCTTGTTCCCCATCTGCCCGGACCAATAAGCACATAGTTACGGTTCTCTTTAAGCATATCATCGTTGAAATCATCAATTTCCTCTGCCATGTTATTCGTGGAAAGATTATCGAATTTTTCAGGTTCCAGGTAAATGAGATCTGTTATGTTTTCTATTATTCCGTTTCCCATGCTCCTGGGAGACTCAAGTATCAGGTCGTCTTTTCTAATTAACCCCGGGTCAATGCTATATCCTGCCCCGCTCCCAATCAGCGGCTTGATCTGCAGAAGGTAGAATGTTGCCTGACCCTCGCTGTCCTTTGTCATATCGACTGCAAACTCAATTTCTGAAGGATTGGCTGTTGCTTCCGCAACAACATCAAGGATTGTTTTCAGAGAAGAAGAAAGGGGTATATAGTTGTATTTAAGTATATCGGCAAAATTAACAACCCTCGGACCATATGAATCAAGTCCTGGTATTATAGCATCATTATCTGAATTGAGCACGGAAGCCAGATGATCCAGGGAACCATGAGACTCAGCAACACTTATATCAAGCAAAGCCAGTCCGGTTTTCTCTCCCTCCAGGAGATCAAGATTCGTTTTAGACAGGTCAACAGCATAAAATTTTACCTGTGAATTCCTGTAGAGATCCGTCTGTGAAATAATATCAAGATTCGGATAGGCTGGCGAAAAGCGAAATGCCCTTTCTCCTTCGGCAACATAATGTCCCAGTCCTAATGCCATTACAGCGACTCCATCCTGGGGTGTCATATGCGAAACAGGATAGAAATTATATGACTGGGCAGTCCCGCTTATGTGAGGATAAAAATAATCTCCAAACCTGTTGCCGACAACCTCCTGTATCACAACGGCCATTTTTTCAAGTTCAATCTTATAATTTATAGCATCAAAGAAAGTCCGCGAGCTCTTTGAATAAATAGACGAAAAAACCAGTTTTATTGCTCCGGCAAGCTGCCTTAACCTGACCTCAAATTCAGTATTGTTATTCGGGAGCAGATAGGTGCCGAAGACACCCGAGAAAGGCTGGTTCATAGAATCTTCGAACAGGCTTGATGATCGAACCGCTATTGGTTTGTTGACCTGCTTCAGGAATACCCTTAGTTCCTTTTCAAGTGTATAGCTCAGGCTTCCCTGCAGGAAATACTTCTGAAGAACTTCATAATCCCTCTCTGTATTGATCTTGTCCCATAAATGGTTACGCTCCATGAACATATCAAACTCATCGGTGCCGATAATAGCCGTTACAGGTGTCTTGATTGTTATGCCGGGCAATAGTCTTCCAAGCTCAAAACTGTTGATAAGAGTATTAATAAAAGCCAGCCCTCTTCCCTTTCCGCCAAGCGACCCGGCTGACAGACTTACAACATTAGTGTCGTCTATAACAGCCGTTTCCTCGAAATTGATTACCCGGCCCTTATTCAGTTCACGCCTGCGCATTCTTATGAGAGACAAAAGATGTTCCCTGAGCTCTTTAAGGTTTTTATATTCCGATACCCTCAGAGGATTTATCTGTTTGGCAATCTTTACCTCTCCCCTCGCCATTAACCAGAGGGAAAAATGATTTCTTAATGCGTGATATTCAAGTGAATCTTCAGGTACTGTTTCCAGGTAAGCTTCAAATTCCTTCATTGTTTTGGCAACTGCTATCTGCCGTCCCTTGTCGTCTCTGTAAACGAAATGACCAAAGCCCAGATAATAGTTGATAAATGACTTCAGATCCTTCATAAGGCTCTCTGAATTCTTGTTTATGAAGTTCGATTTAAGTGAATATGCGTAAGTTGCATTATCCGGATCAGACGACTGAAGAACTGTCGGCAGATTAGGTATCACCGACTTTATATGCTTTATAAGCTCAAAACCAGCAGTATCATGTACTACTCCGTTTTTTGTGAACCGGATATCGGAGATAACACATAAAAGGTTGTTTTCATATTTATTAAAAACAGTTATTGCATCCTCATAATTCGATGCAAGAAGTATCTTCGGCCTGGTCTTAAGCTTAAGCACTTTAAAAAGCTCATCGGCTGAAACCTCTTCAATAAGGTTCCTTGTCTGCTCCATAACGAGGTTATACAACATCGGCAGGTAACTTGAATAATACTCCGATGAGTCCTCAACAAGCAATATTACTCCAATGAGCCCTTTCTTGGTGTCATTGTCAACATTAACCCTGTCCTCAAGAAGATTTACCATTGCAAAGAAGACCTTTGATTCACCTGTCCAAACGAAATAATTGTCAATCGGAACACCTGCCTCTTTCTGGCTTTTCACAAAAGGTACATCTGCCGGATTATTGAGGAGGAGATAGGTCGGCATGTAAGGATATTTATCCTTTATTTTTCTGCACATCTCGATGGGGTTCTCCTTGTGAACGCCTATCATTATTATGACCATGTCATAATGTCTTGCTTTCAGTCTTGTGAAAGCTTCCTCTTCACTTGATACTCCTGTAACACGTGGCAGGGAAGTAAGGCTCAGCTGGTAATACTCACCGAGCATATGATCAGCGAATCTTCCTTCTCCTTCAATTGAATAGGCGTCATAGAGATTGGCAACAAGAAGTATCTCCTTAACCTTGAAAGGCTGGAGGTCATGGAAAACATCCCGTTCTGCATTATGCCTTTCAAGGAATTTCTGCAGCAGCTTTCTGCTTGAGGCCTCTTTCAGGTCCTCTTCCTCTTCATCGGAGACCTGTTTCCTTAAGATTATATCACGGGCCTTGGCACTGTTGATGTATCCTGTTATAAGGCCTGCAATGTTCTGTATCAGGTCTCTCTCCTCTTTGAGAAAGGGTCCTTCTTCTTCCCGGTTAAATTCTTTTGTATAGCATATCTCGATATATCCATTCTCATTATCGATAGTGTTGAATTCCTGTTTCATTATCCAGCTCGTTTGCAGGAATCCAGGTGTCTCGAATGACTTATCAATGTATGAAATGCGGGCTACTGTGTATTTCGGGTATTGCCAGGCAGCTGGCAGTAAGAGTACGATCTGCTGCAGAGTCTCTTCTACTGGTTTGCCTTCCTTGAGAATGTAGGTTGTCTGGTTTATGCAGCCGAGCTCTTTTAACCGTTCATGCTGCTCATGCATCAAACGGTGGTATTCGGGACTTATCTGATTGTTATCTTCCATATCATATTTAAGAAAGCTGTGTGTCCGGGGGACTAATCAACTTTCCATGTTGATCCGCTTGTAAGCAGATCATCCATACATTTTATCTTTGCGGTTTTTCCTATGTTACTTATCTGTTCCTCCACATCAGTCTCATAAGTATGCCCTTCCACAGACCTAATCACTCCGAGTGCGACCGGATAATCAGGGTATCTCATATTAGCAAGCATATAGTGTATCCCGGGATTTGATTCACCGGAATCATGAACAAGAATATCTTTCTCTGTGATATTATTCTCACCCAGGCGGACTACTTTAAGTTTCAGCCCTTCAAGGATCAGACCCTTATCGTTATTCTTTCCGAATAACATTGGCTCACCATGTTTCAGAATTATAGTTCTGTCTTCACGTACCTCTTTGCCCGTAACAGCTTCATGAATACCGTCATTGAAGATCACACAGTTCTGCAGCACTTCAACTACAGATGTTCCCCTGTGCCTTCCGGCTTCAACGAAGATGCCTGTTGAAAGTGCAACACTGGCATCGAAGGTCCTGGCAAAGAATTTCCCCCTTGCACCAATTACAATTTCTCCTACAGAGAATGGTTCTTCTACTGTCCCGAAAGGAGAAGTCTTTGTAACAAGTCCTCTTTCAGAGGTCGGCGAATACTGACCTTTTGTTAGACCATAGATCTCATTATTGAACAGAATGATATTAATATCTATATTTCTGCGTACCGCATGAATGAAATGATTCCCTCCGATTGCCAGTGCATCGCCGTCACCTGTTATGTTCCAGACTGAGAGCTGCGGATTTGCAGTTTTAACGCCTGTTGCAATAGCAGCAGCTCTTCCGTGTATACTGTGAAATCCGTAGGTATTCATATAATACGGGAATCTTGATGAACAGCCTATTCCTGAAATGAAAGCAAATTTCTCCCTGGGTATCCCCAGTTCTGAAAGAGCTTTCTGGATTGCATTCAGAACGGCATGGTCACCACAGCCCGGGCACCATCTCACTTCCTGGTCGCTCTTAAAATATTTTGGCGTATGATTTAAGTTAAGATTCTCTTCCATAATATTATCCCTCCAGGATTTTGATGCAATTATCCTTTATTTCTTTTATTGTAAAAGGCATTCCCTGTACCTTGTTTATCTTGTGATAAGAGAATTCGGGGAATTTTATCCGTAAATAATCAGCGAACTGTCCGAGGTTCAATTCCGCAACAGCTATTTTTTTGAATTTACTGAATACCTCCTTTACATTCTTTGGCAGGGGATTAATAAAATTGAAACATGCCAGGCTGACACTGTACCCTTCTTCCTGTAATTCACTTGCCGCTGTCATCAGATAACCTTCTGATCCTCCCCATCCTGTGAGAAGAAGATCTCCCTGTGTCTCACCAAAGAGAGCCAGATCAGGTATATCATCTGCCACTCTTGCAACCTTATCGGCTCTAATCCTTACCATCTGTTCATGGTTCTCAGGTATATAGGACACTGTTCCCTTCATAGTTTTCTCAAGCCCACCGATCCTGTGTTCAAGTCCGGGCGTTCCCGGGATAGCCCATGAACGTATCAGTTTCTCACAATCGCGCCTATATGGCAAGAACGGGATATCATTTTTATCAGCATAAGGCGGTTTTATTTCCGGAAGATCTTTCATCGCCGGGATTTTCCAGGGCTCTGAACCATTGGCAAGATATCCATCAGTCAGCATTATAACCGGGGTCATGTGTTCAACCGCTATTTTTGCTGCTGTAAAAGCAAAGTTGAAACAGTTGGCAGGTGTACTTGCTGCAATAACAACGACCGGGCTTTCGCCGTTCCTGCCGTAAAGGGCCTGTGACAGATCTGCCTGTTCAGTCTTTGTAGGAAGGCCTGTTGACGGGCCACCTCTCTGAACATCAACAATTACTATCGGAAGCTCCGCCATAACTGCAAGACCAATTGCCTCTGATTTAAGCGCCAGTCCCGGACCTGAGGTTGATGTCACAGCCAGATATCCGGCAAAACTTGCGCCCAGAGCAGTACAGATACCTGCAATCTCATCTTCAGCCTGGAAGCTTTTTACACCAAGGTCCTTACGGGCTGCCAACTCCTCAAGTATTCCGGTAGCCGGGGTAATAGGGTAAGATCCTATAAAAACCTTCAACCCTGCCTTTTCTGCAGCAGCAAGGAAACCCCAGGCTGTTGCAGTGTTCCCGCAGATATTCCTGTAGCGGCCGGGAGCAATCTGAGCAGGTTCAATCTTAATAACCGGATTCAGAGCCTCTATAGTTTCAGCATAATAATATCCTTTTCTCAGGGCAACCTTGTTCGCTTCGGCTATCTCAGGTTTGCTGGCAAACTTTATATCGAAATACTGCTCGGTATATTTAAGTTTACGGTCAAAAAGCCAGTAAACCATTCCCAGTGTAAACATATTCTTTGTTCTCAGTACCGATTTGGGATCAAGTCCGAAATCCTTTAGAGCTTCCCTGACCATTGAAGAAATGGGAGCAGCAATTATATTGTAATGCTCAAGCTTTTCCTCAGCAACAGGATCCAAAGTATATCCGGCCCTCTCAATATTCTTTTCCGTAAAATTATCCTTATCAAAAATTATAGTGCCGCCTGGTTTGACCCACCTTGCATTTGCTTTTACTGCAGCGGGATTCATTGCAACAAGGACATCAGCATAATCACCTGGTGTTTTTATATCTGAATGCCCCAGATGGACCTGAAACCCTGAGACACCGCCAACAGTTCCCTGTGGTGCACGTATCTCCGCCGGATAATCCGGAAAGGTTGACAGGTCATTTCCAAAAAGTGCCGCAGTATCAGAAAAAAGAGTACCTGTAAGCTGCATCCCGTCTCCCGAGTCGCCTGAAAAACGGATCACAACCTCCTCCTTTGTAATAACCTTTGAGTTTTTGGCCATTATCATTGAATATTAACTGTAAATAATAATCGCACTTAATAAGCTGCTTAATTTAATCAAAATTAGCTTTATAAGTTCGAAAGAACATATTATTAATAATAATTGCGAATGATTTTGATCATATTTCAGATCAATATGAAACAAGATTCAGTCTAGTTAGAGGAACTCTGATATTATACCCAGATATCAGCTTTTTTCAGGTTTATCTCCTTCTCGAAAAACATCCGGGCAATTTTCTCGAAATAGGGAGTATAATCAGACACAAAGAACTGATCGTATACTATCCCCGTGTCGTTAAGAAGGTCTTTATTCTCAAGTGTATTTTTAAGTATCTGGGAAACCAGTCTTGCCGAGTCAATTACTTCAATCCCGAAATTAAAGATCCTGCTGATCTGGTTCTTGATTATCGGATAATGGGTGCATCCAAGTATAAGGGCCTGGATGCCTGTAAGAGAATTATCGGTCAGGTAAGCCCTGAGGATTGCATTGCTTATATCATCGAAAATAAAACCCTCTTCAATCATCGGTACAAGCAATGGTGTTGCCATTGAAACGACTGAAGTCCCGGGAGATTTCTCAGCTATTTTGGTCTCATAGGTACCTGAGCTTATTGTCCTTTTTGTTCCTATTACCCCTATCTTATTGAAATTTCTTACTCCAAGATAATCAACAACAGGATCAATTACATCTATAAGTACCACCCTCTTGCCAAATTCTTCCTTTAATGCATCGAATGCTGAGGAAGAAGCAGAATTGCATGCTACAAGAACAACTTTTGAATCCTGCTCAAGAAGAAATTCTGTTATCCGGCGCGAGTACGACTTTATTGAATCTGCTGATTTGTCTCCGTATGGAAGGTGTGCGGTATCGCCGAAATACACAAGGCTCTCTCCCGGGAGTAATTGTTTGACTGCATGAGCTACAGTAAGACCTCCGACACCGGAATCAAAAATGCCGATTGGCTGGTTTTTCACTTTAAGAGGAAATTAAAAAAATGACCATCAACCTTATGGCAGATGGTCATAAAAATCTTTTATAACTGCTACTTTATACCTAGTTTGGCTTTGGCAAGAGGCGTCACGTCTGTGCTTTTTGTCTCATCAAAAAACAGAAGAGCTCCTTTTGAGATGTCAAAAATATAAACGAAGCCATTTTCTTTGCCAAGATCCTTGATAGCTTTATCAACCTTGGCATAGATCGGTTGCAAAACTTCCACCTGCTTGTTCTGAAGCTGGGATTGTGCATTAGTCTGGAACTCCTGGATCCTTCTGTTAAGGTCGACAAGTTCCTGTTCCTTTGTCTGCCTAACTATATCGGTCAGGTTTTTGCTCTCCTTATTATAGGATTCACTTTTGTTATTCAATTCAACCGACATAAGCTCAAGTGTGTTAATAAGTTCTTTCTGAAGGTTCTCAAGCGTGATGTTTGCTGAATCAAATTCAGGTAAAGCCTGAATAAGCTCCTCGCTGTTTATATGGCCGAATTTTAAGGTCTGAGCCTCTGTCGTTAAAGCTGTTAATATAATGATGGTAGCTAACCCTAGTATCCTTTTCATCTTTATGGTATTATAATTTCTGCAAAAGTAGTTATTTAATTTTTATAACCTAATTTTTCAAGTATCTGATCGCTGATATCAAATTTCGGATTTGCGAAAAGAATATTTCCTCCTGCTGCTGAGTCGAAAATAACCGCATAACTTCCTTCAACTGCAATATCCTTGATAGCTTTTAGTATTTCATCCTGGATCGGTTTTACAAGTTCCTCCCTCTTTTTAAAGAGATCGCCTTCCATCCCGAAATATTTATTCTGGAGTTCTTTCATCTCTTTTTCTTTATTGATTATCGCTTCCTCCCGTTTTGTTTTCATTTCCTGTGAAAGCAGCGGTGCTTCATTCTGGTAGGATTTGTACATCTGCTCAACAACAGCATATCCATCAGCAACTTCCTTTTCCCATTGCTCTGAAAGCTTATCCAGCTGTTCCTGCGCTGTTGTAAATGCCTGTATATTCTTCCTGATATACTCCGAATCAACAAACGCATACTTCTGTCCTGCAGCAAGAGCTGTTGACAAAATAAATATCCCTATAATAATTATTGATTTTTTCATGATTCAAATTTTAACTGTTAAAACTGCTGACCTATAACAAAATGAAATTGTGATTTATTTGCGTCTTTTGCACCTGTTGGTACTTCATCAAAACCATAACCCCAGTCAACTCCGAGAAGTCCAAACATCGGGAGATTAGCTCTCAATCCTATGCCTGCGGCCCTGTTCATCCTGAAGGGATTATAATCTTTCAGTTCCTTCCAGGCTCTTCCTGCTTCAAGAAAAGCAAGACCATAAATTGTTGCCTGGTTATTGAGTGACACAGGGTATCTCAGTTCAAATGTGAGCTTGGAGTAAACATTCCCCGACGGAGCTCCTGATTTTGAGTCAGTAGGGGTAAGTGATCCGTTTGTGTAACCTCTCAGCGCTATTATCTCTCTGCCATAGAAACTATATCCTGTCATACCGTCGCCGCCGACATAAAAGTTTTCAAATGGTGAAGGCCCGATAGCCTTATTGTAATGACCCAGATAGCCAAAAGCAAAACGGGCGCTTAATATAAGCTTATCATTACTTGACATCGGGAAATAGCTTTCCGATTTAAATACCCACTTGTGGAATTCGATCCATTTGTATTTTACTTCGTCAGATTCACCTGCCATCTTCTGTCCGCTTATCGCAGAATAGGGAGGAGTTATCTGAAGTGATAATGTAAACGATGATCCGCTTCTCGGGTAGATAAGATTCGGACCGACCGAATATCTTGAAAGTCTTCCCGTCATACTGAACAGGTTTGATTCACCTGACTCAAAAAGGAACTGGTAATAACTGTATTTATTCAGATTATATCGTTGATAATTGAGTTCTCCGTATATTGAGAAGTAATCATCCGGCCACTTGAGTCTCTTACCTAAACCAACTGATGCTCCGCTTATTATCATAGACTGATAGTCTTCCGAGTTTTTCTTCCTCCCGTTTGTCATCAGTGATCTGTACATTGAAACGGAGAAGGAATTTGGTTTTTTGCCTCCAAGCCAGGGTTCACTGAATGAGAGATTATAAGACTGGTAGTATCTGCCGTTTGACTGCGCCCTGATGCTAAGAGACTGACCGTCTCCGGACGGGTACGGTCTCCACTGTTTCCAGTCAAAGAAATTTCGCATTGCAAAATTATTGAACCTTACGCCTATTGTACCTACCATCATTCCTGCCCCCCATCCCCCGGAGATCTCAAACTGGTCATTTGCTTTTTCCTCAAGCTTGTAAAGAAGATCCACATTACCTGTAGTCATATCAGATAATGGGGTGGGATTTATCTTTTCAGGATCAAAGTGTCCTAATACTCCAAGCTGACGTATCGATCTTAATATTTTTTCCTTGCTGAACAGATCTCCGGGAAGAGTATAAAGTTCCCGGCGGGCCACATGTTCATTAGTTCTTGTATTTCCGTTGATAAGGATATCATTTATATATGCCTGGTCGCCTTCATAGATCTTTATCTGAAGATCTATAGAGTCATTGTCAATCTTGGCTTCGACCGGATTCAGCTGTGAAGAAAGATACCCGTAATCGAGGTAGAGATTGCTAACTGCATCCTCCGCACCGCTTGTGCCCTTGAGCCTGTCAAGAATAAGCGACTGGTTGTAAACAGAACCTTTTTTAACATTGAAAACTCTTTCAAGGTCTTCTTTCCTGTAAACACTGTTACCTACCCACTCCACGTCCCTCAGAAAATACTGATTGCCTTCATCTACTCTTATCTGCAGACCAACCCTGTCTTCAGATATTTTGTAAATTGAGTCGGATATGATCTCAAAATCCCTGAATCCGTTATCGTTATAAAAGGTTATTAGCTTTTGTTTGTCATCCTCGAACTTTTCATCTATGAATTTAGAGGCCTTGAAAAAGTTCAGATTCTTCTTTTTCGTATCCTTCATCTGCCGCCGGAGCTTCTTTTCATCAAAATATTCATTGCCGGCAAATGTTATCTCCCCAATCCTGACTTTCTCTTTTTTATCAATATCAATTGTAAGGATAACATTATTAGGCTGTGATGGATCGTCTTTCTGAACAAATTCGACTGTTGTGTTAAGAAATCCTTTTTCAACAAAATGATCAAGAATGATCTTCCTTGTATTTTCGATTATATAAGAAGTTACCTGTGAGCCTATTGGCAGGCTTATTTTTTCTGTTATATCCTGCGATTCAGATCCTTTTAAACCATTGAATCTAAGTGATGACAACCTTGGACGTTCCTGAAGGAAAATATTAATGAATGCCGTGTCGGCTTTAAGGCTGTCGATTGTGATCCTGACATCAGAGAACAAGCCCTGCTGCCAGAGTTTCTGAGCCGCATTCTTGATCTCTTCTCCAGGGACGTACACCTCCTGACCTCTTTTAAGACCTGACAATCCGATCAGGGCATTCAGATCCAGGAATTTGATACCGGAGACTGTAACACCCCCCACTATATAACTATTTGATTTTGAATAATCGTAAATCTCTTCTTTCTCCTGCGAAAATAAACATATGCTTATTGTAACCAGAAAAAGGCCCAAAATAGCTTTTTTGTATTCTCTCCTCCTCTTCATAACTTCATTTTTCCGATATCTGTTCGCTAGTCTTTCCAAACCTTCTTTCCCTTTTCTGGAAATCAATTAATGCACTGTAAAAATCATTCTTACCAAAATCAGGCCAAAGTATGTCAGTGAAATAAAATTCTGTATAAGCACTTTGCCAAAGAAGAAAATTGCTTATCCTCTTTTCTCCGCTTGTTCTTATTATAAGATCAGGATCCGGTACATCTGCAGTGCAAAGATATTTCCCAAACAGAACATCATCAATTGATATGATATCCAGGACTCCATTTTTCACTTCAGAGGCAATCGTTCTGGCAGCTCTTATTATTTCCCACCTGGCACTGTAACTTAGTGCGACAATAAGCCTCAGGCCGCTGGAAACGGAAGTGATCTCAATTGTTTCTAATAACCTGTTTCTTACTTCATTATCCAGCCGGTCGAGATCTCCTATTGCTGTAAGCTTAATATTGTTTTTTAAAAGAGTCGCGGTCTCATCATTAAGCGACTGCACCATAATTCCCATCAATGCTGCTACCTCATCATCAGGCCGTTCCCAGTTCTCCGTCGAGAATGCATAGAGAGTAAGATATTCCAGGCCAATCTCTGCAGCAGCTTCAATCACCTTCCTGACAGATTCGACCCCCTGATGGTGCCCTAATATCCTGCTTTTGCCATGATGAAGGGCCCACCGTCCGTTTCCGTCCATTATAATTGCCACATGGGCCGGGAGCTTTGATTGATCAATTTCCTGTCGCAATGACATAATTCAACGTTTTCTCTTACCATCCACGTCATCATAGGCCGGACATCCGGTCATCTTACTGTAGATCTTCCATGTTAATGCAACACCTATCAGTGAGTACCAGTCGTTATTATGGATCAATCCATAGTCTGCCGGAGCTACAATATCGTTAAGGCCGTCAAAGTTATCATAAAAAGATTTACGAAAACCATATTCTATCTCCAGGCCCATATTTTTAAAAATATTTGCCTTGAAACCTATTGAAAATGGTATGACAGGTTCAAAAGACTGATATTCGGCATTAAAATAGGCTAGTCCTGCTCCTGCTGCTATATAAGGAGTAAAATCCCATAGCTTGCCCTGTGTGGTATATGGCAGGAAATTAAATTCGAACTGGATAGCGACTTCCCCTACTGAACCGGAAAAAGATTCGTTCCGGCTTTGCTGGAAACTGTTTTCAAAATCTAGGTCGTCGGCTCTGATGCCTCCGTAAAAGATATTGGCCCTGAGAGCCTGTCTGGGATGTAGATTAAACCTGTAGAAAACTCCGCCGGCGGGCCTTGGTGAATACAAGAGCCTTCCGGGATTTATATCTCCCAGATAAGAAGAAATACCACCAAAAATGCCATAATCAGCGCTACGTTGTCCGGAAGCAGTAATATAAAAGCTGATCAGAAAGAAGATCCAAGGTATTCTTTTCATTAAAATATATCGCGTTTATTATCATCTGAATGACGGCCATCCTCGAGGGCCTGTCTTCAACTTATAAGTTAATGTAAAGTTCAAAAAATAATAAACGTCATTTGCCTTGGAAAATTGTGGTGAAGAATAGCCGTCAAGAAAATCAGAAAATGCATACCGGCCTCCGAGCTCAAGTCCGAAATTGAGATTTGGATTATATATCAATGTTGCCCCCACACCCCCCGGTATTACAGCAGAGAATCCGCTTGTGGGCATATCCCGGGCCAGAAGCGCTTCATTCGGGTCAACATTATAAGCAGCTCCCCCGATACCTGCAAAAGCATAAAAATCAAGAGACCTTAAGATCTGAGAAAAGAAACTCCTTCTTCCTTTAATGAACAGATAGCTCATTTCTGCCCGGTTCTTGATAAAATAATACTCACCTAACAAAGCCGGTTCAAAAAGAGAAGTTGAAGATTGGTATTCTCTGTCTTCGTTTGACCCCCTGTTGTCGGTAGCATTAAATAGTGCATAAGTCATGCTGAGCCTTATATTAGCAACCCTGGTGATCCTGTATTTGAAGTTGCCGTTTATATCAAATCTGGTCTGAAGATAGGTCAGGTCGCGGAATCCTAAGAAATTCTTCGTCCTTGAATAACCTCCGACATCTCCGAAAAAGAACGATGGTCCGGCACCTGCTGACAGCTCCCATCTTCTCATTCTCCATAACTGACCTTGTGAAAAGGGAACGGCAAGGTAAAAGAGTAATACTGTTATAAGAATCCTTTTCATGTTATGCATTTTTGGTTGCTGATACAAATATAATAATCTAAAATTTAGAGCAAGTAATAATACAGTATAAAATTACAAACTATATCAATACTAACCTATTATCCGGACAGGGATAATTACGGAAATAAAAAATTTAGTTCCTTTTGTCGATCCCCCACATAAGCCTGTTTCTCAGGGTACTGTAAAAATCCCTTCCTTTAAGCATCACAGTTTTTAGTTTTACTGAACTCCCTATTATGCTAAGCTCCTCGCTTATTGGCAAAGTCCTGAACCGAAAGTCACAGGTGGCCAGGAATTCCTTCGTTCTGCCCTCCAGTACCATCCTGAGCTGACTGCTGCCCGATAGTACTATTGGTCTTATAGTCAGATTATGGGGTGATATCGGCGAGATAATAATACTTTCATCTTCCGGAGATAATATAGGTCCTCCTACGCTAAGATTATAAGCAGTCGATCCTGTGGCAGTCGATACTATCAATCCGTCAGACCAGTAGGTGTTAAGGAATTCACCATTGACATAGACATGGATTGTTATCATGCTCATGCTCGATTTCTGGATTGTGATCTCATTGAGAGCTACTGCCGATTCACCGTTAAAAAGGTCGTGCGGATTCAAAATCTCAAGCATCGAGCGGCTTATCAGTTCATATTCATTGTTGCATAACTGATCTACTGACGTTCCCAGCTCTTCATTCGGTATATTTGCAAGAAATCCCATTCTGCCGGTATTTACACCGGCGACAGGTATGCCAAGGTCCTTGACCCTCAATACAGTCTCGAGAAAGGTCCCGTCACCTCCCACACTCAATATCATCTCAGGAAGAGGCTTTAATGATAAAACATCACTAAAGACTTCTATATCCCCCTTATAATCAGGAACACGGGTCCCATCCGGCCTCTGATGGATCAGTAAACCAATACCCCTTTTACTGAACTCGGAGATCAGTGTTTGTACCGCATCTCTTGTCTTTGCATTATTATCTTTGCTGAAGACAGCAACTCTTTGTAACATAGCAGGTTACATATTTAGATATTTCATAAGCAGATCAAACCTCTCTGAATAAAAGCGGTCGAGCGAATCATCTGTAGTTACCCAGGTCTTTAAATCGTAATTATATCGTTCAAAGGTCCGGATCACCGAAACCAGATCTGTGCTGTTCACTTTCAATGTAACCTCAAGCCTTGTTGAATCTGCCGGGGAAGTGATATACATGCTTAGCACCTTTATGTTATTGCCTTCAATTATCTGAGCGATCTGGGTAAGAGAATAATCTCTTTCTGTAATTTGGAGAACGATTATCCCTCCAGGTTGCTCCATCGAAGATACACCGGCAATATGACGGATCAGATCCGAGGTTGTAACAACACCTTTATAATGGTTATTACTGTCAAGAACAGGGACAACGGTCAACTTCAGGCGTGACGCAAGGCCGATAATTTCAAACAGGTGCTGCTCTGTTGTTACAAATGGTTTTAATAGTGTAAGCTCATGATTACCAATAGGTTCTTCAGGCTGATTCATATCATATATATCACTGTCGGATATAAGGCCGAGAAAATCCTGACTGTTTACAATTGGCAAATGGGATATCCTGAATATCTCCATCAGGTTCAATGCTGTCTGGCCTGTATCCGAAGTCTTAAGAGGAGGAATGTTCTGAGATATCAGATCAACTGCTACCATTTCTGTTTAATTTTCATCTAATGTAATAAAAAAAAGACAGTTCTATTATTTTTGTATTATGAAACATATATGTTATTCAGAATCAATAATGATAAAATTCCTTTTAAATCTTATAGTGTCCATCTGAAATTTAAGATCAGATTAATGTCCACATGACAGTACGGAAAATTGAAATAATTATTATATGACAAAGCTAAGTGTAAACATAAATAAAATTGCCACTCTCCGCAATGCCCGTGGAGGGAATATACCCAATGTGTTGAATGCAGCAATAAACTGTCAGTTGTACGGTGCTGAAGGTATCACTGTCCATCCCAGGCCTGATGAAAGACATATAAGATATAAAGATGTTCTCGAGATAAGACCGATAATAAAAACTGAATTAAATATTGAAGGCAATCCCTCCGACAGTTTCATCGACCTTGTTCTTTCCGTGAAACCGCACCAGGTAACTCTTGTCCCGGACAAACATGATGCCATCACCTCCAATGCCGGATGGGATACCCTGAGGAACAGGTCTTTTCTTACTGATATTGTATCCACTTTTAAAAGAGAAGGGATCAGAACTTCTCTCTTTGTCGATACAAAACCTGTCAACATTGAAAATGCAGCAACAACAGGTGCTGACAGAATCGAGCTCTATACTGAACCATACGCTTCAGGTTTCAGCAGTAATGCCGCTGAAGCAATTGAACCTTTCATCAAGGCTGCGGTATTTGCCAGGGATTTAGGAATGGGCATTAATGCCGGGCATGATCTGAATCTTGATAACCTGAATTACTTTCATAAAAGCATCCCCTGGATACTTGAAGTATCTATTGGTCATGCACTTATCGCTGACGCATTGTACCTGGGCCTTGAAAATACTATACAGATGTACAAACGCCAGCTGGCCGATTGAAGGCTGATGAAACTCTTCTTCAGAAAATACGGACAGGGACCACCGCTTATAATCCTTCACGGTTTATACGGATCTTCAGATAACTGGCTTTCTGTTGCAAAAACAATCAGCGACAGATTCACGGTTTTTCTTCCCGACCAGAGGAATCATGGTCACTCACCCCATGATGACAACCTTGACTACGGCTCAATGAGTGAGGATCTGCTTGAGTTCGTAAACGATCAGGCACTGCCGGAATTCTTCCTTGCCGGGCACAGCATGGGTGGCAAGACCGCTGTATTATTTACTGTCAGACATCCCGAAAGAGTTTCAGGCCTGGTTGTTGCCGATATATCCCCTTTTCTGGAATTAAATACAAGCTCTGGGCAATTCAGGCTGCATGCCAGAATTATAAGGGCTATCAGTGGTCTTGAGATCTCTGATGCATTATCAAGGAAAGAGATAGACAAGAGACTATCGCTGATGATATCATCGGAAAGGATAAGAGGCTTGATAATGAAGAACCTTGAAAGGGAGCCTGTAAAAGGATTTAAATGGAAACTGAATATCCGGGCTTTACAGAATAATCTTGAGAAGATCATGGGAGCTCTGCCAAGACCGGCGGCTGATTACCAGGAGATCACAGGATTCCCGGTACTGTTTCTTAAGGGAGAGTTCTCTGATTACCTGCCTGATAATGACATACCTGACATACTTAAAATATTCCCGGGTGCTGAGTTCAGGATCATAAAAAATTCTGGCCACTGGATACACAGCGATAATCCCGAAGCAGTCACTGAGGCCCTCCTGAGCTTAAGGGAGTAAGTATAAAATATACTGTCAGAACAGGGTCACCGATTCGATATGATCTTCGGGTATAGCAGGCAGATTCATTAATCGCAGAAGAACCTGTCCTATTGCAAGAACATCTTTTTCACAATACCTTACAATACGTTCGATATTCTTCTCCCTGTAATAAATCTCTGAAACCATGCTTCCGTCAATGTCGTCCTTTGGAGACTGTATTCCAAGAACAGCAGTAAGCAGGTTAAGGGAAGTATAGTTCTTATAATCGCCGAATTTCCACAGATCCATTGTATCCAGCAGTTTGACCTCCCATGGTTTCTTACCTGCATTATCAAGTATCTCAGGTATCTCAAGCCTGTTTATTATCATCCGCCGGGCTATATAGGGAAAGTCAAACTCTTTCCCGTTATGTGCACACAGCAGGGCCTCCCTGTTTGATTTTGAAAACTTTGAGACCATTGCCGAGAATTCCTGAAGAATTGTTTTCTCATCATCACCGTAAAAGGATTTGATCCTCAGACTGAAAGGATTCCTTTCCCTTATGAATCCCACTGAGATACATATTATGCGGCCAAATTCGGAATAGATCCCCGCTCTCTCAAAAACATCCCCGGCAGACTGGTCAGGATTCCTGAACTGCCTTGATTTTTTGTCCCACAGTTTCTGCTTCAACGGGTCAAGCAACTCCAATGAAGGAACCTCAGGGACTGTTTCAATATCAATGAAAAGGATGTCCTCAACCTTTATACTTTCAAGCATCTTCCCCGGTTTTTTTATTGAGATGTTTCTCTATTATTGAAACAAGTACCTCTATCCCGACCTCATTTTCTCCACCACGTGGAATTATTACGTCGGCATATCTTTTTGAGGGTTCAATGAACTGAAGATGTGAAGGTTTAACAGTATCATTATAACGCTCAAGTACAACTTGCACCGATCTGCCTCTCTCGGCTATATCCCTTTGAATTACTCGTCCAAGACGATCATCAGCATCGGCATCAACAAAGACCTTTATATCGAACATCTTTCTCAGGCCAGTGTCAGCAAGTATAAGTATCCCTTCAACTATTACAACTGTGGCCGGTTTGACTGTAATTGTCTCTTCTGACCTCAGACAGGTCAGATATGAATAGACAGGCATTTCAATAGTCTTGCCCTTTTTCAGTTGCTGCAGATGGTCAATAAGCAGGCTGAACTCAAGAGAATCGGGATGGTCAAAGTTTATCTTCTGCCTCTCTTCCAGCGTTATATGTCTGTTATCCCTGTAATAAGCGTCCTGCGGTATAACAATAACCTCACCATTCGGAAACACATTCAGCAATTTATTTACAACAGTAGTTTTGCCTGAACCAGTCCCTCCTGCTATTCCAACAATAAGCATTTATTTGTAATTTTGTATAAATTAAAGTTACAAAAAAAGTAATTATTTATCAAGTAACTGATTTCTTCAGAAGGAAGTTTTACTTACATTGCTAATAATATGTCAGAATTGTACCCGATTAAATTTGAAAGTATCCTGAAAGAAAAGATCTGGGGAGGTACTTTCTTCGCAAATCATCTGCATAAAAAAGCTGATCCTTCAGTGAAATATGGGGAAAGCTGGGAATTATCGGCAGTAAAAGATAATGTATCAGTCGTAAGTAATGGATTCCTTTCAGGCAATAATATAGAAGAACTGATTGAGGTTTATATGGGGGATCTTACAGGAGATACTATATTTGATAAGTTCGGTAATGAATTCCCTCTGCTGATAAAACTGATTGAAGCCAGAGAAGACCTGTCGATACAGGTTCATCCCGGCAACAAGATGGCAAAAGAGAGACACAGTGCTTACGGGAAGACCGAGATGTGGTATGTACTTGAGAGCGGCAATGATTCGAAAATATTTACAGGATTTAAAAAGCCTTACTCCAGGGAGGATTACCTTAATGCGCTTAACTCAGGCGGCCTTGCAGAACTCCTTAATTCTGACTGGACAAAGCCAGGGGATGTATTTTTTACACCTGCTGGCAGAATACATGCAATTGGAGCCGGTAATGTACTTGTTGAAATACAGCAGACCTCTGATATAACATACAGGATCTCAGACTGGAACAGGATGGGACATGACGGTAACCCGAGGGAGCTTCATACTGATCTGGCTCTTGATGCAATTGATTTCAATGCAACAGGCAGCAATAAAATTGAGAAGATTCCTGTTATAAATAAGACTGAAAACCTTGTAAACTGTGAATTTTTCATTACGAACATAATCAACTTTAATCAGATCATCCGTAAAGATTACATGCTTATCGATTCATTTGTAATTTTCATATGTATCGAGGGAGAGTTCCTGATCAGATGGGACGGTAATTCAGAACCGGTCCTGAAAGGTGAAACAATTCTTCTTCCCGCAATGATAAAGGAAGTAGTCCTTGAGCCTTCACCCGAAGCAAAGGTCCTGGAAGTATTCATAAATGAACCTAAAAGAAACTAATAATATAAACAATGAAACCATTCCCGATTTATTTTGCAATTTTCCTGACTATAATCCTGTCGGCTTGTTCAGGAAGAGGATCTTCAAAACAAAATGCTGTTGCTGAAGCTGATACAGTATCAGTGCCCGACACTGGCTATACGGGTATCAAACAATATATGAGCGGTAATCTTCTTGTCAAAGAAGTTACATTTAAAAATGGTGTAAGACAGGGGCTTACTAAAACATATTATCAGTCAGGTGAACTCTACCAGACATTCTGGTATGAGAACGGCGTGCGGGTAGACACAGGCAGGTATTATTACAGGGAAGGTCAGCTCTTCAGGGAAACACCATATAAGAGCGACACAATAGACGGAATACAGATACAGTATTACAGGGGAGGAAAGATAAGGGCTAAAATAGGTTTCAGCCAGGGAAAGAGAACTCCCTACCTGGAAGAATTTACTTCTGAGGGTAAACTTTTCAGGGATTACCCTGAAATTGTTGTCAATGTTATTGATGAATATAACTCAAAAGGGATCTACAGGATCGGACTTGAACTGTCTGATAAAAAAACAAAAGTAGATTTTTACAGGGGTGAATTTATAAATAACAGGTTCGATACAGCTCTTTACAAACAGATAAAATCGGTCAACGGAACGGCCCGGCTCGATCTTAAAAAAAGCGGTAAACCAGGTCAGAATTATATCGGAATAATAGCTTCGATGCTTACCCCATACGGAAACAGAAACCTTGTATACAGGAGGATCGAATTGCCCTATAATGACCTCAATTAGAAAGGACATGCTGATTCGTTCTGCCAGTTTTGTCAAAAGCAGTGAAACACTGAAGCAATGCCCGGAAGCCGGTCTGCCTGAATTCGGTTTCATAGGCCGTTCAAATGTCGGGAAATCATCAATTATCAATATGATCACAGGATGGTCAAGGCTGGCAAGAATATCATCCGAACCCGGAAAAACGAGAACTATAAATCACTATCTTATAAATTCCGGGTGGTACCTGGTAGATCTGCCTGGATACGGCTATGCAAGAGTCCCTATTAAGCTGAGGGACAAATGGCAGAAAAATACAAGGGATTACATTACAAGGAGGGAAACACTTATATGCCTGTTCGTACTTATTGATTCACGTCTTAAACCCCAGCGATCTGACCTTGAATTCATGGAATTCCTCGGAAGAAGCGGGATCCCCTTTGCCAGGGTATTCACAAAAAGCGATAAATTAAGCCGGCCGGATCTGAAAAAATCAATACAGCAATATGACGGGGCGATGCTTCAAATATGGGAAAACCTGCCCTCAACATTTATTTCATCAACAGTCAAACGGACTGGAAGAGAGGAGATTCTGAGCTTCATAGAAGAAACTATCAACAATTTGAAAAAAGATTCCTGAAATTTTCAGGAATATTTAATTTTGTAGGCACAATCTTTATCAATTAAGCAAAGGACAGATCCTATGTACGGTAAAGCACCAATGAAAATCTTTTCCTGCAGGTCATCACGCCAGCTGGCAGAGAAGATAGCAAAGGAGCTGGGAGTGGAACTTGGCAATAGCTCTGTAACCAGTTTCAGCGATGGTGAATTCCAGCCTTGTTTTGATGAATCTGTCAGAGGTGATATGGTTTTCATTGTCCAGTCTACTAATCCTCCTGCAGATAATATTTTTGAGCTCCTTCTCATGATCGACGCTGCGAAGAGAGCGTCTGCCTATAAGGTTATCGCTGTTATACCATATTACGGATTTGCCCGTCAGGACAGGAAAGACAGACCAAGAGTATCAATCGGATCAAAACTGTCGGCTGACCTGTTAAGCACGGCAGGTGTTGACAGGGTAATGACAATGGATCTGCACGCCGACCAGATACAGGGATTCTTTAATGTCCCAGTAGATCATCTTTTCGGCTCAGCAATATTCGCTCCATATATAGAAGCCCTGAAGCTTGATAACCTGACAGTCTCAGCTCCCGATATGGGAGGTTCCAAAAGAGCCAACGCCTATTCAAGACACCTTCAGACTGAAATGGTCCTGTGCTACAAACTGAGGAAAAAACCGAATGTCGTTGAGGAGATGTCGATAATTGGGGAAGTAGAGGGAAGGAATGTCGTAATAATTGACGATATGATCGATACAGCCGGGACCCTTGTGCTTGCAGCTGATATGATGAAGGAGCGGGGAGCAAAAAGCATAAGGGCTTTTGCTACACACCCCATCCTGTCAGGGAATGCCGTTGAAAGAATAAATAATTCAGCTATTGAGGAACTCGTAGTCACTGACTCTGTCCCCATAAATAAAACTTCAGATAAAATAAAAGTGCTTTCAATAGCCCAGATCTTCGCCAAAACGATCCAGGCAGTCACAAACAATAGTTCAATAAGCACAAATTTTGTATTCTGATCCCTTTATAATATATTTGCAGTCCGTTTTTTTATAATATTTAACGTGTAATGGGTTCCGTTTCACGGAATGAGTAGCACAATAATACTTTAACAATGAAGACAATCGAAATCAGGGGATCGTTCAGGAAAGAACTGGGAAAGAAAAGCTCAAAACAGATCAGAAAAGTTGGGAATGTGCCTTGTGTTATTTATGATAAGGAAAGCAATCTGCACTTCCATGCTCATGAGAACAGCTTTCAGAAACTCGTATATACGCATGAAGCTCACCTTGTAAAACTGTTGATTGACGATCAGGAAATTAATGCTGTCCTTCAGGACATGCAGTTCCATCCTGTGACAGATAAAATAATTCATGCCGATTTTATGAAGATCTACGATCACAAGCCTGTTGTGATAGATGTTCCTGTGACTGTCACCGGAGATGCTGCCGGGGTAAAGGCAGGCGGCAAACTGATAGTGAAAAGAAGACATCTGAAGGTAAAAGGACTTGCTGAACACCTCCCTGAAGACCTTGTTGTTGATGTTACCGACCTAAAAATAAACCATTCGATAAAAGTCGGCGAACTCGCCTATAATAATATTGAATTGCTCGATCCGAAGATTACAACTGTAGTCTCTGTTGCTACCTCACGCGTTGCTCTCAAGACTGAAGAGGAAGAGGCTGCTGAGGCCGCCGCCGCCGCCGGAGCTGAAGGAGCTCAGGCAGCTGCCGAAGGAACTGCTGAAGGTAAGGATAAGGAAAAGGATAAAGAAAAGAAATCTTAATCCCTCTTTAATTTATCAGGCACAATGAAGTATCTTATAGTTGGCCTGGGAAATATTGGTGACGAGTACTCTGATACCCGGCATAACATTGGATTTACAGTTCTTGATGCATTCGTTTCAGCAGCAGGTTCTTCATTTGATGACAAACGCTATGGCTTTATTTCAAGGATAAAATATAAAGGACGTGAACTGATCCTTCTTAAGCCATCAACATTCATGAATTTAAGCGGAAACGCTGTCAGATACTGGCTGAACAAAGAGAAGATCCCTGTCGAAAATCTTCTTGTGATAGTGGATGACCTGGCTATTCCTCTCGGAAGCATCAGGATGAGAGCCAAAGGCAGTGACGGAGGCCATAATGGACTCGCTCACATAAATTCAGTTCTTGCAACAAACGTTTATGCACGCATCAGAATAGGAATCGGCAACGGATTCCCTAAAGGAGCACAGGTTAATTATGTCCTGGGAAGATGGACCAATGAAGAAATGCATTTCCTCCTGGATAGGATAGGGATAGTAAGTGAAATGATAAAATCATTCTGCACGGCTGGCACCGAACTTACAATGACTTCCTACAATAAGGAAGGCAAAGTGCAGGTAAAGGAAGTGAATAAGCGATCCCCGGAAAAGACTGGCACGGAATAATCTTTCACTGTTAAGATGAACGATAACGATATCCAGGCAGTAAGAATAGACAAATTCCTCTGGGCAGTCAGGATCTATAAGACCAGAGGACAGGCTATCAGCGCCTGTAAAATGGGAAGAATACTTGTAAATGGAAACCTGGTCAAACCTTCAAGGGATATTGAAGGAAATGAAATCCTTACTGTACGAAAGCCTCCTGTAATATATTCTTACAGGGTAATAAGGCCTCTGTCAAACAGGGTCACTGCTAAAATGGTGGAGAGCTATCTTGCAGATATTACCCCGGACAGTGAAAAAGCAAAACTTAGCCTTACACGCACAGATCCGTTCGGTTACAGAAAAAAAGGAGAAGGACGCCCTACAAAAAAAGAAAGAAGGATAATAGATAAATGGAAAGACAATTCCGGAGATCTGTAACATAGTGGTATAAAGACGTATATTGGGGCTAAATACCCTGTACCGGTGAACACTTTAAATCCATTTTTTATAAATTGCGCCAATCCGCGAATTTGATCGTCTCAATCACGGTAAATGAGTCTTCACGGGATGGGTAAGGAAAACATTGAAAAGTATTCCAGGGGGTATACATTAATAAGGAAAATTTCAGGTTTCTGGCATAATAATGTATATTACAGGAAGGTTATCGTGACCGGACGTGAAAACTATAATCCAGACGACCACCTTATTTTTGCCCCTAATCATCAGAATGCCCTGATGGATGCTCTTGCGATAGTCTACGCCCTGAAAACCCAACCAATTTGTCTTACGCGTGCCGATATATTCAAAAAAAAATTCGTATCCTCAATACTTTATTACCTGAAAATGCTGCCTGTATACAGGATCAGGGACGGATTCACTTCCCTTAAGGGCAACGAGGAGATATTTGAAAAAACAATAAGTGTATTACATAATAAAAACGGGCTTGTAATACTTCCTGAAGGTAACCATGCAGGCTTCAGGAGACTGAGACAGCTGAAAAAAGGTATCTGCAGAATAGCATTCCAGGCCGATGAAGCATCAGATTTCAGTCTTAAAATAAAAATAATACCCGTTGGACTTGAGTTCAGCCACTATACCAGATACAGACAGGTCCTGACTGTTGCATTCGGGAAACCAATTGAAGTCTCCGAGTTTTATGACATTTATAATCAGAACCCTGAGATAGCCCTTAATGAGCTGAGGAAAAAACTCTCGGCTGAAATGAAAAAAGTAATGGTCCATATTGAGTCGGAGGAGGACTATGAAGCCCTAGACGAGCTAAGATCCCTTATTAACGGGCAGCACAGCGATGATGTGAAGTTCCCTAAACTGTTCCGCGACAGGATACTTATAGATAAACTTAACGGACTTAAAGCCACTGACCTCTCTCTGTATAAAAAAATATGTTCTCTAACCCTCAGGATAAAACAGAAAGCCAGGAAGCTGAAAACTGATTACAGGCTTCTGGCAAAAAAGAAACACTCGCTTGGATGGCTCCTGACAGGAAGCGCCGGACTTATTGCTTCCTTACCCCTTTTCCTCTACGGTAATATATTTAACCTTACATTCCTTTCAATTCCAAACTACCAGACCCGGAAAATAAAAGATATTCAGTTCCACAGTACAATGAAATACGGATTTTCACTGGCCCTGGCTATTATTCTGACACCATTGTTCCTGATCCTTTCATTTATTATCTTTTCTCCCTGGTGGTTTTCATTATTAGTCTTCCTGACAATCCCGCTCTCCGGTCTGTTTGCATGGCATTATTATCTTGAATTGAAGAGGATAATCGGGGGATTCCGGATTAAAAACTATCTTCGGACCCGGAACCAGGAGTACCTGGACCTCAAGAGAGATCACGATGAATTAGTCAGGATTGTAACAGCCCTTTAAACATGACAAGAAATACTTTCCAGGGGAAGAATGCATGGATAACAGGAGCTTCATCCGGCATAGGAGAAGCGCTCGTTTATGAATTTGTCAACAGAGGTGCTAAAGTAATTATATCATCAAATGATGATCCCGGACTGGAAAGGGTCAGAAAAGCCTGCGGTGAAAAAGCAGGTAATGTTATCTGCATTCCCTTTGATCTCGCTGAGACCTCAGCTATAGAAAGCCTTGTTGAGGAGCAGATGAATAAAATCGGGAACATAGACTACCTGTTGAATATCGGCGGTATAAGCCAGCGGGCAAGGGTTGATGAAACACCCCTGTGGCTCGACCGTAAAATATTCGAAATAAATTATTTCGGAACTGTTGCACTGACAAAAGCGGTATTGCCCTATATGATCAGACAAAAATCAGGTCATATAATTGCGACGAGCAGTATCGCTGGACGTTTTGGCTTTCCCCTGCGCTCCGCCTATTCGGCTTCAAAACAGGCCCTTCACGGATTTTTTGAAACCGTCTTCCTCGAAAATAAGAAACATAATATAAGGACCTCTGTAATCATCCCAGGCAGGGTAAGAACTAAAATTTCCTATCATGCATTGAACTCCGAAGGAAAAGAGCATGGCCAGATGGATAAAGGCCTCGACAAAGGAATTTCACCTCAGAAGGCTGCTGAAACTATTATCAGCGGTATCTTAAAGAACAGAAGAGAGATACTTGTCGGAGGAAAAGAGCTCATGATGCTACATATCCGAAGGTTGTGCCCCTGGCTGTTCTTCCGAATAGGCGACAGAATCAAATCAACATAACAAAATATAAAATGCAAAAGGGGTATAAGATCTGTGGGATACAGCAAATTGGGATCGGGGTAAAAAACCTTAATGAAGCCTGGAAATATTACATCCGTAATTTTGGAATGGACTGCCGGATCTTTGATGATGATTCAGAGGCCAGACTGATGCTGCCTTATACAGGTGGACAGCCCAGGAACAGGCATGCTGTGCTGGCATTGAATCTTCAGAGTGGTGGCGGATTCGAGATATGGCAGTATAAGGACAGAGATCCTCAGCAAATAAAGGAAGAGATCAGACTTGGCGATACCGGCATCATAGCCTGTAAAATGAAAGTGAAAATGATTGATAAAGCTTATGCTTTCCTTAAAAACAATAATGTCAGACTGCTTGGTGAGCCCGTGCAGGATCCTTCAGGAAAGAAAACATTCTTTCTAAAGGATCCTTATGATAATATTTTTCAGATGGTGGAGGGAAATAACTGGTTCATTGATGAGAAAAAGGAATCGGGTGGTACTAATGGCGTAATAATTGGAGTTTCCGATATTGAAAAGGCTAAGGTACTTTACTCAGACATCCTTGGTTATGATCTTGTCGTATATGATAAAACAGATGTTTTCCCGGATCTTTCATCGCTGCCCGGAGGGGAAAACAAGATCCGCAGAGTTCTCCTGAAAGCATCCGAGCCTTTCAGTGGTCCGTTCACAAGGATCTTCGGCCAGAGCCAGATCGAACTGGTCAGCACCGTTGGCAGACAAGGAAAGAAAATATTTGAAGGGCGCTTCTGGGGCGATCCCGGATTTATACATCTCTGTTTTGATATCAGGGGAATGGATGAACTTAAGAGCTATTGCCTTAGCAGGGATTACCCTTTTACAGTCGACAGCAAAAAAAGTCATGATGGAAACAGCTTTGACATGGGTGAAGCTGCAGGGCATTTTTCTTATGTAGAAGATCCTGATGGTACCCTGATTGAATTTGTTGAATCACATAAACTGCCTGTGCTTAAGAAAATCGGATGGTATATCGATCTTCGCAGGAGAGCCTTCAAGCCCCTGCCCGACTGGATTTTAAAAACATTAAGATTCTCGCGTGTAAAGATCCGATAACCAGGGAAAAACTCTAAATCAGGCCCGGTCT
>CAYNRI010000005.1:0-10741 GCA_964399575.1 uncultured Rikenellaceae bacterium
ACAGTGCAGGGGCTAATTTTGATGCCGGCTCCTCTTTTACTGACTGGAGTAATCTCTCTTACCTTGGTATGGTGAATTATAATTTCAGGGGTAAGTATATAGCTGACTTCACATTCAGAAGAGAAGGCTCATCTCTTTTCGCACCTGATCACAGATTCGGTAACTTCTGGTCAGCCGGTGTTGCATGGAACCTTAACGAAGAAGCCTTCATCAAGAATATTGAAGCAATCAGTACACTGAGAATAAGAGCTTCATATGGATTGAGCGGCAGCAATGGTGTCGGCCTTAACGCTTATCAGGAACTTCTTACATACGATTCTGACTATGCTAACCAGGGTGCAGGTTATCCAAGCCAGTATGGCAATGATATGCTGACATGGGAAAAGAACAATACTCTTGATGTTGGTACGGATTTTGGCTTCCTGAATGACAGAATTTCAGGTTCTCTTTCCTATTTCTACAAGAAGACCTTCGACCTTCTTCAGAATGTTCCCTTAACAAGGACTTCAGGCTTCTCATCTGTTCCAAGGAATCTTGGAATTGTTGAGAACAAAGGGTTAGAGGCTATGCTTGATGTTGCAATTGTAAGGAAGAGTGATTTTAACTGGAACGTATCATTTAATATCGCCACAGTTAAGAATGAGGTCCTTGAACTGGCAAAAGATGCCCAGGGTAATGATATTAATATAACTACCGGACAGAGAAGAACAGCTGTCGGACAACCAATATATGCCTGGTATACAAGGGCATGGGCTGGAGTTAATCCTGATAACGGGTTGCCTCAGTGGTATCTGAATGGTGCCGATGATGCAGGAGGCGTTACTAATAATTATTATGCATCCAACATCCAGCTTGCTTTCCAGGGCGCAAGTGCCTTGCCAACACGTACAGGCGGTTTTGGAACTCACCTTGATTTCAAAGGTATATTCCTTGATGCCAACTTCTTCTTCGCAGGAGGACATAAGGTGTTCGAAGACTGGTCATTCTATACCCACCACACAGGTGTTTACACTCTTCTTTATTACAATGGTGTAAATGACCTGATGAACAGATGGCAGGAACCGGGTGATGAAACTGATGTACCAAAAGTTACTTACAGTTCAACTGCTTCGAATGCATCCAGACCTTCAACACGCTTCCTTTATGATGGAGATTATATAAGACTGAAGGACATTGTCTTTGGTTATTCACTGCCTTCTTCAATTGAGCAAAGTATAGGCTTCAGCGATGTTACAATCTTTGCCCGCGGAACAAACCTCTGGACATGGGTTAAGGACAAGGATCTGAAATATGACCCGGAGGTGAGAGCTGACGGATATACACGACTCACTACTCCACCTGTCAAATCGATAGTATTTGGCGTAAACTTAAAATTCTAAGGAAATGAGAAAATTATCAACAATAATACTAGCTATTGCTCTGCTGGGGATCACCTTCTCCTGCAACAAAGATGATCTGGAACCTACATTAGCCCAATCAAAGAATCTGCCGATTTCGATAAATACAACGGAAGATTTACAGACTCTTTTGAATGGTACCTACAACAGAATGACTCAGGCAGCATATTACGGCCGAGACCTCATTATATTCAATGAAGTAAGATCCGATAATTGCTTTTCAAACGGTAATTCCGGAAGATTCCTGACAGCATCCACTATGACCCTGGGAAACAATGAGGCTTATGTAACTGATACATGGTCACAGATATATGCTGTAATAGCCGAAGCAAACCTTATAATAGGTGCTACTGATATTGAAGGTGATCAGGCTGAGATTGATCATATTAAAGGACAGGCATACGCAATAAGGGCTCTTGCTCATTTTGACCTTCTGAAACTCTATGGACAACAACATGTAGCGGGAGGAGACCCGACTCTTGGTATCCCGTATGTCACAGTTTTTAAAGATGATAACCTTCTTCCGGTAAGGAATACAGTAACTCAGGTTAAGACTAACATAGATAATGACCTTATCCAGGCACTGAATCTGATGGATGAAACTTTAAATGATCCTTCAAAGCAGTATCTGTCTACTTATGCAGTGAACGCTCTTCAGGCAAGAGTCGCTGTGTATTTCCAAGACTGGCCTGCAGCAATACTGGCATGTGAAGCTGTAATCAATTCTGAAGAATATGAAATCATCGCTCCTGAAGTTTTCCCGAAAATATGGACTCAGGACGGACCCGCAAATTCAATTTTTGAACTTGCTTTCAGCAGTACCGATCATCAGGATATCAATGGTCTGCAGTATATTTATCGTGGCGATAACTACGGTGACATTGAAGCACTGGCTGATCTTACAGATCTTTATGAAGATGAAGATGTAAGAGGATTTTCAACAGGAATGCTGGGAGTCGAAGGTTCTGCCCTTAGGAATATGGGCAAGTATCCGTCAATTGATTATTCAGATGAGATATTCCTTATCAGGTATGAGGAAGTTGTTCTTATGTATGCTGAAGCTTTGTTCGAAATAGACAATACAGATACCGATGCTCTTGTATGGCTTAATAAGGTACCTGAGAAGAGAAATGCTACTCTTTATACTGAAGCAACAAAAGCAAATATAATGCTTGAGAGAAGAAAAGAACTTGCTTTCGAAGGTTTCAGGTTTGACGACCTGGCCCGTACAGGCAGTGATATCCCTCTTGTTGAGCCTCTTAAACAAACACACGGAGGTCCGGAATACGGCAGTTATAAATATGCATTCCCAATACCGCTTGCAGAACTGAATGCAAATTCAGCAATGGTACAGAACTTTGGTTATAGCAGCACTAAATAACTAATAAGTAAGAACCGATAAAGAAAGCTGCCCCGGAAGGGGTGGCTTTTTTTTGTCTCAGAGTCTCCTAGTCTCCTAGTCTTAGAGTCGTGGAGTCGTGGAGTTTTTAGTATATGGATTTATTTGAAAATTCTTATCTTAGATGATTAATAATTAAATCGTGCTAAAATGGGAACAATTAAAAACTTCGAAGAACTTAAAATCTGGATTTTATCAAGAGAATTGGTTAATCTTGTTTATTCCGATTTCAGAGATTGTAAAGACTTTACTTTCAGAAACCAGATCACTGCTGCAGGAATTTCAATTATGAATAATATTTCTGAAGGTTTTTACCGGCAGGGTGATTCTGAGTTCCGTCAGTTTTTGAATTTCTCAAAAGGATCAGCCGGAGAATTAAAAAATATGTATTATATTGCTCAGGATCAGCGGTATGTATCAGTTGAGACGTCCGATGACAGAAGAGAAAAATGTCAAGTGATAATCAAGGGAACAGGAAGTCTTATGAAATTTCTTAAGAATAATAAATAATTCTTTTTACAAATATTCTCTTCAAGACTTCAAGACTCTTAGACTCTAAGACCATAAGACTAGGAGACTAGGAGACTAGGAGACTAGGAGACTTTACCACCCTCCTTATCATCCTCAGACGGTGAGAATAAGCCCCGATCTCCTGCTTATAGATACCCTGGTGATCGATCTGGTCGATCCTGACTCTCCCGGAAGCATGGATCACAAGACCTCTTGAAATTATAATCCCGACATGCGAAATTTTCCCGTTTTCGTTGTCGAAAAAGACAAGATCGCCGGGTTCTGCCTCATTAATAAAAGCAACATCTTCCCCTGTTTCAGCCTGTTGCCAGCTGTTCCTTGGCAGCTTCTTCCCGTGTATCTTATATACGAGCTGAGTCAGACCGGAACAATCAATCCCCGAGGGTATCCTGCCACCCCAGATATAGGGGCTGTTTATAAACCTCATTGCTGTGTCGGCAGATGTATCGGCGACTGTATAATAGTTACTGCTGAAGTCTTTAGCTGTAGTATATAAATGTTCCCCGGCCGTGAAAAAGGATTGCTCAGGATCCGGATTGTAAATTTCACAGCCTGCCTCCAGGATCATCTTTGTCTTATCACTTTTAAAGCACAGTAATGACCTGTTCAGTACATGACCTGATTCCTCATTTCTTATTAGACAATGCTGCAGGTGGTTCATGTCAATCCAGCCGGTGAAACTGTCAAATTCAGTTTCTATCTTCAGCCAGTGATCAACCTGATCAAGCACCCTGTATTTTTCCCCGAACAAAACCTGGCTGAGCATTTCAGCCCTGTGAGTAGGACCTGATCTAAGTGGTACGAAAACATTCTCGCATATATAACGTTCCATATTCCGGAATTTTTAGTAAAAATACTACTTTTACTTCTTATTACATTATCAGGCAGATGGAACAGAAAATCCTTGTCGGTGACAATTTCCCAAAAGTTAAAAAGACGCTTATTGATATTCTTCTTTTCGTCTCAAGTATTGCTGCCGTTGTCTGGATACTGACAAGGGTAAATCCGACTGGCAGATTCTCGGTTTTTGGAACAACAATTGTGGTTACTTTCTGTTATGCAGTGCTTTACCTCTTTTTGCTCCATTTCAGGCAGGAGGTACTTCAGGTGAACAGGAAAACATTTTTTATTCTGCTTGCTATTCTGACTTTCCTCCTGATCACCCGTTTTGTCCTCAATATTCAGAAGAATAATATTATTTATGTTGTGCCCTTTGCAGTTATCCCTGTTATAATAAGGACATTCTACGATTCCAGGCTGGCGCTGTTCATCCTCCTTATTACTATAATACTTGCAGGTTTTATGGTAGCGGAACCTTATGAGTTTATACTGATGAATTTTCTGGCCGGTATGGTTTCTATATTTACACTGACAAATAACTTCAGGAAAAGCCGGCTCTTCTTTACTTCACTGATGGTTATTGTAAGTTATTCGGTCATCTATCTTGGTATGCACATGATAAGAGTAGGGGATCTGGGAAGTACTGTATTATTCGATTATCTCCTTTTTACTTTTAATGGCATCCTGGTGCTGATTAGCTTTCCTCTTATTTTTCTGTTTGAACAGAAATTCCTTCTTATCTCTGATACAACACTGCTGATGCTTGCTGATCCGAATCAACCTTTGCTGCGAAAACTGGCAAAAGAAGCTCCCGGTTCTTACCAGCATTCACTCCAGGTGGCAAATATAGCTGAAGAAGCTGCAAGAGTTATTGGCGCGAATATGCATCTTACAAGGACCGGCGCTTTGTACCACGATATCGGGAAGGTAGCAAATCCGGCATATTACATTGAAAATATTGTGGATGGAGTCAGCCCTCATGAGAAACTTAATCCAAAGGATAGTGCAAAAGTGATAATTAACCATGTGAAACAGGGTGTCGTTCTGGCCAAGAATTATAAGATCCCTGTTCAGGTAATTGATTTCATAAGAACTCATCATGGTACATCAGTTGCCTATTTCTTCTTCAAGAAATATGTTGATCAGAATCCGGGTGAACAGGAAAACACAAAGTCTTTCACTTATCCCGGGCCCAAGCCTTTTTCAAAAGAGACTGCAATTGTAATGATGGCAGATGCTGTCGAAGCTTCTTCAAGAAGCCTGGAGAAATATTCCGAAGAGGTGATAAGCGAGCTTGTTGAAAGAATTATTTATCTTCAGGAGCAGGATGGACAATATTCAGATGTACCACTGACATATAAGGATATTTCAGATATTAAGGCTGTAATTAAAAAACGCCTGCAGAATATTTATCACGTTCGTGTAGCTTACCCGGAAAGGGTATGAAGACAGGGATAATCCCTTTAACGCATATCAATGATTTCAACTCCTTTGTATTTTGAAGGAGAGAATGTGAAAAGACTTTCTCCCGGGCTTATTTTCAGATTGTAGTCCCTTACAATGAGGGTAAGTGTAATACCGTCCCTTCTCTTGTATTCAAAATTCCTTAGATTAAGTGAAGGCTTTTCGATTGTTAATCTAACCCTTATAAGTTCATGCTTCACGTCCTCAGGGTAGAGATCGATAATGTAGGAATCATTCCTTTCCTCAAGCAACCTGCATTTGAATCCGGTTTTGTACATTGTGAAGATCATCGAAGGGCGGCTCTGGAATGATTCACCTTCATCTTCAGGATTTGTTATTGTCACCTCCTGTTCGGCAGGAAGATAACTCCATGATGTTTTTCCGTTATACCATATAATATTATCCGGAAGATCAAGTTTGTACCTGTCCTTATTAAGTATTATTGATCCGGCCAGAGTATCTTCAGAATTCTCAAGCTGGTCAACTGTTATTAGCAAAAACTTCATTGATACTGATGGAGCGGAGGTAGCTGCTGCAGAAAATTTCTCGAGGATACTGACTGCCTTTGCATCGCTTTGTCCATTCAGGTTTATTGCAACGAGAATTAAGATGAGGGTTGTGAGTAATGACTTTTGCATTTCGGATGTTTTAATCAATACTCTTCAAAATCTGTTCCAAAGCAATTATATCTGAACAAAGTACATCTCTCGCCTTGCTGCCTTCAAAAGGACCAACTATACCTGCAGCTTCCAGCTGATCTATAATCCTTCCTGCCCTGTTATAGCCGATTGACAGTTTTCTCTGGATCAGTGAAGTTGATCCCTGCTGATGCTGAACAACAAGCCTTGCAGCTTCATCGAACATAGGATCTCTTTTCTTAAGGTCTACATCCAGGAGTCCCGATTCGCTGTCGTCTATATATTCTGGAAGGTGCATGGCATCGGGGTAGCCTTGCTGTGAACCTATGAACTCAGTAAGTTCTTCTATCTCAGGAGTATCGATAAAAGCACATTGGACCCTTACAGGCTCATTGCCTGATGATACAAGCATATCTCCCCGGCCGACAAGCCTGTCTGCTCCGGTAGCATCAAGGATTGTCCTTGAGTCTATCGAGGAGAAAACACGGAAAGCAATTCTTGTGGGGAAATTTGCCTTAATGAATCCTGTTATTATGTTTGTTGACGGCCGCTGTGTCGATATAATAAGGTGTATCCCGATAGCTCTTGCAAGCTGTGCCAGCCTTCCAATGGGGCCTTCTATTTCCCTTCCGGCTGTCATTATAAGATCTGCAAATTCGTCAATTATCAAAACAATATATGGCAGATATTTATGTCCTTTTTCGGGATTAAGTTTTCTCGATACGAACTTCTCGTTGTATTCCTTTATATTTCTTGACTGCGCCCCTTTCAGCAGTTCCAGACGATTATCCATTTCGATACACAGGGAATTCAGTGTATTTATAACCTTTTGTGTATCAGTTATTATTGCATCTTCCTCCCCTGGTAATTTTGCAAGAAAATGCCGTTCAATCTTTGAATAGAGTGGTAACTCAACCCTTTTTGGATCAATCAGTACAAACTTGACCTCGGCCGGATGTTTTTTGTAAAGAATTGAGGTTATTATTGCATTAATCCCCACAGATTTTCCCTGTCCTGTGGCACCGGCTACAAGCAGGTGAGGCATTTTTGTAAGATCGACAATATAAGGGTCATTTGTTATTGTGCGGCCTAAAGCCAGGGCAATATCAAATCGTGATTCCTGGAAGATCTTCGAGGTTATAAGGGATCTCATCGAAACCATTTCCGGGTTCTTGTTCGGTACTTCAATACCGACAGTCCCTCTTCCGGGGATAGGAGCGATGATCCTTATTCCAAGTGCAGAAAGATTAAGAGCAATATCATCCTCAAGCGATTTGATCCTGGCAAGCCTTACTCCCCTCTCCGGTACAATTTCATACAGGGTAACTGTAGGTCCTACTGTTGCTGATATCTGCCTGATTGATATTTTATGATCGCCAAGGGTTTTTATAATATTCTCTTTATTCTCGAAAACCTCCTTATTGTCAAAGGTGCTTTCTGATTTATGTTCTTTCAGTATTGAGACAGGAGGGAATTTATATCTTGAAAGATCAAGCCGCGGGTCATAATTCTCCATTATCTGGCTGACTTCTTCTTCAGAAAGTATATCGTTTACTTCAGGTTTTGTAATGTGGATATCGACATTTTTTTTGTCCTGCGTTGTCTTGTTGTCATTGTCAAGATCATGAATCAGGGAACCCTGAAAATGTGTTGTCTTTACTTGTTCATCTTCATCTGATACTCTTCTGTTCTTAACGAGGAACTCAACCTTACTTTTATTGCTTTCATTCAGATCCGGTCTTTCAACAGTTATAGTTGTTGCAGTTTCGTCTTCTGAAGAGGCTTCCCGGGCTAACCCTTCACCAGCTTCATTCTTTTTTAAGGGAAATGTGATCCCCGGAACTTTTACTTTTAGTTTCGAAGGCGGTACCTTGAGTGCAAAGATCAGGTATGCAATTGTTATAAGTCCGATAAGAATACCGGTACCTATTTTCCCCATGAAAGCATTAAGCCACCTTGTTATAAGGTAACCCTGGGCACCGCCGGGACCGCTGAACAGGAATCCATCCGATTTGCCGAAGATATAACTGAGGATCAATGACAGGATTATTGCGGCAAAAGCAAACTTGGCAATCAGACTACAGACCCTTAAGCCGGGGAACTTTAAAAGATACAGCCCAATTGTTGCAAAAATAACCGGGATGAAGAATGCGCCAAAGCCGAAACCATAACCAATTATCATCTTGGCAAGGAAGTGCCCGCTTTTACCCGACCAGTTCCTGACTTCAACTTCGGGGCCGGAGATAATGTCAGTATTCTGGAGGCTCAGATCAGTCTTCCACCAGAATAGATACGCAATACATGCAAGGAGCAGGTATAAAGCAAAACCGGCAATAAGGATACCAATTACGAATTTTATCTTTTCATTTCCCGAAGATGATTTTGACTTTGTCGTATCCTTCCCTTTTTTTGCAGATTTTCCCCTGCTGTCTTCTTTTTCCTTACTCATTTTACTCCGAAAAATGCAAGGCAAAGTTAATAAATTTGACCTGCTGTATTATAGCCTGAAAGTGAATTTATAAACAATTAAAGGAAGTGACTAACAACGAAGTATAGCCAATTGCAGTAAAGTGCTATAAAGTTGTCATTCTGTAAATAAACTGATTGATCTCTTCACGTGAGATCCTTTTATACTGATCCCTTCTTTCAAATGTCTTATCAGGTACTTCTTTCCTGTAGACATTCTCAGCGTCGAAATGAAGTTCTGCAGGACCCAGGAGGAAGAAAAAGTCCATAAGAACACCTTCGATATCCTGATATGGAGTCCCTGCATTAGGATCCCTGACATCTATTTCATCAGTAAACCAAATGTCATATACCTTATTTCTGTCGCAGGCAAAACTCACCTGGACATTTTTACAGTTATAGCCGCATATTATTGAGGTTTTGTTTGTCTTTTTTATTTCAATATCCTCCATTTTTTCAAATCCCGGATGCAATTCTCCCTGTCCTGCAGGATAATAATACTTCCAGCTCAGAAGGCTGATATAGGTATCATAGATCTCGTCTTTAGGATTAGACAGATTAAGGATCCCTGAATTTCCGAAAGGTGCTGATATGTCAAACAGTATCTTATCATCCTTAAATGAAACGATCAGGTTCCTTGGCATTATTTCCCTTGGGAGAATGCCTGTTTTACCGGTATAGGTAATTGAATAATGGATCTCTCCCTCATTAATATCCTTTCCGCCTCTATCCTTACAGGAGTACCCCGTTATTGCAATCAAGGATGCAATAAGCAATCCGGATCTGAATCTCACTGATCTCGTTTTTATGAATAGTGTAAATTTAATATATTTTTTTTATTTCATTTCTCTATGGCGCAATTAATGCTGCAGCTTGCCGTATATGCTTTATTACAAGGGATTATGGTATAATTCAATCTTTAATTAATAGATTTGTATTTTAGTACCTGATTAGTAATTTAAACATTCCGGTTGACAAATTACCGGATTCGCTAAATAGATTTCTGATGAAAAAAAAGCTGGCAGTTGTGGCACTGGGGGGTAATGCTCTGTCACGGGGAGATCAGGCAGGCACAATAGATGAGTAGGAGCAGAATACAACAGAGACCCTTGAGAACCTTGTTTTCCTTATCAGGGAAGGTTATGATCTGGTTATAACTCATGGCAATGGGCCTCAGGTTGGTAATATTCTGATGCGCAATGATGCCGGTGAGCAGATTTATAATATTGCCCAGATGCCTGTCGATATTTGCGTAGCCGACTCACAGGGAGGCATAGGGTACATGATAGAAAGAATGTTTCGTAATATCCTGAATAAGTATAAGATAGAGAAGAATGTGGTTTGTATTGTCACTTCTGTTCTTGTCGATATTAACGATCAGGCTTTCAACGATCCACAGAAAAGGATAGGTAAGATTTACACAAGGGAACAGGCTGATGAACTGGTTTCACGAAAAGGCTGGATATTCAGGGAGGAGATAAAGAATATCGGAGGTTACAGAAGGGTTGTCCCGTCGCCGGTACCGAAGCATATAATGAATCATTCAATAATCCGCGACCTTGCAATAAAAGGTAATATTGTAATTGCTGCGGGAGGAGGGGGGATCCCCGTTTATATAGATGAAAAAAGTGATGTGAGACCTGCTGAGGCAGTTATTGATAAGGATCTTGCGTCATCTCTTCTTGCATCTCTTATCAATGCTGAAGAGTTCTATATCCTTACAGACGTTCCTTATATTTATATTAATTATAAAAAGCCTGACCAGCAGATCAGGGAATTCCTGAATTATGAAGATACCCTGAGATATCTTGGAGAAGGGCACTTCGCCAAAGGCAGTATGGAACCAAAGATAAGGGCCTGTCTCAATTTTCTGGAACGTGGAGGGGAAATGAGCGTAATTACTGAGGCCTTTAAGCTTGCCGACAAGAAGTTTGGATCAAAGATAACTATGGATTATGAAGATGACAGGAGATAGGCGTTGAGCAGTGAGATTCCCCCTTTGAAGG
>CAYNRI010000005.1:10841-56745 GCA_964399575.1 uncultured Rikenellaceae bacterium
GATTATGAAGATGACAGGAGATAGGCGTTGAGCAGTGAGATTCCCCCTTTGAAGGTCGGAGTATAACGGAGATCCCGCTTTGGCGGGAGGGCTAGGGGATGTTTATTGTTATATAGTAACTTTCAACTTTTTATTACATTTGCATCTTTATTAAACAACTCCAGGTACTCAAGTCACTCAAAGTACTTCAAACTAAACATTAAGAAAATGAACCTTAAGAACAGAAGCTTCCTCAAGCTGCTAGACTTTACGCCGGAAGAAATAAAATATCTTCTTGATCTTTCAGCCGACCTTAAAAAGGCTAAAAAAGAAGGAAGGGAAGAGCAGCGTTTAAAAGGAAAGAATATTGCTCTTATTTTCGAGAAAGCCTCAACGCGCACCCGATGTGCCTTTGAGGTTGCTTCATACGACCAGGGTGCTAATGTTACTTATATAGGGCCCACGGGTTCCCAGATTGGGAATAAAGAGTCTATGAAAGACACTGCCAGGGTCCTTGGAAGGATGTATGATGGTATAGAATACAGGGGTTTCGGACAGCAAATTGTTGAAGAGCTTGCTGAATATGCCGGTGTCCCGGTGTGGAATGGTCTCACGAATGAATTCCATCCTACACAGATACTGGCTGATATCCTCACGATGAGAGAACATACTGATAAACCTCTTGACAAATGTGTCTTGTGTTATCTTGGTGATGCCCGCTTCAACATGGGCAATTCGCTTATGGTAGGCTCCGCCAAGCTTGGCATCGACTTCAGGATTGCAGCACCCGCAGAATATCAGCCGTCAGCAGATCTGGTTGCTGAATGCAGGGCAATCGCAAAAGAGACAGGCGCAAGGATTACTGTTACTGATAATGTTGCCGAAGCTGTCAGAAATGCTGATTTCCTCTATACTGATGTATGGGTTTCGATGGGTGAACCGGATTCTGTATGGGAAGAAAGGATCAGGCTTCTCAGACCATATCAGGTTAATTTACAGGTAATTAAAATGACAGGAAACCCGGCAGTCAAATTTCTGCACTGCCTTCCTGCATTCCATAACAGGGAAACAAAAGTAGGAGAAGAGATATTCAGGAAATATGAACTCGATGGGATGGAAGTTACTGAAGAGGTCTTTGAGTCTCCCCATTCTGTTGTATTTGATGAAGCTGAGAACAGGCTTCACACGATAAAGGCTGTAATTGTAGCTACTCTTGGATCCTGAAATTTACACCTTCCTGAATGAGTTCGGCATACTAGACTATTAATTCTCTGACAAAATAAAATGTCATTGCGAATGAAGTGGCAAGCTTCAGTCCTATACCTGTAAGAAAACCAAGCAGGCTTCCGAAACCAGCCCGGATAGCATATTTCATGTCGTCCTTAAAGATAAGTTCTCCGACAATGGCACCAATAAGAGGTCCAACTATGATTCCGACCGGTCCAAGAAATAACCCTATAATAAGTCCGACTGTTGCGCCTCTCATTCCATATTTTGATCCTCCGAATTTTTTTGTACCCCATATCGGCACAATGTAATCCAGAATAGATACCACAACTGTTATCACAGCCAATATTATAAGTAGAGTCGAAGAGAACTGGCCAAAGCGTGTCAGATGCAGCATTATCAGGCCGAGATAACTGAGAGGCGGCCCCGGTAATACAGGTGCCAGGCAACCGATAATACCTATCAGCATCAGAATTATCCCTAATATGAGGAGTACGTAATCAGACATCCGGAAATAAATCTCTGGGTGACAGGCTATTTTTTTCCAAGGTCATCAAAATCGATATTTGTGAACTCCTCCGTTGTAATAGCCTCACTTCCGGTACTTTCATTCATAGCTGCGCTTACTGATGTATTTACTGCATGCTTGCCGTTCCCTATATAGTCAACAGCATTTCTAAGTCCTTCGGTAAATTTCTCAAAGTCTTCCTTGTAGAGAAAGATCTTGTGTTTTTCATAAAATACCTTTCCTTCTTTACCAAGTCGTTTTTTGCTCTCTGTGATGGTTAGATAATAATCTTCTTTCCTGGTGGCTTTTACATCAAAAAAATAAGTTCTCTTTCCGGCACGAACAACTTTAGTAAAAATTTCATCCTTCTGGTTCTTATCCTCACTCCCGTTTACATCTTCTTTAATACCACTTTCTTCTTCCATTTCTAAGTCAGTTAATGTTAGGGGTTTAATTCATGTTGTCAAATGTAACAAATATTTTTTCAAATCAAAACGCGGTGCAGGAAATGTCCTTGTTTTTTTCTGATGTAGTTTTGATGATAAGGGAAAAAGAGTATTTTTGCAACTTAAAATTAAGGTTCTTTACAGATGATTAGCAGGAGATTATTACGCATAAAAGCCCTTATGGCACTTTATGCATATAACCGGCGGGAAGATAACGATCTGGTCAAGGCAGAGAAGGAGTTGATGTTCAGTATTGGCAAGACCTACGATCTTTATCATTATCTTCTGCTTCTTGTTCTTGAATTAGCTGATATAGCTTCTGATAAAATTGAGCGCGCACTCCAGAAAAATATTCCTACTTTCGAAGACCTGAATCCCAACAGGCGTTTTATTGATAATGTTGTCATTAGTCAGCTCCGTGACAATAAAGCTTTTAAGAAATATATCCACGATTCAAAGCTTTCCTGGATTAATTTCTCCCATATTCCGCGGATCTTATATAATAAATTGATATCATGGGATTACTATCTGGAATATATGTCTTCAGATGTTCATAATTATCAATCTGACAAGAAGTTAATACATAAAATAATAGTCGAATTATTACCGCTTTCTGAGGATCTTATTAACTGTCTTGAGGAACAGAGCATCTATTGGAACGATGACCTTGATTATGTGACAATAATGCTTGAGAAAACACTTAAGAAATTCAAGGCAGATACAAAGGAAGATGCCGGACTTATGCCGCTTTTCAAGAATCATGAAGATGAGGATTTTGTAAAACAATTGTTCAGGAAAGCAGTACTGAACTCGGCACGATACTCGGAATTTATCGATAATAATACTACAAACTGGGAGGTTGAGCGTATAGCTCTTATGGATATTCTTGTGATGAAGCTTGCTGTTACAGAGATCCTTGAATTCCCGGAAATCCCGGTGAAAGTGACACTCAATGAATACATTGAGATAGCAAAGTATTATTGTACTTCAAAAAGCAGTACATTTGTCAACGGAATACTCGATAACATAGTAAAGGAGATACGGTCCCGGAAACTCTTTAATAAATACGGAAGAGGATTGGTAGGCGAAGCTCCCGATGATAATGAATAATATTAAATAACTTTAGTGATTTGTAAATAACAGATGAGAACAGGATTAATTATTTCGGTTATCTTCAGTTCGTTGATTATTTCAGGATGTTCAGGAAACCAGAATACGAAGGGTGACAACTCAGAGAATTTTACTGTCTCAGAAACTGGTGAAGCTGTTATCAGCTTTTCCGAGTATGAACATGATTTTGGAAAAGTAAAGGCAGGAGAAAAAATCGCTTGTTTTTTCACTTATACCAATTCAGGGGATGGGAGTTTGGTAATTAATTCAGTATCAACAAGCTGTGGATGCACGGTCCCAAAGTATGACAAGAGACCTTTAGCTCCCGGGAAAAGCGGTACACTGGAAGTCATTTTTAACACTGCCGGCTATAATGGTGTTCAGTCAAAAACAGTTACTATACAATCAAATGCAACTACTCCTGTCGTTATTGTCAGAATTTTGGCCGAAGTATTAAGCAGTAATTCGTAGATTATTGTAGAGCAATGGATAAAAGTAGTGAGTTATGAGTTATGAGTTTTTAAACTGCAACTTGCAACTTGCAACCTGAAACCTGCAACCTGAAACCTGAAACCTGAAACCTGAAACCTGAAAATTACAACCCGAACTGAATTACATTATTAATAACTAACAACAACAAAAATGACCAATTTATCAATTTTAACTGTCCTGGGTCAGCAAGCTGCAGCAGGACAAACAAATCCTCTTGTGACATTACTGCCTTTGGTACTTGTTTTTGTGATCTTTTATTTTTTCATGATAAGGCCTCAGATGAAGAAGCAGAAAGAGATGAACAATTACAGGAGCAGTCTGAAGAGGGGTGATAAGGTAATTACAACAGGCGGCCTTTACGGAAGAGTCCTTGAGGTAAAAGACAACTACATAATGATGGATGCCGGTGGGGATGTCAAGCTCAAAATAGACAAGAATGCCCTTCTTAAGGATCCTTCAGCAGACGATCAGAACTGATTCCCTGTAGTCATAAGGAAAGATGTTCAAAAAGGATCTGATAAGGACCGAAAGACAACATAAGAAGGGTGCAAGCTCAGTAAGGGAAAATATTATTGTTTTTGCTTTCTTCCTCTTCCTTTCTTTTGTGTTCTGGTATCTTAATTCACTTGGCAAAGACCTGGAAGCAGATATCAGATACCCGGTAACCTATATCAATCCTCCAAAGGACAAGGCAGTGGATGATGATCTGCCTTCAAGATTATACCTTTTTTTGAAAGGTCCCGGGTATTCGATGCTTCAGCTGAAGCTGTCAGGTAACAGATCTCCTGTTGTTGTCGATTTCTCAAAGGTTCCCTATAAACCGCTTCATGGCGATGAATCTTCATCGTCCTTCTATCTGGTAACCTCAGGAATAATACAGGATCTCAATTCACAGCTCAAATCTCTTTGTAAGATATCTGCAGTAAAGCCTGATACACTTTTTTTTACATTTAACCAGATTGAGCAATAACCTCGTGGATCTGAAGGTCATAGTACCGGTTATTTTACAATCATGATGTCTCTATGAAGTCAAAACCTGGAAAAATGAAACTGGGGATCACTGGTGGTATTGGCAGTGGCAAGACCTCGGTGTGCAGGGTTTTCAGCGTTTTGGGTATTCCTGTCTTTTCGGCCGATCCTGAGGCCAGAAGGATTATGAACAATCATCCTGACATAATTGAGGGGATTAACAGGATAGCGGGCAAAAACATGTATGCCGAAGGCAGACTGAACAGCAACGAGCTTGCCTCTCTTATATTTAACAATGAGGAATTGCTGGGGAAGGTTAATGGTCTGGTTCACCCTCTGGTTTTCAGATATTTCCTGGAATGGACTGATAATCAAAACTCCCCGTATGTGATAATGGAAGCTGCAATATTGTTCGAGAGTGGTGCTGCATCACTTGTAGACCGGGTAGCAGTTGTTGTTGCACCTGTCGAAGAAAGAATTTTAAGGGTGACGATGAGGAACAATCTTACAAGAGAACAGGTAATGGAAAGGATTAAGAACCAGATGGATGATGAAACGAGAATAAAAATGGCAGATTATATAATAAATAATTCAGAGGATGAAATGATAATACCCGCTGTACTCAGAATACATGACGATATCTTAAACCATCTGAATTCTTAAACTCAACATGGGAAGTTTTGGTAAATGGATCGGCGGAGGGCTTGGATGGGTTATGGGAGGGCCCATAGGCGGACTTCTCGGTTTTCTTGTCGGATCTCTCGTTGACAGTACGACAATAGAAACCCACTCATCTTATGAAAGAATAAGAAGCACAACTCCGGGTGCGTTCGGTGTCAGCCTGCTTGTCCTTATTGCAGCTGTCATGAAAGCTGACGGTAAGGTTGTCAAATCGGAACTGGAATACGTTAAGCAATATCTTATAAGACAATTTGGCCAGGATGCAGCCACTGAAGCATCTGTTATGCTGAGGGATATACTGAAGCAGACAATACCGCTTGAGGATGTCTGCCGACAAATTGCCGGGAACATGGATTATTCATCAAGGCTGCAGCTTATGCATCTTCTTTTCGGTGTATCTCTTGCAGACAGCAGTGTAAATCAGCACGAGCAAGCAGTTATTGAAAAGATTGCTGAACATACAGGGATATCTGATTCAGATTATATTTCTATAAGAAATATGTTCATCCCTGAGACGGACTCAGCCTATAAAATACTAGAGATTAAACGTTCAGCAAGTGATGATGAAGTCAAGAAAGCATATAGAAGAATGGCTATGAAGTATCATCCTGATAAGGTCAGTCACCTTGGTGATGATTATAAGAAGAGTGCTGATGAGAAGTTCAGAAAGGTGAACGAAGCCTATCAAAAGATAAAAAAAGAACGTAATATCTATTAGATTTTAAGGATATTGAATCGGACATGTCATAACAACAATTAAATTTGCACACAAAAGTATTAAAATGGTCTTAAAGGATATCTTGTCAATTTCCGGTGAATCCGGTCTCTTCAGGTTTATTGCCCAGGGGAAGAATGCTATTATTGTAGAGCATCTTGAATCTAAGAAAAGGAGTAGCGCATTTGCCACTGCTAAAGTTAGTTCTCTTGATGAAATATCGGTCTTTACAGAAAAGGAGGATCTCTCCCTGTCCAAAGTATTCGATCTGATCTTTGATAAGGAAAAGGGAGGTCCTGCAATTGATACTAAATCCGATCCTGATAAACTTAAACAATGGTTCTCTGAAATCCTTCCCGAGTACGACAGGGACAGGGTCTATATAAGCGATATTAAGAAGATATCTCACTGGTACAATATTCTGCACGGGCTTAAGCTACTTGTAAAAGAGGAAGCTGAAAAAACGGAAGAGAAAACTCAGGCTGTAAATGAAACTGCAGAACAGACTGCTGAACAAAAACCGGAAAAGGCAAAAACAGGCAGCAAGAAACCTGCAGGAACAAAGAAAAAAGAGAAATCTGCTGGTCCCTCCGGGGCAAAACCCGGAAAGAAGAGATCAGCTTCGGCAAGTAATTGAAAATTATGAATTTCGGAGGAACAGAAGTAATCTATGATTATTCCGGGTCGGAAATAATCATTATTCCTGTGCCCTTTGATGCCACAAGTACCTGGATGAAAGGCGCTGATAAAGGCCCTGATGCAATTCTGGAGGCTTCTGTCAATCTTGAATTCTATGATGTCGAAACCCGTTCATGCGTGTATAAAAAAGGTATTCACACAATTCCTCCTGTTGTTTCAGGAAATTCTCCTGAAGAGCTTGTCGACAGGGTATCTGAGAAGATAGCTGAAGTCCTTTCCGATCGGAAATTCCCTGTCATAATAGGTGGTAACCATACAGTGAGCATAGGTTCGGTGAAGGCATTCTCAGGTCATTTTAAGGATATTACTGTTCTTCAGCTCGATGCACATGCCGATCTGAGACAGGAATATGAGGGCTCTGCTTTGAACCATGCCTGCGTAATGGCCAGAATTAATGAGATTGTCCCTTCAGTCCAGCTAGGTATCAGAAGTATGTCGGAATATGAACTCCCGTTTGTCAGAGACGGCAGAATATTTTACTCACACGATCTGTATCATGATAAGTCTCTGTATAGCAGGGCTATTGATCTCCTGACAGAAAATGTCTATATCACAATCGATCTTGATGTTTTTGATCCTTCACTGATGCCGTCGACAGGTACTCCGGAGCCAGGGGGACCAGATTATTATGAACTGATGCATTTTCTGAAAGAGGTGGCAAAAGCAAGGAAGATAGTTGGTTTTGATGTTGTTGAGATGTGTCCTGATCCACTGAACAAAGCTCCTGATTTTGTAGCTGCAAAAGTCATTTACCAGCTTCTCAGTTATATTTTTGCATAACTCAGTCTTCTTTCTTTGCCTGTTCCCAGATTATATTCATTTCATCAAGACTCATGTCATGAAGGGATATTCCTTTTTTAATAGTCTCTTTCTCAAGGTAGTTGAACCTCTTTATGAATTTTCTGTTAGTCTTTTCGAGGGCAGCTTCCGGGTCAATTTCATACAAACGGGCAGCATTTATCAGCGAGAACATAACATCACCAAGTTCAGATCCGATCTTTTCCCTGTCGTGACTTGTGATTTCCTTTTTAAGTTCTGTTATCTCCTCAATGACTTTATCCCATATCTGCTCACGATCTTCCCAGTCGAAACCAACTCCTCTGACTTTCTCCTGGATCCTGTTGGCTTTAATCATAGCCGGAAGGGATGCCGGAACACCGGATAATACAGGCTTATAGCCATTATCTTCTTTTATTTTAAGTTGCTCCCAGTTTTCCTCTACTTCACTTGCCCCTGTTACCTTCACATCACCAAAAACATGCGGATGCCTGTAAATAAGCTTTTCATTTATCCCCCGCAGTACATCAAAGATGGAGAAGGTACCACGTTCTGATCCTATCCTGGCGTAGAAGACCAGATGAAGCATCAGGTCACCAAGCTCCTTTTGTATCTTTTCATCCTTTCCCAGGTATATTGCTTCGGCTAACTCATATGTTTCTTCAATTGTAAGCTTACGGAGGGATTCAAAGGTTTGTTTCTTGTCCCAGGGACATGTAGTCCTGAGCTTATCCATAATAGTAAGAAGCCTTTCAAATTCTTTCGCACTGGTTTCCTTATCATTCATAATGCAGGGGATTTAAAACAAACGATTGGGCATTACTGTCCTGTTCACAGAATCAATTCTCAGTACAGAACCTACACTCAGACTCAGTAATTCAGATATATTAGCCCCATTTATCGATATCTCAAGAAGATCAAGGGAGTTAAAGCGAGCAAGCATATCACCAACAGGAACATCGCTGTATTTTTCAACAATGTGATCAGTGTAATTCTTATTGCTCTGGATGAAGATCCTGTATTCCTTCTCTTCAAAAACTCTGCGGAATAACTCTTTTGTTACATTAGAGATTGCATTTCCGTATGAGTCAATGAAAATAATACTTCCTGTTATGACATCTTTGTCAAGTGTTGCCCTTAGTGGCATTCTTTCGTTAATGCTGCTGACAGCTTTCCCTAAATCAGAGAGTTTTTTACCTTCAATCAAATCAGCCGCTGCCCTGGCAAAGATATCAAGTTCATCAAGGCCGGGTTTACGGATTATGCTTACTGCTTCATCAAATTCGGTATTCAGGATAAGATTAAAGATGCCATTGTCAGTTCCGATGAAGAAATGACCCTTTGACCTTACAACAAGGTGGTACTGCCCTTGCATTGCTTCAGAGTGAATACAGATTATGTGTATGGAACCCTCAGGGTAGTTTTCAAATGTGTTTCTTACAACGAATGAAGCATGAAGTATATCAAATGCCTGAATACTGTGTGCATTGTCAACGATTATTGTACCTGGACATAATGAACAGAGTTTCCCCTTTATGATACCATTATATATATCATCAGGTTGCCATTCTGTTGTAAGTGTGATTAATCTCATAAGGAAAAAACATAGGACAAAGATAATCTTCTAATGAAAAATAAACTTACTTTGCATTGCTCCTGCATACTTTTTTATTAACCATGCAGGATTTTGGCTAACAGGCAAAAAGGGATAATTAAGTAAAAGCAGTTACTGATCTAATGACAGAGATAGTAATTTTTCTTGAGGATATAGATCCGGTTGTCTTTTTAGGTACAAATAATTCGCTGCTTGATAAAATTCAGAATTTCTTCCCGAAGATCAGGATATTATCAAGAGGCAATGAGATTAAATGTATTGGAGAAGAATCGGAGATCACCCTTTTTGCAGAAAAATTTAACGAACTGATTGAATATTACAGGAAGTACAACCATATAGAAGAGCAGGACATAGAAAAGTATTTTTTTGATTCCGAGCATATGAAGTCTGCGGCAAATGGTGAATTTGAACAGGTCCTCGTATTCGGAACCAGCGGGAAGCCAGTGAGGGCAAGGACTGTCAATCAGCTGCAGCTTGTCGGTGATTATAAGAGTAATGATCTCATTATTGCTGAAGGCCCGGCCGGGACAGGGAAAACATACACTTCTATAGCCTTGGCAGTCAGAGCCTTAAAAGAAAGGGAGGTTAAAAAGATAATATTAACCCGTCCTGCTGTGGAAGCAGGCGAACGTCTGGGTTTCCTTCCTGGTGATATGAAAGAGAAACTTGATCCCTATCTCCAGCCTTTATATGACGCTCTTCATGACATGCTTCCATATAAAAAGCTTGAAACATGGCTCGAGGATGGGACAATACAGATCGCACCACTTGCTTTTATGCGGGGCAGAACTCTTGAGAATGCATTTGTTATCCTTGATGAGGCTCAGAATGCTACTGTAAGCCAGTTGAAAATGTTCCTCACAAGAATGGGTGTCAGTTCAAAATTCATTATGACAGGCGATTCGACGCAGATTGACCTGCCAAGGAAGTCCGAATCAGGATTACTGCAGGCAATAAAAATACTTAAAGGGATTGAAGGTGTTTCTGTTATCAGATTCGATGAAAGGGATATTGTAAGAAATAAACTTGTAAAAAGAATAATCAGAGCCTATGAGGAAGAAGAAAATGAAACCTCAAAAGGGAAATTGCTTAATTGAAAGTATTAAAAGAAAAATGCATTGTGAGAGCCATATGGTGTTTAAAAACAATTAATTACAGAAAAATTATTTAAGACATCCTGGTTCCGCCCGGACTTTAAAACAAAACTATCTGCACATGAAAACATTAGTAAGTTCCAGTTTCACATTCCCAGGTCAGAAGAGCCTTTACAAGGGAAAGGTAAGAGATGTTTATAACATAAGGGACAAGTATCTTCTCATGGTAGTCACTGACAGAATATCTGCATTTGATGTTGTATTGCCTAAGGGTATACCATATAAAGGCCAGGTGCTAAATCAGATAGCAGCAAAATTCATGGATGCCACAAATGATATAGTGCCCAACTGGAAAATAGCGACTCCCGATCCTTCCGTGACTGTTGGATATAAATGTGAACCCTACCCCGTTGAGATGATTGTCAGAGCATACCTTACCGGCAGTGCCTGGAGAACTTACAGATCAGGAGCGCGTGAGATTTGCGGTATTCAGATACCTGATGGAATGAGGGAAAACCAGAAATTTGAAAAACCTATAATTACCCCGACAACAAAAGCTTTGCAGGGATACCATGATGAAGATATTTCACGCGAACAAATAATTAGCAGGGGATTGATATCCGAAAAAGATTATGATCAGATAGAAAAATACTCTATGGATGTCTTTATAAGAGGCTCGGAAATAGCTTCAGAACATGGGCTTATTCTTGTTGATACAAAATATGAGTTCGGGAAAATTAACAATAAAATATGCCTTATAGATGAGATAAATACTCCGGATTCATCACGTTATTTTTATGCCGATGGTTACCAGGACCTATTTGATAACGGACAGCCTCAGAGGCAATTATCTAAGGAATTCGTCAGGGAGTGGCTTATGGCCAATGGTTTTCAGGGAAAGGAAGGGCAAAAAGTGCCGGATATGACAGATGAATTCACTGATGAAATATCTGCAAGGTATATTGAGTTATATGAAAAGATTACAGGTGAGGAATTCATAAAAACAGATTTAAAAGACATTGAAAAAAGGATAGAAGGAAACTGTATGAACTTCCTTGCTGCTTTATAAACATAATAGTAATGATCTCAAAATACGTTTTACAGATTTCTTTTTTTGTGGGTATTTTCCTGGTATCGCTGCATGACACAGATGCTCAGGTTGTCGTGGAGCGATCTAAAGACAAGGTTATCATATCAGGGACTACTTATTATATCCACCTGGTCAAAAAAGGAGAGACTCCTTATTCAATTTCAAGGGCCTATGGGATTACAGTCGGGGAGTTGAATAAGGAAAACCCGCCAGCATTATATGGTATTAAAGAAGGTCAGACATTAAGGGTGCCATTCAGGGAGGAACAATACCTTGAACAATCCAAACCTGAATTACAAAAGACGCAGCGTGATGAAGCAAGGTATATTTATCATAGACTTCTCCCCGGAGAAACGGTTTATTATCTTTCAAAACTATACGGAGTTTCTGAGATTGAGATATTGGAAGGCAATCCGGGCGTCGATATAACAAAACTGCCGGTTAATTCTGAGATTGCAGTCCCCAGGAAAGAGTTCATGACTGAAAAGCAGGAATTTTCTGTCCAGGATTCAAAATATATCTTCCATAAGGTTGAAAAAGGCGAATCATTTGCATCAATTGCAGATAAATACGGACTGACAGTAAGAGAACTGAGAAGGGAAAACAGGAATTTACGATTTCCTCAGGTTGGCGATTATCTGAGGATACCCTTAGCTAAGGCAAAGGAACCTGTTGAGGTTCAGATTGCAGAAACAGAGGTGCTTACTGATACAATTCCGGTTATTCCCTCTGATTCTGTTATAGTATTTCCCAGGCCTGTCGGCTATACACCGGTAAGGGACCTTAATGGTTCATTCGATGTGGCAGTTCTTCTACCTTTATATGTTAGGGATAATGCCCGAAGATCATATATTGACTCATCCAGGATCGTGCGGGGAAAGCCTGTTTACAGGGTTGTAAAACGTCCTGATGACTGGATCTATCCCAAAAGCCTGGGATTTGTTGAAATGTACCAGGGTATCCTTATGGCTGCTGACACCCTTCGCAGCCTGGGTTTAAATGTTAATCTTCATTTTTATGATATTAAGGATGATACACTTGAATTATCAAGGTTGATTAAGCAGGGAGTATTATCAACAGCTGACCTAATTATAGGACCCGTCTATTCGTCAAACCTTAAACTGATTACAGATTATACAAGGGAATTAAAGATACCAGTTGTATCACCTGTACCGATCCTTAATGATAATGTCCTTGAAAACAATCCAGAGCTTTTTATGTCTGTTTCCTCCCTGAGAGTCCCTCAGGATATCATTGTCAGAAAGGTTGGAGAATATTTCGACAGTAACATTGTTTTCATTCATACCGATAGTGCCGGCATCAATCCCGATGTAATAAAATTCAGGGAAGAAATCCTGAAAGAACTTGATTCAAGGCTCCCGTCTGAAGAGATCCGTTTCAAGGAGCTATTGTTTTACAGCAGGTCGGTGTACAACAACGATTCAATTAACAGACTTGGTCACGCCCTTTCTGAAAGTACAGATAACATTGTGATAATCGCATCAGAAGAAGCCCCTGTGATAGGTGAGGCTCTGATGGATCTGCATTCTCTGTCGAAAAAATTCAGAATAAACGTCTTCGGTTATCCTGTTATGCGAAGCCTTGGCCTTGATAATCTGGATCCAAAATACCTGTTCGACCTTGATCTTCTGATATTTTCACCTTACTGGATTGATTATTCAAGTAATGATGTGAAACAGTTCAACTCTGATTTTCTGCGCAAATTCCACACACAGCCATCCGAAACAAGCTATGCCTGGCTTGGCTATGATATTATGTATTACTTCGTGAGCGGACTGGTTATTTTCGGAAATGATTTCATAATGCACCCTGAAATACATAATCCTGATCTTTTGCACACTGAATTTGAGTTCCGGCGCAGGAATAACTATGACGGATTTGAGAATGTTAAAATGTATCCGGTACGTTTTACAAAAGATTACGAGCTTAAACTGGATCCGGAAGAGGGCGCTCCGGACCAGTGACTCATTGTAAAAACGCATATGCAATTGTATTGTTAATAAAAATTAACAATCGGGAATAAAATTTGATTTATCATTGTCTTACGTATAGATTAACATGAAGGAATCGTACAGGCTGGCTGACGAGAACGAACTGATCAGGGCTTCTTTAGAAGGCAACAGATCAGCGTTCGGGGAGATCGTGAGCCGTTACAGGAAGCTTGTAGCACGTACTGTCAAAGGGATGCTTGGCGATTCAGTGTTTGCAGAAGATATAGGGCAGGAGGTGTTCATTAAACTTTACTACTCCCTGCCCGAATTCAGGGGTGAGGCAAAACTGTCAACTTATATCCAGAAAATTGCGATAAACCTTACACTGAATGAGATAAAAAGAAGAAAACGTTTCTTTTCGCTGTTCTCACAGAAAGGAAACAATGAAATGTATGAGTACGAAATTGCTGATCATGAAGGTACTGAAAAAAGTGAAGCAAAGGAATTGGTTAGCAAAGCTTTAATGGGTCTTGATCCAAAATTTAGAATTGTAGTGGTAATGAGAATGTTACAAGGTTATTCAACAAAAGAGACTGCAGATATACTCAAGCTGCCACTGGGAACAGTTCTGTCAAGATTATCAAGAGCACAGGAACAACTTAAAGAGATTTTAAAAACAATATGAAGTTATGAACCCCACAGAGATCAAAAAACTTATCATCGCATCGGCTTCTGAACAGGCCGATCCAAATGAAATCCCGGGGAGACTCGAGGATGAAGGTGTCTCTTTTGATTTCAGCAGCGATTTTAACGATCAGGTCATTGCACGGATTTTTAAGGAAAAACTGACTGTGATCCGTGAACCGGATTTCGGACAGAGCCTTAGCAGGGTATTCTACCGGATCGCTCTGACAGGCGTGGCTGCTATTGTATTGTTGCTGCTGTCAATATTTCTGACGGAAGGATCAATTTCCCTGAACTCTTTCCTGGGAATGGGAAATATTTATGATGAATCGGTATTCTGTCTGTTAACGGGTATTTAATTATCAAACAATATGAAAGCTAAACCGGTTATCCTCGTAATCATCACACTTGTAATAGGATTTATCATCGGAATGCTGACTTCAGCCCAGATCCGCCTTCACAGAATGAGACCCGTACGCTTTTATCTGTCAAGGGAAGAATTCCGGGATGGCTTCTATAAGATCATACAGGCTGATGAGAAACAAAAGGTCCAGCTTGAAAAGATCCTTAATAGTTACGAGGAACTTAATAATAATCTTCTCAACACTTACCGGAAAGGATTTGAACAGAACGTGAAGGAAATGCAGAACGACCTGGAATCTTTGCTTACAAAGGAACAACAGGATAAGCTAAAAGAAATTGACAAACGCCGGGAAGAGATGTTCAGGGAGGCCAGAAAAAATTTTGTCAGTGATTCACTTAACAACAGAAGATTCAACAGAAGGATTGACCCAAATATGGGACCACCTCCCCAGGGAAGAAGACAATATCCCGGAGAAAGACCTCAAAGAGAAAATCGGCACTTCCCGGAAGGAAGACCTGCGCCTCCCCCCGGTGGCTTTTTCCCCGGCCAGGATAGCATAGCTGAAGACACTGTCAGATAATAAATAGAAGATAATCAAGTAAGATAGGCAGATCATCAGGATTTACTCCTGATGATACAAGGAGTGAACGATCCTCTGAATAAATTGCCATAAATTTTTCTTTTGTAATCTCCCCTGACATAATAGATCGCCTGTAGAGATCAACTGCCTCTTTCTTGTTCCCCTTGCATAAAGCCAGATGACCCATATTTATCAGGTCGTTAGCTCTCAGTTTTCCTGAAGATAATCTGTCGTAATATTTTTGTGATTCCCCGAAGCGGCCAAGTGCAAGATAACAATAGGCAATAGGCCTTAGAATATTAAGATTTCCGGGATCGTTATATTCGATTTTAAAATAGTATTTAAGTGCTTCATTATAATCTTTCAGGTCCAGGTAGCAGTGAGCAGTCATAATAGTTGTATGCAGGTTATCAGGATCCATATTTCCTGCCTGAATATAATACTCAAGTGCTTCTTCATTTTTTTCCATCCTCCTGAGGCAGAGAGCTATTTTCTTCATAGTCCAGGCTTTTCTGTCTATAAGTTCAGCTCTTCTGTAATATTTAAGGGCTTCTTCATAATTTGCATTCTGCTGGTAGCAATAGCCTATCTTCTCATTGAGCTCAGCAACATCAGGTCTTTCTAAAGCCTGCTTCAGATAAAGAGAAAGAGCATCATCATAAAAGTTCTTACTGAAAAAATAATCTGCCAGGCCTGCTTCAACTTCGGTAGCGTTGCATGTCATCATGAAGAACTCCGAATTATAGATATCCAGCCTGCCTGAGAAAATATCCTCGAATTCTTTCCTGTATGGAGAAAGCTTATAGAATCTGTAAATATCCTGCAGATACTGAGTTACATTAATACGGAATTTCCTGTTCGGATCCGTAACTGATTCATCGTCCCCCAGCTGTTGCAAGCCTTCAAGTTCCATACGGAATACTTTCAGCATCATGTTTTTCTGTGAAGCAGGCAGGAATTTCAGATTAAGTATCAATGAGTATTTATCTGAATTGCATATAAAAGGAGTTCTGTACATTGCTTCTGCCAGCTCATTTGTACCCTGCCCCAGTATCTCATCCCTGAATATTTCATTGACAACCTCATGATCAGGATGAAATGGCATAAACCAGTTCGGAAAGTCCCTGAAAAAATCAAAATGCTTTAGGTTTGCAAATGCCGACATATAAACATCAGCTCCTTCCATTTGTAATTTTGTCAGTTCTTCCATTGTCTTGAAAATCTCCTCAGAACCACTGAACATCTCTGACCAGTCAGGATTTTTCTCCTCGGTTTTATCCTTTGGAAGGATATTATCCAGGTCAAGTTTATCTTCAAGTTGTGGCCTCAGTTTGGCTACCTGCGGCAGGATCTCTTCATGGAGTTTTCTGCTGAGATTCTCTGTCTCACGCGACCTTATTGTCTGAAGCACAATTATCCTGCAATGTTCTTTAAAGAGTCCGGATTGTGCAAGCGTTTTTATTGCAGAGCTGATTTCAGGGTAGAGTAGTATTCTGCCATTGTAATAGTGAAGATTCAATATCAGTCCCGACAGGGCTCTTTCCATAACCTGCTCCTGCCCTGAATTATATATATTTATCAGATTCAATAACTTTACTGATTGCCAGTTGCGGAGTGAACTGAGAGTGATTGCAGTTGTAAAGATACTTGCTTCGTACCACCTGAATTTCCCGGAGTTAAGGAATATGCTGATAAGACTTTCTTCTGCTTCACCATAGTAATCTGTAAGCCAGAGATGATTGAATATATTACTTATCAGTTGTTTGTGTTTTCTCGAGATCTCAGATTCCGGATCCGGATTTATTTCATTGCTCAGTCTCAGCCATTCATCCAGTTCTGATTTGAACATAAGATCGTCAACAGATTCAATAATTGATTTTCCGCTCAGCTTCTGTTCTTTTTCAGTCTGTTGTTTTACCCAGTATGTATTCCAGCCGGAATAATGTGACAATATGTCCTGCCTCACTTTGTCCGACAGCTCCAGAATGGATTGGATCAGTTTTGTATGAATTTTATTTCGTTCAGGGTCATTGATACCATCAATTGTATAAGTAAGCATATTCCTGTATGTCATTACCAGGTTGTCGTACTGATCGCGAAGATCGCCTGATGAGGCCCTGGAAATCATATCTGACAATATATCAAGACTTTGCTTGATCTTTTTCTCTGAAACAAGCGAGCAAAGCTGTTTATGCTGCGATATGACCCTTTTTATATCCATCTGTCTGCTTTAAAGACAAAGTTCTTATCAGAAAGTTGCACTGATATAATTTAAATCTTATCTGCAATAATCAGGCCGTCAGCAGAAAGCTGACAATATATTATCAAAAAAGATAACCCACACTCAGGTATGCCTTTACCTTACTATAATATTTATCTTGTTCATATAATCCGTGCATTATACCTGCTCTTACAGGTCCTATTATAGACATGTATCCCAACTCAGCGCCATAACCATAAATTATAGAATATCCATGTTCCCTTCCGGCTTCCTGTAAGGCAAATACGTTTCCCTTAAAACTGAGATGAATATCCTTAATAAATTCCCAGTCAATTCCTGCACCTAATCCGGCACTTGCTTTAACCGGGATCTCGTTGGGATGAAAACCAGTCACCGGAACAGATCTTTTATTAAGTGATGCCTGTCCCCCCAGAAGGTAAAAATTGTTTTGTGATGTAATAGAATCACAATCAGTGATATATAATGCATCACCTCTCAATGAAAAAGTCAGTTTGCTTATCTTCGTAAAATATTGATTGTAATTTGCCCTGAGGGTATAAAACCTGTTGAATGAAAAAGGACCGGGTTCATCTGTGGAGTAACTTTTTCGTATCGAGCCGGTTTTTACATGACCCTTTATAAGATCTGAAGCACCAGCAGATATATCAAGGATTGTTCCTCTGTCCGGAAAATGCTGTTTGTCGAGATTGTTTAAATTATAACTGTATGTGAGTGACAGATAGTCGTAGGACATCTTCTTAAGATATAATTCCGAGACATATTTTGGTATAAGATAAAGGTTATCAAAATTAAGGGAAATACTCATCATATTGTTAAGACCCAAAGTCTTGCTAATGCTCAGCCCGGTGGAAAAATTACGGCTTTCAACATCTCCTGTTTCTTCTCCCATATCAAGTTTGGGAATTAATGTATTATCAGCATTGAAATCTATTGAGAATCCCATTTTCTCATTTCTGTTTATATACTGGCGGAAAGAATTCCTGATTCTGTAATAATGTGCCAGATAATAATCAAGATCAATTACTGAAGCCTTTGTGGGGAGATTTTTCACTGTAAGTGACATTAAGATGCCCGATCCGAGTGCATTATCGTAATGGACTGATCCGTATAGTATTGATTTTGGTCTCTCAACACATTCTATTATAAGGATCAATGAATCATTGCGAGGCTCAATCTTATATTTAACTTTGTCAAACCATGCTTTTCCGAATAACAGGTCTATCCCTTCAGACAGCTTTGACTTATCTGTTTTCTCTCCCGGTTTAACATCAAGAACTCCAAGTATCTGCCTGTCAGGTATGATTTTGTTTCCGCTTATCTCAATCCTGTCGAATGAGTATAACTGTTTGTTAAGAATATCGGGAAATGGTTGCTGTGTACCCAGCCTGTTGAGTGAATCAGCAAGTTTTATGAATTTCTCTTTAAAAGGAAGGGCTGCTCTGTAGCCTCTTTCAACAAGTGAGTCAGTGGCATTGAAATCAAGTGATGAGATACCTTTCAGCTTTGGCACTATCAGATAGTCAACAAGGAGCTTATTCTCTTCAAAATCCTCGATGCTTCTTGCCATTACAACCTGTTTAACAATTCCTGTTACATTCTGAAGCTCTTCCTCAGTGGCAGGTTGAAAAGCAGTGTATGAGCCGATTACTATATCTGCCCCCATCTCTTTCACTTCAACAGCAGGAAAATTCCTGATGGAACCTCCGTCTGATAAAATTGCCGTATCTATTCTTATTGGTGAGAAGACAGAAGGTATGGCAGAGCTGGCTCTCATAGCATCAGGAAGATAGCCTTTCCTGAGTACTATATTTTTAACAGTTAAGAGGTCAGTAGCCACACAGGCAAAAGGAACAGGTAATTCTGAGAAATCATTTATATCTGCAGCAGGCCAGCCATAATAACTAAGATAATTTTCAATCTGCTGACCTGAAATCATTCCGGAAGGGAGTGTGATTTTTTTAAAAGAAACAGGGAGCGATATAATACTGTTATTGAAATGTTTTTTTTCATTGTAAATTATTCTGTTCTGGGGTATGGTGTTCAACATTATCAGGTCCCAGTTGACTGCTTTGCATATTTTATGCAGACTGTCGGCATTATATCCTAAAGCATAAAATCCGCCTATTATACTGCCCATACTTGTGCCAGTAATATAGTCCGGCCGTAATCCGGCTTCCTCCATAACTTTCAGAACTCCAACATGTGCTATACCCAGGGCTCCGCCGCCACTTAATACCAATCCCAAACGGGGCCTTCCTGCAATATCCTGAGCTGTTCCAGTGAATTGAAAGACGATTGAAATAAAAATAAACAGAAAGCACCTGTTGATGATACTTCTGCAAGTAAATGGTATAGATGATCTTAGAAACCTCCTGTAAAACATCCTTATGTGTAAAGTTTGAACCCCAAGATACTAAATTTCCTTATTTTTACGGTGTGAAAAGAGATGCGGTATTAAAGGGGAACTGGCTTCCGACAACAAAGAAGGAAGTTGAAGACCTGGGATGGGATCAGCCTGATGTAATCATTTTAAGTGGTGATGCCTATGTTGATCATCCATCATTCGGGCCGGCGGTAATAGGAAGGGTTATTGAAGATGAGGGACTACGGGTAGCTATTGTGCCTCAGCCCAACTGGAAAGATGACTTGCGGGATTTCAAAAAACTTGGCAAACCAAAATATTTCTTTGGTGTTACTGCGGGTAATATGGATTCGATGGTTAATCATTATACTGCTGCCCGCCGCTTACGGTCAGATGATGCATATACGCCGGGAGGGAAAGCAGGTTTCAGACCAGATTATCCAACAATAGTTTATACAAAGATCCTGAAAAGGCTTTTTCCTGAAGTACCGGTATTGATAGGAGGGATAGAGGCATCAATGCGCCGTCTGACCCATTATGATTACTGGAACGATAAAGTAGAGCCTTCAATTCTTTACGGCAGCGGAGCTGATATGCTTGTTTATGGAATGGGAGAACAGCCTGTAAGGGAAATAATCCGTTTGCTCAAAAAGGGAGTGCCCTTCAGTTCGCTTAAGACTATTCCCCAGACCTCTGTAATAATATCCGGAAATGATTCTTTGCCGCTTCAGAAAAAATGGAAGGATATTGTCCTGAACTCTTATGAAAAATGCCTTGCAGACAAGCGGCTTTTTGCCTCCAACTTTCTGATTTTTGAAAAAGAATCTAATAAATTGTTCCCTGCCAGGCTTATGGAACCTGTAAGGGATGCTCTGACATTGGTGAATCCTCCGTTTTATCCAATGGATGAGGCAGAAGCCGATCGCTGCTACGACCTGCCTTTCATGTATAAGCCTCATCCAAGGTACCTCAAGAAAGGTCCCATACCGGCTTATGAAATGATTAAGTTCTCAGTCAATATTCATCATGGTTGCTTTGGAGGGTGCAGCTTCTGCGCTATTGCCTCCCATCAGGGCAAGCAGATCGTGCGCAGATCAGAAGCATCAATAATACGCGAGATTGAAAAAATAACTTTGATGGAGGACTTCAAGGGATACCTGACAGATATGGGCGGACCTTCGGCCAATATGTACAGTATGAAGGGAAAGAACATTGATATGTGTTCGGGCTGTTCACGACCCTCATGCATCTGGCCGTCAGTCTGCCAGAATCTGAATACCGATCATACTGAGCTTACAAGACTTTACAGAAAGGTCAGAGGATTGCCGGGAATCAAGAAAGCTTTTATAGGAAGCGGAGTGCGATATGACCTTTTATTGCAGGGATGGAACAGGAATGCAGGCAGGGCAGAGACAGAATACCTTGAAGAACTTGTGAAAAACCATGTATCGGGAAGACTCAAAGTGGCACCTGAACATACAAATGAACAAGTACTTAAGCTGATGAGGAAAGTTCCTTTTGAACTGTTCAGGGAGTTAAAAAAACGCTTTGAAAAGATTGCTGCTAAGGAAGGATTGAACTATGAGATAGCACCATATTTCATTTCCTCACACCCGGGATGCAGTGAAAAGGATATGCAGGAACTTGCAGGTGAGGTAAAGTCAATGGGTATACGGCCGGAGCAGGTTCAGGATTTTACTCCCACCCCGATGACACTTTCAACTATTATGTTTTATACAGGCATTGATCCTTATACCGGTAATAAGGTTTATGTAGCAAGAAAACCGGAGGAAAAGAAACGGCAGAAACAGTATTTCTTCTGGTATAAGAAGGGGTGACTTAAAAGCCAGCAAAATTACCCCCTGGCTCCCCTTTTCTTACCTCTTTATCACAATAAACCCGCTTTGTGAAAACCCGGTCTCAGAGCGAAGAACATAAAAATATGTATCTTCGGGAAGCTGGGATCCTTTGTTGTCAAGACCATACCAGCTATTGTCATATTCATTATTTCTGTACACAATCATTCCCCTGCGGTCGAAGATCGCGATTTCAGTCCTTCCCAGTGATTCGATTCCTTCAAGTATAAAATAATCATTCCTGCCGTCCATATCAGGTATTATAAGGGTCGGAATCACCAGGTCCTGAACTGTAATTAACAGGTAGTCTTCTGCCAGGGGACAGACTCCGTTATCCACACTCCATTGCAGAATGTTCTTTCCCACTGACAGTCCCTCTATCAGGCTTTTTGCATCGTATTTATCCGAGAAAGTACCGGAACCTGATATCAACGACCATGTACCTGTTGAATTCTCAGGTGGATAATCCGCATCCAATGAAGTATTGAAATTGTAATTAAGTGTCTGGTCGGGGCCGGCATGTGCCTCTGGTTGCTGGAATACTTCTACAACTACAGGCTGGATGCCATAGCAGCCCAGTGAGGTGGTCCCCTTTATATACCATGTGCCTTCAGTGGCCTGGGATGGGTTGTTATAGGGAATCGTTGCCCTGGGATCCTGCCAGTAAGTGAAGATCAGGCCTTCCGTTGACCCCTGCGTGATTGAAGGATTTGTAAGGTTAACAGTCTGCGGAGAACAGACGGGCTGAGGATTTGTGATCTTTATTAAGGGTGTTGTTGAGGGTTGCTGATCAATAATAACATCTGAGGATCTGGCTGAGGTGCAACCCACGGAATTTGTTACAGTGAAATAATAAGTTCCTGGTAAAAGATCTCTGATCGTGATGCTAGTGCCTGAACCTGTAATATTTGAGCCATCAGGGAAGCAATTCAGTGTCCATGACCCCTGCGACGGCAGGTTTTTTAGCACTACAGTTCCTGTTGCAACGATACAGGTGGGTTGGGTTATTGTACCAATAACGGGGGCAGACGGCGTTACTGGTTGCACGGTGATAATAATATTTGCAGAAGCAAGGGAAGTACACCCACGGTCATTTGTTATTGTGTAATTATATGTCCCTGGGCTCAGACCTGTTATCGTTGTATTAGCTCCTGATCCGCTTGTTTTAACTGTGCCTGGGTAGCGTGTCAGGGTCCATGTGCCTTCAGTCGGTAGTCCGCTTAAAGCAACACTGCCAGTAGCAACTGTACATGAAGGCTGGATTATACTATTCACAACCGGTGCTGAAGGGGTAGGAGGTTGTTGTTCAATAATTACATCAGATGAACGGGCAGAAGTGCATCCTTCTGAATTCGTAACATCAAAGTTATAAGTACCTGCTGTCAGATATGACACAGTAAAGCTGATGCCTGTGCCTTTGACTAATATTCCGTCGGGATAGCGGAATAATGTCCATGTACCTGTTGCAGGCAGACCAGTAAGGACAACCTGCCCGGTTGACAGGGTGCATGTGGGCTGTGTTATTGTCTTAATTACCGGAGCTTCAGGGCTTGTTGCTCCTTCCGTGATTACTATATCCCCCGAAGCAGGGGATGTGCACCCTTCTGAATTTGTTACGGTGTAATTATATGTTCCCGGGTCTAGTCCGTTGATTGTTGTACTTGTCCCTGTTCCGGTTGTTATAACATTGTCAGGCAGGCGTGTCAGGATCCAGTCTCCCGATACAGGTAATCCTGTAAGTTCTGCGCTTCCTGTCGACACATTGCATGAAGGCTGTGTGATACTTTTTATTACCGGCGCTAAAGGGCTAGGAGGCTGAGGATCAATTACAACTTCTGATGAGGGACCCGATGTACAGGCGTCCGGGTTAGTCACTCTGAAATAATATGTTCCGGCACTCAGGTCACTGATAATTATTGTCGTACCTGTCCCTGTTATTGTAACATTATCAGGATAACGGACTAGTTGCCAGGTACCGCTTTCAGGTAATCCGTTAAGCACAACACTTCCGGTAGCAGTTTCGCAATCAGGTTGTGTTATTTTCCCAATAAAGGGAGCGACAGGCACCTGGGGGCTTTTATTTATTGTAAACTCATCTGTGGGAGCTGATGAACAGCCTTTTTCGTTAGTGACTATATATCTGTACACACCTGAGCGGAGATCCGGGATCAGTACTGTTTTACCTTTGCCTGTAATTACAGATCCATCTGGTAAGCGTGTCAGTGTCCAGGTTCCGGTTTCCGGTAAACCTGATAAAAGGACAGAGCCTGTCGGTTCTTCACAGTCCGGTTGTGTTACTGATTCTATCTTTGGAGTACCAGGAGCAACGCATTGGATCTTAATCAGATAATCTTCAACTTCTCCATTGCCTGCTGTTCCTGAGCTGCTGTAAGCAGGCTTTGTGGTGGTGCTTGGTCCGAAGCGAAAACGTGCGAAGGTGGGCTTCGAGAATATTGCATTATCAGGTACGTTGACTGTAACATTAAGTAATCCTGTAATTCTGAGAGAGTTTTTAAGAACGTATTCATCCCCGTCCAGGAAATCACCATCTCCATTCCAGTCAATCCATATATTAAGGAAAGCAAAACCGGCAACTTTTATCTGGAAAACTGCCTTCTTGCCCTGTATCATTTCCGGTATTGTTACACCATCTTCATCGTCACGGCCATTCAGATCATCAGCGTCAGCCTGTTCAGACGGCTGATAGGCAGTTTCGGCATCAACGATTGATCCCAGGTATACATTGTTATTAATTATGTGATCTGCAGAGCCGTAACTCAAAGGGGCATCACCATAATCTCTTGAAACGTCATCTTCTTCCACTGCATAAATAAATTGTTTTATTGAAGAAGAAATTGAATAAGAATATAAATCAGCATTAATTGAATGAGCAACTGAACCCATAACCCCGGGAACTATTATCAGTAATATTATACTAAACATTCTTCTCATGCTCATCGCTTTTCTCTTATCACATATTCATCAAAGTATGAAGGATAATTACCTTTGTTGTCTTTTTTAGGGATTTCATCGTAAGTTAATTCCTGAATGCTGTTAAGGAATTGCCGATCTTCATCACTGATATCTGACCCGCGGTCGGTCAGATCCCAGACTATATCACTGATAGGTGAAACCAGATCGTTATATTGATTCATTATCCCCCTGGAGCTTCCGATTATCATTTCGTAATTTGTTTTCCTCCAGCCGACCTGTTCAATTAAGTTATTCATTACTTTCGACCCGCTAATACCGGCTATTTTATAAGTTATTCCCGGGTCTGCAGGATGTTTTCTTGCCAGGTTTATGCAATAAATATCGAGTATAAATGATTTTGACCGGTTCGGTTTAATACATACCCAGCAAGTCTGGAGCAACATAAGGTTGTGATTATCTGTAGAGTTGCATTCAAACAGTAAACCTTTGGGAAAAAATACTGTTTTATCTGTATCAGAGTAGTTCAGCAGAGTTATTTTTAGATGAACAGAACCGCTTCCATACCTTGGAAGTATCCCGTCAGGAGCCTTCTCAATTATAGGTTCAGGCAAGAAAATCCCATCAGGCAGTGAATAGGGCTCTTTTATCTCAAGTCTGCCATTATTACTACCCATCCCGGATATGTTTCCCGGAGTATCATGAATCCCTAATTTCTCGCAGGAAATCATGCCTGAGATAATAAGTAACGCAATTAAGTAAAGTACCTTTTTCATTTAAAAACAAGTGCTGATGCAGATAACTCACGAAAGCCCAACAAGTTAATGAATTTTGGTTAAATTTCAAAACTAGTTTGCAGAGACATTTAATTGCTATTAAACTTTAAACCTGAGATACCATAGGTTTTTTGGGTCTTTGAGTGGTCCTGGTGAATTTTATCCGGAGTCCTGATTTTGACGAAGGGAGTCCTTTTTTACATTAAAAATCAAGGTGAAATGAATTCTTATGATTTCCGGGTAGTTTATTACATCAGGAAGGGTTTAGTTTAAATGAGATTCTATAAAAAAAAAGGGTGTTTCCTTAACCTTCTTCTCTCAGGTTCCCTATATAATCAGAAAGTGGAACCTGCTGATTATATGATTTTTAAAGCCCAATATGCCGGGCATTGGGTAGAGAAAAGGTTATAGAAACACCCACGATAATAAAATAACCCTAAACTTTATTTTTATTATTCGTATTCCTTAAGAATGTTTCTTACATCGTCGGGAGCAACCCGGCCATATGTTTTATCGCCAACCAAAACAACGGGAGCAAGTCCGCATGCCCCTACGCACCTCAGGCTAGAAAGCGAGAACTTACCGTCTTTGGTAGTCTGTCCAACCTGTAATCCAAGTTCTTTCTTGAATTCATCGAGGACCTTCTCCGCACCTCTCACGTAACATGCAGTTCCCATACAGATACTGATTGGATGTTTCCCTTTAGGGGTCATTGTAAAAAATGAATAGAAAGTAATGACACCGTATATTTTAGCTACCGGGATGACCAGTTCCTGTGATACAACTTCCTGTACTTCAGCAGGAAGGTATCCAAAGTGTTCCTGGCATTTATGCAGGACATTTATAAGCTCCTGAGGATCATTATTGAAAGATGTACAGATCTCCCTGATCTTATTTACATCATCCTGTCTCAATTCAATTTTAATGCTCGACATGATATTAGAATATTTTTTTAGATCAACTAATTGCCTATTGTTTTACAATGATTTTCTTCTTCTTATCAAAATACTTAGTATGAAGCAGATGGTGGGCCTTTTCTGAATTGGGTTTACCAAGGAACTCCTCATACAACTTTATTATAAATGGATTTTCGTGTGATTTCCTAAGAGGTTTTTCCTTGTCCTCTTTGTATATTGCAGCAGCTCTTGCCATCAGGATTTTTGAGTCGCCATGGTGAAAAGGTTGTCCTCCTCCTCCGATGCAACCGCCGGGGCAGGCCATCACTTCTATAGCATGGAACTGTGATTTTCCTGATCTTACATCATTCAGCAGCTTCCTCGCATTGCCAAGGCCATGGGCAATACCTATATTAAGAGCTAATCCGTTAAAATCGATTGTTGCTGAGCGTACGCCTTCAAATCCTCTTAACTCCGTGAAATCTAGTCTGTCAAGTTTTTTACCTGTATAGACCTCATAAGCAGTACGGACGGCGGCTTCTATAACGCCACCTGTTGTTCCGAATATAACACCAGCACCTGTTGACTCGCCAAGTGGCGCATCAAATTCACTATCCTCAAGATTATTGAGGTCTATATTAGCCTGTTTGATAAAAGCTGCAAGTTCTCTTGTTGAGACAGAGAAATCAACATCCCTGTTGCCATCGACTGAGAATTCGTCTCTCTGGCATTCATATTTCTTGGCGAGGCAGGGCATTATTGATATGACAACCAGGTCTTTACGGGATATTCCTATTTTATCGGCAAAGTATGTTTTAGCAATAGCGCCGAACATCTGCTGGGGCGATTTTGAGGTTGATGGAACGTCCTTCAGATCGGGGAAATACTCTTCAAAAAAGTTTACCCATCCCGGGCAGCAGGAAGTAAGTATCGGTAACCTGGCAGTTTTATCGCCATTAAGGTGTCGGGTAAGACGGTCGAGAAGCTCAGTGCCTTCTTCCATTATAGTTAGGTCAGCGGCGAAATCCGTATCAAATACATAGTCAAAACCAAGAGCTTTCAGAGCAGTAACCATTTTACCTGTTACGAGAGTGCCGGGTTCCATACCGAACAGTTCGCCAAGAGCTGCCCTGACAGCAGGTGCTGTCTGAACAACAACTGTCTTTGTAGGATCAGCCAAAGCCCTTATGACTTCAGGTGTGTGATCCACTTCAGTAAGAGCGCCTGTGGGGCATACAGCTACGCACTGACCGCAATAGGTACAGGTTGAATACTCGAGGTTCTGCTCGAAGGCAGGAGCCACGGCAGCCATGAACCCCCTGTTTACGGCTGAGAGAGCGCCCACTGTCTGGATATCGTTGCACATGGTCTCGCAGCGGCGGCACATAATACACTTATCAAGATCTCTGATTATTGATGGTGATGTATCTTTTCTGTAAGTTGACATAGCTGCAAATTCCTGGCCGGGGATATCCCTGATACCCAGCCTGTGAGCCATTGTCTGAAGTTCGCAGTTTCCTGATTTTGCACACACAAGACAGTCTTTGGGGTGGTCCGACAGGATGAATTCCATCACTGTGCGTCGGGCATTGAGGACCCTGGAGGTATGGGTTTTAACGACCATGCCGGGCTCGCACATTGTTGAACAGGTGGGAGCAAGGTTACGCCTGCCCTGTACCTCTGCCACACAGATACGGCAGCCTCCGGGTTTATTCTCTATGTTAAGATCGTGAAGATCCATGTAGCATAAAACCGGAATGTCTATTCCAAGTTTTTTTGCCGCTTTGTATATTGTTGTACCTCTTGGTACTTCAACTTCTTTATTATCAATAGTAAGCTTTATATTTTCCATTGCCTTTCGATTATCTGATAAATATTGCATCAAACTTGCACTTCTCCATACATGCTCCGCATTTGATGCAGATATCGGGATTTATATGATGTATCTCTTTTCTTTCTCCTGTTATTGCATTGACGGGACAGACCCTTGCGCATGCTGTACAACCCACGCAGTTGTCGGGATTGATGACATACTCCATGAGGTTTTTGCATTCGCCGGCGGGACATTTCTTATCCCTGACGTGAGCTAAATACTCATCCATGAAGTTGTCGAGTGTTGAAAGAACGGGGTTTGGAGAGGTCTGCCCCAGTCCGCATAGCGCTGTGTCTTTGATTACTATGCTCATATTCCTGAGTCTTTCCAAATCACTTTCATTTGCTTTCCCATCGCATATCTGTCCGAGCAGTTCGTGAAGGCGTTTGTTGCCAATGCGGCACGGTGCGCATTTTCCGCATGACTCTTCTACTGTGAAGTCGAGGAAATATTTGGCAACTGAAACCATGCAGTTATCTTCATCCATCACTATCATACCGCCTGAGCCCATCATTGAGCCTGCAGCTACAAGGTTATCGAAGTCGATGGGGGTGTCGAGGTGTTGCTCGGTCAGGCAGCCACCTGAGGGACCTCCGGTCTGTACGGCCTTGAATTTCTTGCCGTTCCGGATTCCGCCGCCGATCTCGAAGATTATTTCCCTGAGAGTGGTGCCCATTGGGACTTCGATAAGGCCGACGTTGTTTATTTTTCCAGCGAGGGCGAATACTTTTGTCCCTTTTGATTTCTCCGTTCCTATCTTGTTGTACCAGTTGGCACCCTTTAGTATTATCACGGGAATAGCGGCATATGTCTCCACGTTGTTTACGTTGGATGGTTTGCCTTTGAATCCTGATTCGGCCGGGAAGGGAGGCTTGATTGTAGGTTCACCGCGGAGTCCTTCCATTGAATGGATAAGGGCTGTTTCCTCTCCGCAGACAAAAGCACCGGCACCAAAACGGAGTGAGATGTCGAAGTTGAATCCTGTCCCGAAGATGTTATCTCCGAGGAGACCGTACTCCCTGGCCTGGGCCAGTGCAACCTCCAGTCTGTGGATGGCTAGCGGGTATTCGGCTCTTACATAGATAAGACCTTTTGAGGCTCCGATACTGTATCCGCATATGGCCATAGCCTCAAGGACTGAATGGGGGTCACCTTCAAGGACCGAACGGTCCATGAAAGCACCCGGGTCGCCCTCGTCGGCGTTGCATATAACGTATTTCTGGTCGGCTTTGTTTTTTCCGGCTATTTCCCATTTGAGTCCTGTAGGGAAACCGGCGCCGCCCCGGCCCCTCTGTCCCGAATCCTTGATCTCTTTGATTACCTGTTCCGGGGTCATTTCGGAAAGTACTTTCCCAAGAGCCATATAACCATCCCTGGCTATATACTCGTCAATATTTTCGGGATTGATGAATCCGCAGTTACGAAGTACTATCCTGAGCTGTTTCTTGTAGAAGCCCATGTGCTTGGTGTCGCCTACGGCTTCTTTGGTTTTGGGATCGTGGTAGAGAAGACTGGAAACCTTTCTTCCTTTTATAACATGTTCCTCAACAATAGTCTGGGCATCTTCGGGCTTTACCTGAACGTAGAATGTGTTGTCGGGCATCACTTTAACAATAGGGCCTTTTTCGCAGAAGCCGAAGCAGCCTGTAAGGATAACCTGAACCTTGTCTGAGAGACCCCTGGCTTCAAGTTCGTCCCTTAAGTTGCAGACAATCACATCGCTTTCAGAGGCATGGCAGCCTGTACCACCGCAAACCAACAGATGCATGCTGTATTTAGACATATCAAATCCTCCTATTCTTTAGAATCAATAGTTTCATAATTAACAGGAATGATGCCGTCGACCAGCTCACCTGTCTTTATATATTTCTCAATGATCTGATCAGCTCTCTTCAGATCAACGTAACCGAATACTACGGGATCCTGGCCCGGCAGCTTTACCTCAACAGTAGGTTCAGCATAACAGTAACCCATACAGCCTGTCTGGGTAACTATACCCTGAATGTTGCGTCTGTCAAGCTGCTCAAGGAAAAACTCCATGATGGCTTTCGCCCCTGAAGCAATTCCACAGGTCGCCATCGCCACCTTCACCTGAACATGTTTTTCAGGATCCGTCGCCTTGACTCTTAGATCAAGTCCGGCCTCCAACTCTTCGCGTCTCTTCTTCAGATCCGCAAGTGACTTAATTTTCGACATATTTTTTTAATTAAATTATTTAACGAAAAGTACTATTCAGTTTTGTTTTTCAATGTATTAATTTTTTCATTATTTTCCTGATAACCTGATATTGTATCTTTAAACTTTCATTCTATCCCTTCAGCTCCTATATCAAGAAGGTTCTGCAGGATCATTTCCCTTATCCCCGACAGTAGAGATCTTTCGTTCAGTGATTCTGTCCCAAGATATTCCTTTGTTTCCCTTGTTGAGAAAGTGAACTGGCCATTGTCTGTCTTGTGGGTGTAAATGAAGTCATTTTCCGGGTTTGCTGCAATGAGAATTATCATTACTCCGGGCATGTCACCAAGGGGCTGCCTGTCGATATGTGATAGTGAGAACACTGCCTTTACACTTGTTCCTGATCCCTCATGCGATTCAATCTCAAGGTCTCCTCCGGCCATTATGGCGTGATGTCTGAGCAGGGGCAGCCCCATTCCTATCTTCCTGGTCGTCCTTGTTGTCACAAAGGGGTCAGTAACCTTCGACAGGATGTCTTCAGGAATGCCCGAACCGTTGTCTGTGATCTGGATGTCGTAAAAATCCGCTTCCTTCATCTCGCGGATTATGATCTCAATTGTTGAAGCACCGGCACGTATTGAGTTCTGGACCACATCGAGTATGTTGAGCGACAGGTATTTCATGATGTCTTTGTTTTTCTGCCTTCAGCGCCTGCCAGGGCCATTCTTATCTCGTCGAACGAAGCCTTCTCAATTGTCAGGAGGGTGAAGGCTTTGCCTATGTCTTCAGGAAAATGGGCATCTGAGCCGGTAGTGATTGAAAAGGCATCCGTTCCGGGGTGCGAGTTCACAAACCCCCGGGGGCTGGTTCTGCGAGACACCTCAAGGGCATCGGCCTGCAGTCCGGCCGGCAGGAAACCCAGCTGGCTGTAGATGCTGTTTCTCATCCTGTCTATATGTGCAGGGATGAAGATGCCTCCGTTTGAATGGACAAAGGATCCGACTTCTTCAAGAGAGGCTTTCGTTGCACTTATTAGCAGTCGTTCCTCGACATATACTATCATCTCATCTTCATCGATCACAACCTGATCGCCAAAGATAAGCGGATCGTTCTTGATGTCGGGAAGCCTGCTGTCGAGAAAGTCCTGTAACAGATCAAGTTTATCATCTTCAAAGAACGCGAGGCAATGAACCTCTTCTTGTGTTGTCACTTCAGCCCCCATCAGGGTGAAGATGCCTGAGTTTGCAGCCAGCCGGCTCACCAGCCTGCAGTGACGGGTGGAGTTATGATCGGTGATACCGATTATGTCAATACCCTTCCTTGCTGCCTCAGAGACTATTTTTGCCGGGCTCATGCTCAGGTCACCACATGGTGACAGGAGCGTATGGATGTGCAGATCGGCCCGGAAGTCCCTCATACATCTTTTATTAAGTCATACAGGCGTCCTGCAATAGTAAAAGTGTCGAGAGGAGTGGAAAGAAGAGGTATATTCTCCTCGTCACTCTTTTTTATGCTTTCGCTGCCTGGTTTTTGTCCTTTTACAAGTATTATAGCCGAAACCTCCTTAAGCGAGGCCACAGCTATGATGTTCTGATGAGTCTGAAGCGTTATCCAGACGTTTCCTTCACGGGCATTGCCCATTACATCGCTGAGAAGGTCGGAGACATAGCCCCCGGAGATCTCATTGTCAAGTCCTTCCCTGCCGGATATCACTTCCAGTTCAAGCTCAGATATAAGATCAGATATTTTCATCTTCAGCACCAATTTTATTACAGTTTTTTTCAAGTCTTTCCTTACCCCATACCTCTTCGGTTATCCTGAATGCTTTTTCCTGGCTCAGAAGGTTCTGGTTTATCATCTGCTGCTGCATGAAGATGCAGTGAGATATCTGGGCCTTACCCTGGACAATGTCTTCTGCAAGGGTCTGGCAGTCAGGTGCACCGCATGCCCCGCAGTCAAAGCCCGGAAGGAAGCACATCAGCCTTCTCTTTCGTTCCATCTTCTTGAGTGCCACCTGAATATCTTCATCGAGCTTTTCGATTGGACGGGGGGCAATGTTGCCGAGGTAGCTGTGTTCCTTCAGTTTGCTGAAGGCCTCGGGAAGTTCTCTGGGGCTCCGGTTCTTGTAGCTGGCGGCCAGGTTCCTTAGCTTCTCGACTACAAGAAACCTGTTGGCATTTACCAGTATCCCTCCTGCACAACTTTCGTCACAAGCCCTCAGCTCAAGGAAATCTATCCCGTCAAGTTTTTCATTTTCGACACTCTCGAGGATCTCTGAAACATTGGCTATACCGTCTATGGCAAGAGCCCTTCCATTGAAGTGTGCCAGTTCCCCGCCTGTAAGACTCCACATTATTCCTTCGGGACAAAGGAGGTCGTCTAAGTGAGGCAGCCCGGTATCATTTTTACCGGTCTGAATTATTTTTTGTATCCTGTTAAAGAGGTGGTTCATATTAATAACCCCGTTGATCCCTGATTCATTTCCGCCGACAGGACTCTTTATTGCTGCTACTTTGGCCGCACATGGTGTGGCATAAAAGATCCCTATCTCGTCAGTGGGGACACCTTCGGCTTTTAGTTTCTCCCGGTAGTACAGGGCAGCCATGTCGATGGGAGGATTTACTTTCATTAGGTTGCCTACAAGAAGGGGGTGTTTTACCTGGATGAGCCTGACGATGGCAGGACAGAAAGATGATATGAGCGGCCGGACCGGTTCAAGTCCTGAATATTCCCTGTAGGCTTCAAGAACCATTGATACACTGTTCTCAACCTGGTAGACATGTGTGAACCCTATTTCCTTAAGAGCCCTGTATATACCCTCGGGGATAGCCTTTTCTGAAAACTGGCCAATAAGTACGCTGGGGATTAGAATAACCCTTACAGAATAGTTGAAGATCATGTTGAGATCGTCTTGTTCGATCTGAATGGCAGAAACTGGACAGGCTTTGTAGCAGTTGCCGCAGTCGACACATTTGCTGGCAATTATACGGGCTTTTCCTTTGCTGACCCTGATGGCTTTGGTCGGACATACGGACATGCAATGGGTGCACCCTGTACAAAGCTCAGTGTACACTGTCAACGCATGATGGAAGTCCTTATGTCTTTCAGCTTGATACATCAGCCTTCAGATATGTTATTAGTTCAACTTCTGTCCCGACACCCGGTTCACTTGTGATCTTCATGCAGTCGCAATTCTTTTTCATATTCGACAGTCCCATCCCTGCTCCGAATCCCATTTCCCTTACCTGCTGTGAGGCTGTCGAAAAACCCTCTTCCATGGCCCTGTCAATGTCGGGGATACCCGGACCCTTGTCGCTAATTAGTATCCTTATCCGGCTGCTGTCAATATCAATCTCCACAATCCCCGACCATGCATGGGCAACAACATTGACCTCACCTTCGTAGAGAGCTATTACTATTCTCTTTGATATGGCATGGTCGATGTTGAGCTGACGCAGGATCTTCTTTAATGCACTTGCAACGTTGCCTGCATTTACAAAATCACCACCGGCTATTTTCTGCCTGTATTGCATTCTTAAAATATTGGTTTGATCCCGGCCTTGAACAATTCTCCGGAGATCCTGAACACTGAAAAGGGACTCTCAATAACCACCATCTCATTCTCCTTTGCCAGCGAGATAATCTCGTTGCTTAACTTCTTGTCGCGGCCGAAAACGATACAGCTGATATCCGACATCTCTGAAGTACGAATGGCCTGAATGTTTGCCAGTCCTGTTATCAGAAGTATGTTATCCTTCCTTACAGTGAGGACATCACTCATCAGATCGGATGAAAAAGCATACTCAATCACAGTCGATAGCTTATCTTCACAGCTCAAAACCTTTCCGTCAATCTTATCAACTATTTCCCTGATAGTCATATTCCTGCCTCTGTTCATCATTATTTATAAACCACTTATTCCAAAAATACCGACGCAAATATAATATTTATCTGTTAAATAAATAACAATGTTAATTAAATAACAGTATTTTATAATGATTCTAATCAAGGGGTGTTTTTGAGTCTTTTATTATGTGTTTGTTAATTAATGAACATAATACTATGCTTATTTTGACAGATCACTACTCACCACTCATTACATCCCCCTAACCCCCTTCAAAGGGGGAATTGAAAATCATGCACTCACCACTCATTACATCCACCTAACCACTCCCGCCAAAGCGGGATCTCCGTTTCTTTCGCTACGCTTCGAGCTTCGAACTCCAACCTTCAAAGGGGGAATTGACCAAACTGTATTCACCGCTCACTTCTTAACGCTCACCGCTCATATTGAATTCCGATCCCTTTCTCCATCGCGGAAAATAATCTGAGTTTGCTATATCATATCCTATCATGAAAGCCAGGGCTGCATCTTCAGCAATACCATCAAAATTAAATGACTCAGGATCGTAGTTATCAGCAGGCCTGTGATACCTGTTATCTAGATAGTCGCGGTTCTGCATAGCAGCCCATTCCTTGCCATATTCACGGCTGTCAACACTACCTTTGCAGTATAAGGAAGGGATCCCCTTCTGTACAAATGAAAACTGATCCGACCTGAAATACATTCCTGTGTGTGAATCCGGATCTCCTGTTAAATACCTGTCCTGTCTTTCTGCAACAATCCTGACGATACTGTCAAGATCGGTTTGTCCATAACCTGTTATTGTAACATCTTTCATTCTGCCAATAGGTAACAGAACATCATTATTGATACATGTCACTATATTATTTAGTGGAGTTACAGGATTATTTGTATAGTAAGCCGATCCAAGCAGACCCTGTTCCTCTGCTGTAGGGAAAAGCAGTATTATGCTCCTTTCAGGCTTCTTCCTGAGGGAGGCAAATGCCCTTCCAACAGCTAATTCCCAGGCCATTGAGGTCCCGTTATCAACAGCCCCGTTATATATTGAATCACCTTTTTCCTTTTCTCCGATACCGAAATGGTCCCAATGAGCTGTATAAACAACAGCTTCATGAGGGTTGACTGTTCCCCGCAGGATACCTGCCACATTGAATGATTTGTTAAATCTTATTGTGTTCCTGATTTTCAGGGAGATCTTCATATTGAGTGCGAAACCCCTGAATCCTATACTGCATGCTTCTTTCCTGAGTTTTTCAACATCATATCCGCGTTCACTGAAAAGAGTTGCAGCAGCATCATCTGAAAACCAGCCTGTAAACTGGCACATAGACGCGTTTGAGTCTGCACTCTCAAGGTATAGCCTGGATGTTATGGAGCTTTTTCTGGGTATTGTATAAGAATATCCTGCCCCTTCAGTCTCATGAATTATGATGACCCCCATGGCACCCTGTCTGGCAGCTTCCTCATATTTATATGTCCATCTCCCGTAATATGTCATCTCCCTTCCTTTAAAAAGAGCAGTGTCACCGGTATACAAGCCCGGATCATTAATCATCACTACCACTGTTTTTCCTCTCACATCCAGACTCTCATAATCATTCCAGCCGTATTCCGGTGCCACTATACCGAATCCTGCAAAGATGAGATCAGAACCGTCGATCCGTATCTCATCCTTAACCTGAGGGGATATTATAGCAGCCTCATCAGGGGTATTCAGCTTAAACACTTTATTGTCTGAACTTGTTACTGTTAACTCTTTTATTGAAGATGAGATCCCGGTCATGTACACATCCTGGAGATAACTTCCACTGAATGCAGGTTCAAATCCCAGTGATTTTAATTCCTCAGCGAGATAATTTACTGTTATGGTCTCACCTTCTGTAAAAGGCTGCCTTCCCATGAAGGCATCTGAACCCAGTTTTGAAACGTGTCCGGCAAGATAGTCCGTAGTAATACTCTTTATAGCGTTGCTGATTTCTTTCTCTTTTGTATTACACGCTGTAATACATACTATTAGGCACAAAAATATAATGATCGTTTTCATACGGGAATGCTTTTACTTTAACTACCAATATACAAAAAGCATTTTGTTAAAAATGTCTATTTTTACCGGCTGAATTATATTTTAATCATTTTATGCAAAAAGTTTCCTTTACGGTTATAGTGGTACTTGCCCTGGTTTGTTTAACCTTCTCAGGTCAAAAGCTATCTGCACAAATGCCGGGTACAGGCACAAGAGAAGTTGCTGTTTCAGGGTGGACTGATGACTTGCATTATTTACTCAGGAAATCAGATGGAGATGGCAAACCGGTCACAATTAAAGTGAATATCCGGTCAGGCAGGGAGACAGTCGTCGCTGAGTCAAAAACTGATCAGGAGCTTCTTATCGAATCGCTTCCGGCCGGAATAACTCCCGGACCGGATGATGTTATAAGTCCTGGTAATAAAAGCATTGTCCTTCTTCGTGAGGATGGGCTTTACCTTTTTGTTAAAGGTGATAAAAGTCTCAGGAAGCTTAGTGATAATTCTAATGCAGTTAATGTTCGTTTCTCTCCTGATTGCAACAAGATAGCTTATACAAGGAACAGGGATCTGTATGTTTACGATCTTATTGCCTTCAGGGAGATCAGACTGACAACTGACGCTTCTGACAGGATTTACAACGGCTATGCTTCCTGGGTATATATGGAAGAAATCCTCGGTCGTCCAGGCAAATTTGCGGCTTTCTGGTGGTCTCCGGACAGCAGGAAGATAGCATATCTCAGAACTGATGAGAGTGAAGTTCCTGTCTTCACCCTTAATCGTCTTGATCTGACTGATGATATACACGGATATCTTGAACAGGTTCCCTACCCGAAAGCAGGTGATCCCAATCCTAAGGTGAAAATGGGAGTGGCTGATTTGGCTGACGGTAAGATAGTATGGATCAAAACAGACTATTCAAAGGACCAGTATATAGCATGGCCGTTCTGGACTCCTGACAGCAGAAAACTGGCAATTCAGGTGCTTAACCGTGATCAGAACGATCTGCAGATAATTTTGGCTGATCCAGTTACCGGGGCCTATGATCAGATATACCGGGAGACTAATAAGACATGGGTCGAATTCCATGAGGATATTTATGTGATGAAGAATGGAAGCGGCTTTATTATAAGAAATCCGGAATCAGGATGGGAGAATCTTTATTATTATGCCTGGAATGGCAATCTGATTTCAAGGATAACAGATCTTGATTTCAGGGTAACATCAATTGAAAAGGTTGATGAAAAATCCGGAATAGTTTATTTCTATGCAACAAGTGAAGAATCTGCCGATCTTCATCTTTACCGTGCCAGACTCGACGGGAAAGATCTTAATCAGATAACAAAAGGACCCGGTACGCACAAGGTAAGTATTTCACCTTCAGGGCTATATTTCCTTGATACCTGGAGTAGTGTCATAAGTCCGGGGGCTATTATTTCCTACGACAGAAGAGGCAGGGTTGCAGGTGAGATCCATAATTTTGAAGAAAGCAGTGAAACGAATAGGGGGGCAGTTTCGGAATTTGTTAAGGTGACGACATCAGACAGGCTCTTCAGTATGCCTGTCCTAATAACTTATCCGCTTGGTTTTGATCCGTCGGGTAAATATCCGGTCGTTTTTGATATCTATGGAGGACCCGACAGGAAAAATGTTGAGAATATCTGGCAGGGAGACTCTCCGTCATGGTATTCATTGAACGGGATCATTGTTGTAAAGGCTGATCACCGGGGTTCAGGACATTTCGGAAGGAGAGGACTTGATTACCTTCACAGGTCTCTTGGCAAGTGGGAGATACTTGATTATTCAGATGTTGTTGAATGGCTCCGGGATAAGTCATTCGTAGACAGTAAACGCATAGGCATCACAGGCAGTTCATACGGCGGATATATGACCTGCCTCGCTCTCACAAAAGGAGCCGCTTACTGGACACATGGATTTGCAGGCTCATCTGTTACAGACTGGAGACTTTACGACAGTGTATATACAGAAAGGTACATGGATACCCCTCAGGAGAATAAAGATGGCTATGACAATTGTTCAGCAATAACTTATGCAGGAGATCTGAAAGGCAAATTATATCTGAATCATGGTGATATAGATGATAATGTCCACATGCAGAACAGTATATGGCTGATCTCGAAGCTGCAGGACGAGGGAAAGATCTTTCAGTTCATGATCTATCCCGGTGGAAGACACGGATGGTGGGGAGCTAAGAGATTGCACAGCACAAATGAAAAATATGAATTCTGGATGGCTAACTTTTTTGGTGAATAATATCAATTTAAATTGCTGTATGAACAGTTTTCTTCTTTAAAATGTCTGTAAAATATAATTGTTTATTATATTCGCAGCTCATTTTTTAAAATAATCTCATTCTAAATTCTAACATATCAATTATGATAATTGGCATATTGAGTGAAACAGGTAACGAGAAGAGGGTCGCAATGCTCCCTGGTGAATTATCAGTACTCAGGAAGATGGGAGTTGAAATCGTAGTTGAGAATAATGCAGGTGTGAAAGCTTTTGCTTCGGATAAAGACTACCAGGAAGCAGGTGCTCTTACAATAGCGAGGGCAGATCTGATAAAGAAGGCCGCTATGCTTCTGTCTGTTAATCCGCTTCCTGAAGCAGATCTCAGATTATGCAGTAAAGGACAGGTCCTGTGTTCAGTTCTGAATCCTGCTGAAAACAGCGAATGGCTTGAAAAAGCACGCCAGAAAGGACTGACAGTTCTGGGTCTTGATCTGATCCCAAGAATAACAAGAGCTCAGGCTATGGATATACTTTCTTCCATGGCTACAGTATCGGGCTACAAAGCGGTTCTTCATGCTGCTTCTCTCTTACCCAGATTCTTTCCTATGTTCATGTCAGCTGCCGGTACAATAAAACCAGCACGTGTGCTTATCCTTGGTTCCGGGGTGGCAGGTTTGCAGGCTGTGGCAATTGCAAGAAAACTTGGAGCAGTTGTCGAAGTCTTTGATGTTCGTTCAGCTGTAAAAGAGGAAGTTAAAAGCCTCGGTGCCAAGTTCATTGAAGTGGAAGGGGCTAAGGAAGATGCTGCAGCCGGGGGATATGCTGTCGAACAGACAGAAGAATATAAATCCAAACAACAACAACTTATTCAGTCCAGGGCAAAAGCAGCCGATGCTATTATTGCCACAGCACAGATTCCATTTAAAAAAGCACCTGTCCTTATTCTTAAGGAAACAGTTTATTCAATGAAACCCGGTTCAGTAATAATCGACCTTGCTGCATCAACAGGGGGCAACTGCGAACTTACAGAGAATGCAAAAACAATAAGCGTAAATGGTGTAACAATTATCGGTAAATCAGATTATCCCACAGATATGCCGGCCGATGCAAGCAAGATGTTCGGGAACAACATTATAAACCTTCTGAAGGTAATGATCGACAAGGAGGGTAATCTTAAGCTTAACATGGATGATGAAATAATAAGGGGAACAACAGCTGTTCATTTAAATGAATATGTAAGTCAGAGAATTAAACAATTACTTAATATCAAACAGGACATTTAATGGAAAATATTCTTGCTTTTTGCTTACAGTACAGGGAGGCAATCTTCATTGTGATCCTCTCAGTCTTCCTCGGTATTGAGGTTATAAGCCATGTGCCGGCTATACTCCACACTCCTCTTATGTCGGGGGCTAATGCTATCCACGGAGTCGTTATAATTGGTGCAATTATAGTTATGGGACATGCAGATACAACAGGATCGATGGTACTCGGATTTTTTGCTGTCGTTCTTGGTACGCTCAATGTCGTGGGAGGATTTGTTGTTACCGACAGGATGCTTGAAATGTTCAAAAAGAAAGATCGTTAATACTGAGACTTTAAAATAAGATTGATAACATGTCACATTTTACTTACGGAATACCGGTACTTGAGATAACATACATTGTAGCATCTGTGCTTTTTATTCTTGGGCTTAAAATGCTTAGTCATCCCCTTACAGCAAGAAGAGGCAATATACTCGCCGCATTTGGTATGGGTTTGGCAATAATTGCAACAATAGTGTTTCACAAAAAAGATGGGGAACCAATTGGTAATATTGTCTGGATCCTTATGGCAATATTTATAGGTACAGCTATTGGATGGATAATAGCCCGGAGGGTTAAAATGACGGCAATGCCTCAGCTCGTGTCTCTCTTTAACGGGATGGGTGGCGCTGCCGCAGCTCTAATATCTTTGATGGAATTTCCGCACCTGAGACCAGAATTCATTGCCGAACATGGTATGGCAAACGGTCATGTGCTGGCTATTCTTCTCGGACTTGTGATCGGCACAATATCATGGGCCGGCAGCATGATCGCCTTCGGAAAACTTGACGGGAAGATAGGTGATATGAGGATAAAGGCGATGAGATATGTTAACATGGCAATGATGGCATTAATAATAGGTCTGGTCGTTTTCATAATGACCCGCGATGTTACTGTCAGTTCAGAATTATCTGCCTTTATCTATATACTTTTTGCTGTATCTGTTATATATGGTGTTTTATTCGTAATGCCAATCGGGGGAGCCGATATGCCTGTTGTAATATCCCTGTTAAACTCATTTACAGGTGTTGCAGCTGCCATGGGAGGATTTCTTTACAATAACCAGGCTATGCTCACAGGAGGTATCCTTGTGGGATCAGCAGGTACAATTCTTACAATTCTTATGTGCAAGGCAATGAACAGGTCATTGCTGAATGTCATTGCCGGTGTCTTTGGCGGCGGCGGATCACAGGGATCAGAAGTGACGGGAACTATCAAGGAGATAACCCTTTCAGATGCAGCTGTACTCTTAAGTTATTCCAAAAAGGTCGTTATAGTACCGGGTTATGGACTTGCTGTGGCACAGGCTCAGCATACCTGCCATGAACTCGATAAGCTTCTTGCTGAGAAAGGCGTTGAAGTCAGATACGCTATCCATCCTGTTGCAGGAAGAATGCCGGGACATATGAATGTGTTGCTGGCAGAAGCCGATGTCCCCTATGAGCTGCTGGTTGAAAGCGAGGAGATAAACCCTGATATGCCCAATACTGATGTGGTTGTTGTGATTGGAGCAAATGACGTTGTCAATCCTGCAGCTGAAGATGACCCTTCGAGCCCGATATACGGAATGCCTGTTGTTAAAGTTCGGGAGGCAAAGAATATAATTGTAATGAAACGCGGAATGGGTAAGGGATATGCAGCAATAGAGAATATGCTTTTCTTTCACGATAAGACAAGAATGCTGTTTGGAGATGCAAAGGCGAGTCTCCAGAATCTTATAAATGAAGTTAAGAACTTATAGTTGAAGTTCTTCATTGACTTTCCATTGTTGGATTTTTCTTACATTTTGTTTATTTTGTATTAAAATCTCTTTCAATGGATCGACTTCAGAAGCTAAGCAAACTAAGGTATTTGATTGCTGAATTCAAGATCGACTATCTTGTCATGCCTTCAAACGGTCCGGATATCAGCGACCAGGTCCAGGAGCATTGGAAGATCATCCCATGGCTCACAGGTTTCACCGGCTCCCATGCATTTGCTGTAGTAAGTCAGTCTTTCGCAGGACTGTGGACCGATTCCAGATACTATATTCAGGCCGGAAAACAGCTTGTCGGATCAGGTTTTGAACTGATGCTGCCTGGGAATTTTCAGTTATCTGACCATTCAGAGTGGCTTTCAGATAATATAAGGCAGGGCGATACAATAGGCTTTGACGGGAGGGTATTGTCGGTGACTGATTTCAGGAAGATAAAGAATAAGCTCAAAAACAGATCAGTCAGGTATGTGACCGATTTAAATATTTTAACAACGATATGGACTGACCGTCCGGGAATACCTGAATCAGTGGTTCGGGACCATTCAATAAAGTACTCGGGGAAGGGCAGAAGCCAGAAGCTGGCAGAGGTGCGTGAAAGGATGAAAAAGAGATCTATTGATAATCATCTTCTTACATCTCCCGAAGATATAATGTGGCTGTTGAATTTACGTGGTAATGATCTGGAATTCACTCCGGTTCTGATGTCATATCTTCTCCTCAGTGAAGAATCGGCTCTGTTGTTTGCATGTATTGAAAAAATAAGTGAAGAGTTGCTGCAAGAATTTTCCGTACTTAATATCAGGGTAAAAAATTATGGCACAGTTACAAAAGTTCTGTCTTCATTGAAAGCAGGATCCTCGGTCCTGTTATCCCCTGATACCACTTCTATAGCTCTTTACAACTCAATCCCGGAACAGGTTAATATAGTTGAGGATATCAGTATCCCATGCAGAATGAAAGCTATAAAGAATCATGCTGAGATAAAGAATATAGAGCAAGTGATGATCAGGGATGGTATTGCTTTGACAAAGTTCTTCTACTGGCTGGAAAAAAATATCGGAAAAAGCAGAATGACTGAATTCTCCCTTTCATTGAAGCTCCGGGAGTTGAGGGAGGAACAGCCGGATTATATTGGTCCCTCGTTCAGAACGATCTCTGCTTTTAATGAGAATGCTGCTCTGCCTCATTATGAAACTGATCCTTCGCTTTCTTCAGTTGTTTCCGGCAGCGGCATCTTTCTGATCGATTCAGGTGCTCAGTACCCCGGTGGTACGACAGATATTACAAGGACAATAACAACAGGGTCACCGTCGCAAAAGCAAAAGAGGGATTTTACATTTGTACTGAAAGGACACATTCAGCTGGCTTCAGTAAAATTTCCGGCTGGCACAAAAGGGTATCAGCTTGATATGCTCGCAAGGAAATTCCTGTGGGAAGCGGGTATCAATTACGGTCATGGTACGGGCCATGGAGTTGGCTTTTGCCTGAATGTTCATGAAGGCCCCCAGAGCATCAGTCCTGCTGCAAACCGGACAAGTATCGAAGCGGGAATGCTGATATCGAATGAGCCGGCTGTATACAGGGAAGGTGAGTATGGCATCCGGACAGAGAATCTTATGATATGCTATGAAGATGAGGAGACTGAATTTGGACGGTTTCTGAAATTTGATACAGTATCATTATGCTATATTGACAGGGATCTTCTTGACCTGGATCTTCTTTCAAGGCACGAAACTGACTGGTTGAATGAATATCATGAGGAGCTTTACAATAAGATTGCTCCTTATCTTGACGATGAAGAGAAGGTCTGGCTTCGGTTAAAAACTAATCCTGTCTGATCACATCAGCCCTCAGATTAAAGTGATCGGTCACTATCTGTCCCATATCCAATCTTCCCATGGTTTCCTTAAAGTGGGATCTACACTCTTATTTAGATCAACAGCCTCTATAATCTGAAGCATGTCAAACCAGGCGATGCCTGCGGATGGCATCTGCAGGACAACATTCAGTTTTGGCGGGAGATCTTCAGCAGGATAAGGTAGTGTAACAGATGTTACATATTCCTTCCAGTCGGGACTGAGTTCAAATCGTCTGGAGCCAAACTCTCCAAGCGAAATCTCGAAATAACGGGGATGAATTAAAGTTGTGTCCTTATGCAGACCAGTCTCCGGATCATTTTTAGCCCGGATGGAGATATAATAGGTTCTGCCGGCCATCACCTTAACAGGGAAGAATCTTAATCTGATTGTACCTTTCTCTGTTGGGGTTATCAGACGGATAGAATGATTTCCTTCAAAATGCTCCCTTGAGTCGAGGAAATATGTTGCACCCCTGTCACCACCGTTACGGGCATAGCACGATGCAGGTATTCCGGGGCTTGAAATATCTTCAAAGCCAGGATCTTTTATGAGGTTATCTCTCCATCTGACAAGTGTGTCCTTTTTTGGTTTTATATTGATCAGGTAGGCCTGGGAACCGAAAGCTTCAAGATTATCGGAAAAGGAGCCATAGCTTACCCCTACATTCCTGTTTTCAAATAATACCTTAACTCTGCCTGATAATGAGGTGTTTATATTGAAATCGGCTCTTACAGGAATATTTGCCTTATTCACTGCAAGCACAAGCAGCTGTCCGTCATGCATAGCTGATCTGACTGATATGTTTTCCGATCCGCATCTGACAGGTATTGACTCTTCCTCTGAGAGAAGCCATGGTGTCATTTCAGCTATTTCAACAGCCATCATGCCGCATTCAGCCCATGTACCTGTCGATTTCGGGAACAGATTCAATCCCTGCCTTACAAAAAACTGAATACCTGAGGCACCGTTTATTATCGACTGATAGGTCATTGACCGTATCTCCTGCCTTGTTGGTTCCCTGCTCCAGAGCTCTCCGCCTCCGAAAGCCTGAGGGACTATCCAGACAGGTCTTTTTCCGTAAAATTCCTGAGTGAGGGATCTTGCTGCATTGCCTGTATATGTTACAGGCATGTCAGGTATTGGGTATGGATCAGCCATTACTATGTCAAGAGAATTAACATACTTTCTTGACGACAGGAAAGGAGCCATAAACACTATTGAGACAGGATGCCAGGGATCTATTGTTTTTATTATTCTGTATATCGATTCAAGGGAATCAGGTGTTATTCCGAATCCGTTGGGCTCATCGGCTATGTACCATGCCAGCAGGGCGGGATGATCCCTGAATGCTTCCAATTCATATTCAAGCAGTTCCTTTTTTTCATTATCACTTATACCTTCTATAACCGAGTTTACTCCGCCTCCCCCTGAAACAGAAAGTATGTTATAATGAACTTTCATCCCCAGTTCTGCACAGCGATCCATGTAAGCTTTCCTCTCATGGAATGTTTCCGGGACTATTTTCTGATATGGGGATATAGTATTGAATCCTTTTACGACCTCTTCTTCAGGTAACAAGGGATGGACCGGTGAATAACAGTAAAACCCGAAGGGAAAAAAGGCTCTTTTATTCACTATAAGCCCCCCGGTAAGCCTGTCAGTTTTTACTTCATTTGGCTTATAATTAAGTATCTGAAGATTACAGCTTGTTATGAATTTCTGGCTTAAAAGAGGGGTGCTGATCCCTGTTATTACCTTATAATCTGCAGGGATGAGGTTAAGCCTGAAGGGAATCCTGATGATTTTTCCTGACGGAATACCATTCCAGGTAGCAAGAGTATCGTCACCGGTCTTTACTACCGCTGTAATATTATAAAACTGAAATTTTGCAGGGACATGCAATAATAACTCTGCTTCCTTCTCGAAAGTGTAAAAGCTTAGTCTTGTATTTGAAGCAAATGATGTTGAGTCAGCAGGCTGGCTTAATACTGCAGGAAAGTTAATTACCGTGAATAATGCCAGCAGGCAATAATATCTTCTTATCATTAAGTGAAAGTTCGCGTAAAACAATCATGTATTTTTCTTTTGTTCCGAATTATTTGCAGGCCGATAATCGGATCGCCTTATCGGGTGAACTTAATTTTTATTATTTGAATACGACCCTCAGCATAACATTATCGTCGGCTGTCTCGCCACTTTTTATAGCAGGCAGCCATGCCGGCCCTTCTCTTATAAGCCTTGTTGCTTCTTCAGAGAATTCATCTCCCGGAGTATTAACAATACTTATATTTTCAACAATGCCTGTACTAAGCACTTTAAAGCTGATTACAACGACAGCATTCTCCATTGATTCAGTTGCAGCAGGTCTTCTGATATTTTCTCTAATATATTTTGCATAGTTTTCCTGGCCATCAGCCGGTTGAGGAGGGGCATCAGGCTGAGGTTCAGCGGATTCTACTGCATCACTGGCGGGAGCAGCCATCATAGTGCTTGAAGCCGCATATCCTGTAACGACATCAGCATTAACTGACTTTCTGGCGGAGTCTGATCCCAGCCCGGCCTGCTCAGAATCGGTCAGGGGAGCCCCTGATTCCACTGCTTCATAAAGTAATCCGGTCTCTGATTGTAGTTCAGCACCAGCAGTATTGTCAGCTTCCTGTTCTTCAGCAACTTCAGCAACGGCTATCTGCTGGTTCGTTATTCCGGCTTCATTCTGAACGGGATTTGTTTGCATTGTTTCATCAGGCAAAAC